>JBJMWF010000398.1:0-23183 GCA_045810265.1 Vitreoscilla sp. | reverse complement strand
TGTTCAACTTCCTGGGCGTGCTGGTTTCCAGCGGCGCGGTGGCCTTCGGCATCGTCTCGCTGCTGCCGGTCGAGCTGATCCTGCAGGTCGGTTCGAGCGCGGGCTTCGCGATGGTGTTCGCGCTGCTGATCGCCGCCATCGTGTGGAACCTGGGCACCTGGGCGCTGGGCCTGCCGGCCTCGTCGTCGCACACGCTGATCGGCTCCATCATCGGCGTGGGCGTGGCCAATGCACTGATGCATGGCCGCGACGGCACCAGCGGCGTCGACTGGGCGCAGGCGGTCAAGATCGGCTACTCGCTGCTGCTGTCGCCGCTGGTGGGCTTCGGCGTCTCGGCGCTGCTGCTCCTTGCGCTGCGCGTCCTGGTCCGCAACAAGGCGCTCTACGAGGCACCCAAGGGCTCCGCGCCGCCGCCGCTGTGGATCCGCGCGCTGCTGGTGCTGACCTGCACCGGCGTGTCGTTCTCGCACGGCTCGAACGACGGCCAGAAGGGCATGGGCCTGATCATGCTGATCCTGGTCGGCACGGTGCCGATCTCGTATGCACTGAACCGCGCCATGCCGGCCGACCAGACCACCCAGTTCGCGACCATCGCCCACGTGGCCCAGGCCTCGCTCGAGCGCACCTCGCCCGGCGCCACGCCGGCGGACGCGCGCGCGACGCTGTCACGCTATGTCCGCACCAAGGCGGTCGAGCCGACCACCCTGCCCGCGCTGGCCGCCATCGCCGGCTCGATCGGCGACCAGGTGCAGCAGCACGACACACTGGCCAAGGTGCCGGCCGCGGCCGTCGCCAACGTCCGCAACGACATGTACCTGGCCTCCGAGACCATCCGCCTGGTCGACAAGGATGCGCACGTCAGGCTGGACCCGGACACCCACACGCACCTGATGGCGTTCAAGAAGCAGATCGACGCCGCCACCAAGTTCATCCCGCTGTGGGTGAAGGTGGCCGTGGCGATCGCGCTCGGCCTGGGCACCATGGTCGGCTGGAAGCGCATCGTCGTGACGGTGGGCGAGAAGATCGGCAAGACGCACCTGACCTACGCGCAGGGCATGTCGGCCGAACTCGTGGCGATGTTCACCATCGGGCTGGCCGACAACTTCGGCCTGCCGGTGTCGACCACGCACGTGCTGTCGTCGGGCGTCGCCGGCACCATGGCCGCCAACCGTTCCGGCCTGCAATGGTCCACGATCCGCAACCTGGCCATGGCCTGGGTGCTGACCCTGCCGGCCGCCGTGCTGCTGTCCGGCAGCCTGTACTGGATGTTCACCAAGTTGTTCTGAGCAGGATCGCCAGCATGAATGCATTGTTCGACCAGGACGCGATGCGCCGCCGCATCGAGCGCGAGCTCATCGACGGCTACGACGAAGAGATCGAGATGGAGATGGAGGACCGACTGGTGGCCGACCCGCTGGACGCCAGCGGCGAGGACGCCGCCGCGCGCGTGCGCTATTTCCGCGAGCTGTTTCGCCTGCAGGGCGAGCTGGTCAAGCTGCAGGACTGGGTCGCGGCCTCGCGCCAGAAGGTGGTGATCCTGTTCGAGGGCCGCGATGCCGCCGGCAAGGGCGGCGTCATCAAGCGCATCACCCAGCGCCTGAATCCGCGCGTCTGCCGCACCGTCGCCCTGCCCGCGCCCAACGACCGCGAACGCACGCAGTGGTACTTCCAGCGCTACGCCGCGCACCTGCCGGCAGCCGGCGAGATGGTGCTGTTCGACCGCAGCTGGTACAACCGCGCCGGCGTCGAACGCGTGATGGGCTTTTGCAGCGACGACGAATACGAGGAGTTCTTCCGCTCCGTGCCGGCCTTCGAGGGCATGCTGCAGCGCTCGGGCATCAAGCTGATCAAGTACTGGTTCTCGATCACCGACGACGAGCAGGAGCTGCGCTTCCTGGGCCGCATCCACGATCCGCTCAAGCAATGGAAGCTGAGCCCGATGGACCTCGAGAGCCGCCGCCGCTGGGAGGAGTACACCAAGGCCAAGGAAGTGATGCTGGAGCGCACGCACAGCGCCGAATCGCCGTGGTGGGTGGTGCAGGCGGTCGACAAGAAGCTGGCGCGGCTGAACTGCATCCACCACCTGCTGCAGCAGTTCCCCTACAGCGAGATCGAGCACCCGGCCGTCCAGTTGCCGGAACGCCTGCGCCACGAGCACTACTCGCGCCAGGCGGTGCCCGAGGAGATGATGGTGCCGGACGTCTACGGCCGCTGAGCGGCGTCAGCGCGCGCTGAACGCCAGGATCGCCTCGAGGACGGGCGCGGTGTCGCCGGCCCACCAGAAGTGGTCGACGCCCTCGAGCGGACACCAGGACGCGCCCGGGATATGGCGCGCCAGGTGCTGGCCGGCCTCGAATCGCACTGCCCGGTCTCCGCGCCGGTGCATCACGAGGGTGGGCGTGGCGACGCGGTGCAGTTCGGCGCGCAGGTCGGCATCGCGCAGGCCGGCCAGGATCGTCCCGAGCGCGCCCGGGGACGCCGCATGCCGCACCAGTCGAGCCCACCAGGCGCGCGACGTCGGATCGTCCTTCTCGCTCGGGGCAAAGGTCTCGATGCCCACCGGGCCGCCCCACCCGGCGACCAGCCGCTGCAGCCAGACGTCGTAGGCGGCTGCAGGCAAGGCCCAGGGGTAGTCGGCCGCGGCCGAGCCGCGCGCCAGCGAGCCGAACAGGCACAGGCCGTCGACGCGGTGGGGCGCGTCGAGGGCGAGCCGCAGCGCGCCAAGTCCGCCTTCCGAGGATCCGAACAGCCAGGCGCTGGGCACGTCCTCGTGGTCGAGGATCGCCGCGATGTCGGCGGCCAGCGACGCCGGCGTGTTCGTGGCGCCCAGGCGCTCGGACAGGCCGAGGCCGCGCCGATCGAACAGGATGACCTTGAAGTGCCGTGCCAACGCCTCGACGAAAGCACGCAGCGCCGGGTGCTCCAGCGCGATCTCGATGTGGCACACGAAGCCGGGCGAGATCACCAGCGTCCGGTCAGCCGATCCGAGCACCGTGTAGGCCACCGCGCCGAGGCGGGCCGGCGCGTAGCGCACGACCGGCCGCGCCGTCGGACCGGATGACAGGCGCTCCAGGTCGGCGTTCATCGCCAGGTAGGCCCGCTCGGTGCGCGGGCCGGGGGCGATGCCGAATTCCGCCCTGAGCATCTGCGCGCAGCGCATGTACGCGGCCGTGACGCCGGCAGCGTGGCCCTGCAGTGCATGCAACTGCATCACCAGGACGTGGCTCGGTTCGCGGAACGGGTCGAGCCCGACCAGGACCTCTGCCAGTTCCAGCGCCGCGGCGTCCTCGCCTCGCCGGCCGAGCGCGTCGACCAGGCGTTCGAGCAGGCGTGACAGCAGGTTCTCGTGCTCGAGCGCGGTCGACCTGACCCAGTCGTCGAACGCACCGGAGTCGAACGCGATGCCCTGGAGCAGCGGATGGCGGGCCCGCACGACCCACTCGCGCGCCTCTTTCACGAGGGCGGGGTCGAAGTCCTGCGCCGACACCGCTTGCCGGGCGAAGCGCGCGAACCGGAGCAAGTCGATGTCGACGGCGCCGGGAACCAGCCAGAGCGCGGTGTCGTCGGCCGCGATGACCTTGAGCGGCAGCGCGGTCTCGACCGTGTACACCAGCCTGCGCAGGCGTGTGCGGCCCAGCGGCTCGTCGGCCTCGGGCCAGAGCAGCGCCGCCAGGTGCGCGCGCGGCACCGGCCCGCTGTTGAACCCGAGATAGGCCAGCAGCGCCACCCCACGCTGCAGGGCGAGCGCGACCTCGCGGCCCTGGACAATGGCCGCGGGAACGCCGAAGACCTGCAGTTCCAGCGAGGGCGGTGCGCGGCGAGACGGCATGGGGCGTTTATAGCCGCTGCGAGGGCGACCGTGCGAAGGGACGCTGGAGGGACGGCCAAGACCTAACGTGGCCCCGGCCTCCGACCGAATCACGCCTGCCTGCAGGACCCGGGGGCACCGCTGCGTCGTCATGCAAGGAAACCAGCCCATGCGCAAACTGCTTTGTCTCCTGTACGGCCTGGCCGCCTATGCGGCGTTCCAGCTCGTCCTGCTCTACTTCATCGGCTTTTGCGCCGATCTCGTCGTCCCCAAGTCCGTCGACAGCGGCAGCACCGCCCCCTGGCCGCGCGCGCTGGCCGTCGATCTGGCGCTGCTGCTGCTGTTCGGCGTCCAGCACAGCGTGATGGCGCGGCGCGGCTTCAAGCGCGCGTGGGCCCGCGTCGTGGCGCCCGTCGTCGAACGCAGCACCTTCGTCGTGGCCAGCTGCCTCGTGCTGGCGCTGATGATGTGGCTGTGGGTGCCGATCACGGTGCCGGTCGTCTGGCGGGTCGAACGGCCCGCCGGCGTGGCGCTGCTGTGGGGCGGGTTCGGGCTCGGCTGGCTCATCGCCGGCGTGAGCACCTTCCTTCTGGACCACTTCGAACTGTTCGGCCTGCGCCAGGTGTTCTCGTCGATGACCGGCCGCCCGCTCGTCCAGGCCGGTTTCCGCACGCCGTTCCTCTACCGCCAGGTGCGCCATCCGCTGTATCTGGGCTTCCTGCTCGGCTTCTGGTCGGTGCCGGTCATGACAGCCGGGCACCTGCTGCTCGCCGGCGGACTGAGCCTGTACATCCTGGTGGGCATCGCGTTCGAGGAGCGCGACCTCATCCATGATTTCGGCGAGCGCTACCGCACGTATCGCGCCCAGGTGGGGATGCTGCTTCCGCGCTGGCGGCAGACCAGGCGCGCGATCGGCCGCGACACGGACAACGCCGGCTGAACCGACCCGGCCCTTCAGTCCCGCCGCCGGAACGCCAGCCAGCCGGCCAGCGCCGTGAAGCCCACGACGATCGCCGCGACCCAGACAAAGCCATGCGGATCCTGCGCCAGCGGGATGCCGCCGACGTTCATGCCCAGCAGGCCGGCCACCAGGTTGATCGGCAGCGCCAGCACCGTCACCACGGTCAGCGTGAACACGCTGGAATTGGTGTGCTCGCCCACCTGCGCGGCGATCTCGTCCTGCAGCAGCTTGATGCGTTCCTGCAGCGCGGCCAGGTCGCGCAGCACCAGCGAGAACTCCTCGGTCGCCTGGCGCAGCGCGTCCAGGTCGACCTCGTCCGTCCACGGCGGCGGCTGGCGCAGCAGCCGGAACAGCGCGCCGGGCTCGGGCGCCAGCAGGCGCTGCAGGCGCACCAGCACGCGACGCAGCTTGCCCAGGTCCTCGCGCTTGTCGCCGAGGCGGCCCACCAGCAGCTTGTCCTCGACGTCGTCGACCTGCAAGGTGGCCTGGCGCACGATGCGCACCAGCACGTCGCCCTGGTCCTGCAGCAGGCGGTCGAGGAACAGCAGCGACGAGCGGAAGACGACGCCATCGCGCACGGCCTGGCGCAGGCGGTCGATCGAGCGCAACGCATGCACGCGCGCGGTGATCGCCATGCGCGGGCCGACGTTGACCCACAGCGTCTCGATCTGCGACGGATCGAACGAGAACTCGAACGAGACGTCGTTGACCACCGCCACCAGCGTATCGCGGGCGTCCTCGATGCGGGTCGAGCGCGAGCCCTCGTGCAGCGCGGCGAAGAACTCGGGCGCGACCGCCAGGTTGCGTGCGATCCAGGGCTCGGCCCCGGCATCCGTGAGGTTGAAATGCAGCCAGATGAAGTCGCGGGGCCCGAGCGACGACGGGTCGGCCAGCCAGGCGAGCGCCCGCGGCAGGTCGATGGCGACGCCCCGGCCATCGCCCGCGAACAGATAACCGCAGATCAGGCCGTTGGGGTCGGAGCCGTAGCGAAGGTCCATCAAGAAGAATCTCGACTTGCCGCAAGCTTCGGCAAACCTGTCATCGTCGCAAGTTCGCGTGACGTCTCGATGACGAACCGTCGGCCGCCTTCACCAGGCCCCGCCCCGCCCTGCCAGACGCATGGCAAGATCGGCGCATCGGCACACTCCGTGCTCATCGGTCTCCCATCGCATGAACGTCTTCTTTCGCGCGGCGATCGCCCTGCTCGCAGCCTCGCTGTCGTTGCAGGCCACCGCCGTCGACACCGCCGCCCCCGCGGCCTCGGCTCCCGCGTCCGCAACGGCTGCTCCCGACAAGTGCCAGGCGCCGAGCGCCGACCGCGCCGCCAACCACGCCTGCGCCACCGCGCTGGCGCGCCAGGCCGAGGGCGAGCGCAGCGCCGGCCGCAACGACGCGGCGCTGGCCGCGCTCGCGCGCGCCGACCAGTTCTCGCCGCAGGACCTGCGCTTCGCCATGGGCCGCACGGCGCTGGCGCTCAAGCTGGCCAACCAGCTGACGCCGGCCGGCATCGAGGCGGCGGCCAAGGCGGCGCCGGACGACGTCGGGCTGGCGATGGCGCACGCAGAACTGGCGATCGCCAGACGCGATTACGTCGCCGCGCTGGCCGACGTCGACCGCGTGCTCGCCAAGCGGCCAGACGCGCCGCTGGCCTGGGAGATGCGCGCCACCATCGACGTCGCCAGGCCCGACTTCGCCGCCGCGCGCAGCGACGTCGACCGGGCGCTGCAACTCGATCCCCACTCGCCCGTCACCCTGCGCCTGCGCGGCATCGTGCGCAACAACGGTGGCGACTACGCCGGCGCGCTGGCCGACTACCAGGCCGCCCACGCGCTGGCGCCACGTCCCGAGGATCCGTTCGTGATCGGCTCGACGCAGTTCCTGCAGCGCCGCTTCGGCGACGCCGCCGCCACCTTGGCCACGCGCGCGCCGCCGGCGCCGGACGGTACTTACTGGCGCCTGTGGCGCTACCTGGCGCTGGCGCGCCTGGACGGCGTCGAGCGCGCCAGCGGCGCGCTCGGCCCCGGCACGTCGCCCGGCACCGGCGTGCCGTGGCCGGGCCCGGTCGTCGATTTCCTGCATGGCACCATCGACGCGTCCACGCTGCTCGAGATCGCCAAGAAATCGCAGGAGGCGCACGACGTCTCCCAGCTCTGCGAGGCCCACTTCTACATGGCCGAGGACGCGCTGCTGCGCCGGCGCGGCAACGCCGCCGCGCTGTTCAGGCTGGCCGCCAAGGAATGCCCGCCGAACTTCCATGAGTACGAGGGCGCCGTGGCCGAGCTGAAGGCGGCGCAGGTGCCGCTGGCGACCGCGTCGGGAGCTGGATCCGGCAGCTAGCGGCCGGCGGCGCCCCCGCGCGCGCGTGAGCCATCCATGCCCGTCTTCATCGGCCAGCCGGCTGGAACCGCGCATCCCCGAACTGCCAGAGCATGAAGCTCCACTTGTCCGCCAGTTGCTCCTGCAACTGCGACTTGGTGGCGCCCGGGCCGTGGCCGGCGTCGAAGTCCATGCGCAGCAGCACCGGCTTGCCCGAGCCCGTCGCGGCCTGCAGGCGGGCGGCCATCTTCATCGACTCCCACGCCGACACCCGCGCATCGTTGTAGCCCTGCATCAGCAAGGTGGCCGGGTATCTGACGCCGTCCTCGACGTGGTGGAACGAGTCCATCTCCAGCAAGCCGTTGAACTGCTGCTTGTCCTTGACGCTGCCGAACTCGGGGATGTTGGCCGGGCCGCCGGACTGCAGCTCCTCGCGCAGCGAGTTGAGCGCACCGACCTCCGGCACGGCCACCGCCCACAGGTCGGGGCGCTCGGTCATGGCACGGCCGATCGCGATGCCGCCGGCGCTGCGGCCGTCTATGGCCATCCGGGCCGGGCTCGTGTAGCCCTGCTTGACCAGGTATTCGCCGCAGGCGATCAGGTCCTTCCAGGTATTCGGCTTGGTCAAGCCCTTGCCCGCCAGGTGCCACTGCTCGCCGAAGACACCGCCGCCGCGCACGTGGCAGGTCGCCTGCACGCCGCCCAGCTCGTACCAGGCGAGCTGGCGCGGCAGGTAGGCCGGGGTGTTCGTGATGCCGTAGGCCCCGTACGCATGCAGTTCGAGCGGATTGCTGCCGTCCAGCTTCATGGCCTTGGGATAGACGATGGACAAGGGCACCTCGAGGCCGTCGTGGCTCTTGACGAGCACTTCGCGCGATTCGATGTCGTCCGGGGCGCCAAACGGGCCTGCGGGCTGCAGGCCGGTGTCGGCGATCTGGTCGTCGCGCGCCCCGATGCGGTAGTACGCGCTGTCGTGCGTCCACGAATCGACGGCCACGATCACGCCGGGCCGGCTGAGGTCGGTGTCGACGATCCTGATGGCGCCGGAGACGGGCAGCGTCACGGCGACCGGCTGCGCGTCCTTGCCATACCCCACCCGGTACAGCTTGCCGGCGACGCCGTCGCGCGTCTGCACGTACAACGCGTCCTTGGCGGCGGCGATGCGGTCGACCACCTCGCGGCCGGGCGCCACCACCACGCGGGCCAGTGCCAGGTCCGGGTGCGTCATGCTGGTCTGCAGCACCTTGAAGCGCGACGCGCCCTGGTGCGTCAGCACGTAGAGGTCGTCGCCGTGGATGGCGAAGTCCGTCACCTCGGACTCGCGGCCGAAGAGCTTGCGCCACTTCAACCCGGGATCGAGCGCCCGGGCCTGCGGCGCGGCGTAGAGGTCGAACTCGTTGGCGACGCCGTTGCCCGGGACCGCCACCGCCCAGCGCGTGCCGGCGATGGGGGCGACGAAAGGGAATTCCTCGGGCGCGATCTTCAGGTGCTCGTCGGTTCCGGCGACGAGCACGGCCTGGTCCGGTGCGTGCCCGGCCATGCGGTGGAAGAACGCGGTCTGGCCGACGAACTTCTCGCTCTCGGGCGCGTCCTTGGCCAGCGGGCGCTGGCGCATGTAGAAGAAGCCGCTGTCGTCGGCAGCCCAGGTGGCGTCGCTGTATTGCGCGCGGTCGATCGGCGTGATCAGCTCCTTGGCGGTGGCGACGTCGATGACGTGGATCACCGTCTGCTCGGAGCCGGCCCTGGACAGCCCGTAGGCGACGAACCGCCCGTCGTGGGAAGGCGCGAAGAATTCGATCGCCTGCGGCAGGCCGGTGGCGTTGGCGAGCGCCTGCGGGTCGACCAGCACGCGATCCTCGCCCTTGAAGCCCTTGCGCACGACGAGCTTGGCCTGCTCGTCGCCGGCCAGCCGCCTCTCGAGGAAGACCAGGCCACCGGCGCTGAGCTTGACCTCGCTCACGCGGGCAGGGACGGAGGCCTCGAGCTGGCTGATGCGCGCCAGCAGCTTCGCACGGCCCGGGATCGCGTCCAGCGTGGCGCGGGCGAACTGGGCCTGCGCGTGCGCCCACTGCTTGACCTCGGGCGACGACAGGTCCTCCATGTAGCGATAGCTGTCGGTGACGGTGGTACCGAAGTAGGTATCGCTGGCGGCACGGGCCGGAGCGACCGCGGGTGCGGTCAGGGCGGCATGTGCGAGGCCGCAGGCGCCGGCCAGGGCGGCGAAGGTCGCGCGCAGCGCCGGGATCGAACGGGGCATCGGAAGCTCCAGGACAAGGTCGGAGCGCGGAGTATGCCAACGCGCGCGGCGCGCCAACGTCAGCAATTACACGCGTGCGTCCGGTCGAGCTGGAGCTCGCCGCGAGCGGTCAGGCGATCGCGGGATAGGCGCCGGTGCCGTCGGGCCAGGGTGTCAATACCTCGAATCCGTCATGCGTGACGGCCACCATGTGCTCCCACTGCGCCGACAGCGAGTGGTCGCGCGTGACCACCGTCCAGCCGTCGGCCAGCTCGCGCGTGCCCGGCTTGCCGGCGTTGACCATGGGCTCGATCGTGAACACCATGCCCTCGCGCAGCTGCAGGCCCTCGCCGCGGCGGCCGAAGTGGCAGACCTGCGGCTCGTCGTGGTAGATCTGGCCGATGCCGTGGCCGCAGTAGTCACGCACGATGCTGAAGCCGGCCTTCTCGGCGACCTTCTGGATCGCGGCGCCCACGTCGCCCAGCCTGGCGCCAGGGCGCACTTCGCGGATGCCGGCGCACATCGCGTCGTAGGTCGTGTCGATCAACCGCCTGGCGAGCACGCTGGGCGCGCCCACGCAGTACATGCGGCTGGTGTCGCCGAACCAGCCGTCCTTGATGACGGCCACGTCGATGTTGACGATGTCGCCGTCCTTGAGCACCTTGTCGCCGGGGATGCCGTGGCAGACCACGTGGTTGACCGAGGTGCACACCGTCTTGGGAAAGCCGTGGTAGCCGACGTTGGCCGGAATCGCCTTCTGCACGTCGACGATGTGGTCGTGGCACAGCCGATCGAGTTCGTCCGTCGTGACGCCGGCCTTCACGTGCGGCGCGATCATGCGCAGCACGTCGGCGGCGAGCGCGCCGGCGGCCCGGGCCATGGCGATCTGCTCGGGCGTCTTGACCAGGTTCTCGCCGCGCTTCATCGGGCCGCCTTGCGGATGGCCTTGCGCGCGGTGACCGACGCAGCGGTGGCCACCTCGGGCTTGACGAACGACAGCTCGCCCGCGCCGGTGCGCGCACTGCGCAGCATCAGCTGGCAGATGTCGCCGTAGGTCAGCTCGGGGTGCAGCTCGGACAGCATGCCCACGCGCAACCAGTGCTCGGCCTGGGCGTTGATCGAGCGGCTCAGGGCGTCGCTGGCGTCGCGCACGTTGTCGTGCATCAGGTCGGAAATCTTGACGATGCCCATGGCAGCGTTCCTTTATATGATCCGTATACGGACCGTATATTACCTCAGGAACGCAGCACCTCCATCGGCCGCACGGTCAGGTACATCGGCACCGGCGCGCGCACGCCGCGGATCACCTTGAGCACGCAGTCGCGATTGACGCGGCTCGCGTCCAGCGTCTGGTGCAAGGCGTCGACGGTCGGGATCGCGACGCCGTCGAGCCCGACGATGACGTCGCCCTCGCGCACGCCAACCTGCGCCGCGGGGCTGCCCGGCTCGACGCTCATCACGCGCACGCCCGTCGGATCGGGCAGCTCGTAGGTGAGCACGACGCGCCGGTGCAGTTCCTGCGTCTGCCCGGCGACGCCCAGGTAGCCGCGCCGCACGCGCCCGTGCTGCAGCAGTTGCGGGATCACCCAGCCGGCGATGTCCACCGCCACGGCAAAGCAGATCGCCTGCGCGCCGCGGATGATGGCGGTGTTGATGCCGATCACCTCGCCGTTGGAATCAAGCAGCGGGCCGCCCGAGTTGCCAGGGTTCAGTGCGGCATCCGTCTGGATCACGTCGGGGATCAGGCGGCCGGTGCTGGTGCGCATGCTGCGGCCCAGCGCACTCACGATGCCGGCCGTGACCGTGTGCTCGAAGCCCAGCGGATTGCCGATGGCGATCGCGATCTGGCCGCGCTTGAGGCCCGCCGAGCGGCCCAGCGGCGCATGCGCGAGCGAACCGCGCGACAGTCCGTCGATGCTCAGCACCGCCAGGTCGGTGTCCGGATCGTCGCCGACCCAGCGCGCGTCGAACTCGCGGCCGTCGGCCAGCGAGACCTGGTGGCGCAATTCGGGCCGCGCCGCGGTGGGCGGCTTGCCGGCGCGCACCACGTGCGAGTTCGTCAGCACATAGCCATCCGGCGTGAACAGGAAGCCGGAGCCTCCACCCAGGCGGTCGTCCGCGCTGCCCGAGCCGTGCAGGCGCACGGCGGCCACGCTCGGACCGACGCGCTCGACCACCTCGCTGACCGTGCGCGAGTAGGCGTCCTGCAGGAAGGCATCGTTGGCACCCATGTCGTTCTCCTTCGAGCTCGCAAGTGGGTGGTGGGCGGCGGGAATTCAAGGTCCAGCGACCGGCGAACGGGTTTCCGGGAGCCGGTCACAATCAGCCGATGCCCGGCCCGCCTACCGCCCCCGCACTGCCGACGCCCCACGCCAGGTCCCTGCTCGCGGCCACCGCGGCCGTGATCCTGCTGACCTGGGCTGCGGTCGCGTTCGCATGCTGGCTCGGCCGCGAGGATGCGATCGACGACTGGCGCTTCTTCCTGGCCAACCTGTCGGAGATGGCCGCGCAGCACGCCGACCAGACGCTGGCCGCCGCCGACTCGGTGCTGGAACGCGTGGTCGACGACGTCAACAAGACGGCGCCGGTGGACCAGGCCGACCTCGTCCGCAAGACCGGCACGCGCGAGATGTTCGAGCTGCTGCGGCGGCGCCAGGGCGACCTGCCGCAGATCGACGTGCTGTCGGTCGTGGCGGCCGACGGCCGCCTGATCACCTTCTCGCGCTCGTACCCGACGCCGCCGGTCCAGCTGGCGGACCGCGACTACCTGAAGGCGCATCTGGCGGACGACGGCCTGGGCGTGTACCTGTCGGCACCCGTCAAGAACCGCGGCACCGGCAACTGGACGTTCTACCTCGCCCGCAAGCTGCGCGGCGTCGACGGGCATCTGATCGGCATCGCGATCGTCGGCATCCAGTGCGAGTACTTCCAGCGTTTCTACGAGTCCATCGATTCCGCGCGCGAGGGCGTTTCCGTCGCGCTGCTGCGCCGCGATGGCCTGCTGCTGGCGCGCCAGCCGCCGGTGGACGACTACGTCGGCAAGAGCTTCGCCGGCGGCACGATGTTCCAGTTGATCCCTGCGGCCGGCAGCAGCGCGCCGCGCACCGCGCTGGTGACCGGCCCGCGCGTGGTCGATCCGTCCGATGCCGGCACGCGGCTGGTCGCGCCGACGGTGTCGCGCAGCTACCCGACCGTGGTCGGCATCCTCGCCACCCAGGAGCTGATCCTGGCGCACTGGCGCCGCACGACGGCCTGGCTCATCGTGGTCGCTCTGGCCTTCGACGCCGTGCTGGCCGCGTTGGCGCTGTGGATCGCGCGCCTGCTGCGGCGGCGGCGGGAGATCCTCGAGCAGCTCAAGGCTGCGCTGACCGCCGCGGACGGCGCGAGCCAGGCCAAGACCTCGTTCCTGGCCAACATGAGCCACGAGATCCGCACGCCGATGAACGGCATCCTTGGCATGACGGAGCTGCTGCTGCAGACGCCGCTGGAGGCGCGCCAGCGCGAGCTGGCCACGGCCGCGTACGCCTCCGGGCAGACGATGCTGCGCGTGCTCAACGACGTGCTGGACGTCTCCAAGATCGAGGCCGGCAAGGTCGTGCTCGAGCTGGTGGACTTCGAGCTGGCCCCGCTGCTGGCCGACGAACTGGCCCTGTTCCGTGCCACCGCCACGGCCAGCGGCACCACGCTCGACGGCGAGTTCGATCCCGCGTTGCCACAGCGCGTCAACGGCGACCCGACGCGCCTGCGCCAGGTGCTCACCAACCTGCTCAACAACGCGCTGAAATTCACCGAGCGCGGCGGCCATGTGCGGCTGTCGGCGCGGCGCCTGGGCGGCGATGCAACGTCCCATCGGCTGGCGTTCGAGGTGAGCGACGACGGCATCGGCATCAGCGAGGCGGCGCAGCACCGGCTGTTCGAACCCTTCACGCAAGCCGACGAATCGACGACGCGGCGCTTCGGCGGCACCGGCCTGGGCCTGGCGATCAGCCGCGAGCTCGTCACGCTGATGGGCGGCAAGCTGTCGGTCGAAAGCGCACCCGGCGCCGGGTCGACCTTCCGCATCGAGCTGACGCTGGCCCCCGCGCGCACCGCCCAGGACGCCGCACCGTCCGCCGCCTCGATCGACGCCGGCGAACGCCGGCTCGCCGGCCTGCGCCTGCTCGTCGCAGAGGACAACCCGGTCAACCTGCAGGTGGTCGTCGCGATGCTGGAAGGCCTGGGTGCGCAGGTCGACTGCGTGCTGGACGGTGCACAGGCGGTGTCGCAATGCCGCGAGGGCGGGTTCGATGCGCTGCTGCTGGACATCCAGATGCCGGGCATGGACGGCTACGAGGCCGCGCGCCGCATCCGCGCCGAAGGCGCGCGCCGCCTGCCCATCATCGCGGTCACGGCCAACGCGATGTCCACCGACCGCGACGCCGCGCTGGCCGCGGGGATGAACGATCACTTGCCCAAGCCGCTGACCCGGGATGCCCTGGCGGCCATGGTATTGAAATGGACCCGGCCGCCGGCCGGTCGACCGGACTGACGGCGTCAGCCTGATGACGCCTCGTCGCGGTGGCGCTCGAACAGCAGCCGGTCGTACCAGCGTCCACCGAGCTGGAAGCTGCGCCGCGAGTGGCCGAACTGCCGGAAGCCGTTGCGCTCGAGCACGCGCACGGAGCCCCGGTTCTCGGGCCGCGCGATGGCCTCGATGCGCTCCAGCCGGTGCGCGCCGAAGGCCTGTTCCAGGCACAGCGCCACCGCGCGCGACGCGATGCCCCGGCCGCCGTCCTGCTCGCCGATGCGGTAGCCCAGGTCAGCGCAGTGGAAGTGCGTGCGGCGCACCGCCGTGAGGTTGACCCGCCCGACGATGCGCTCGTCCTCGACGATCAGGTACTGGAACGCCTGGTCGCCGGCCCACGCGGCTTCGGCCCCGGCGATCGCGGCGGCGACGCCTTCCTCGCTATAGAAGCGTGGATCGCGTGAATTGACCCAGCTTTCGAAATACGCCCGGTGCGCCAGCTCGAATTGCAGCAGCGCGACCGCATCCGACCCGGCGACGGGACGGATCGCCAGCCCGCTCAACTCGCGGATCCGAAGTGGCCCGCCGTGGCGTGCTCGACGAGCTGGTCGAGCGCCTTGCCCCAGCCCGCGTGAAAGCCCATCTGCTCGTGCACCTGGCGCGACGCCGCGTCGCCGTGACGCACGATCGCGGTGTACTTCGTGCCGCCCTCGACGTCCTGCAACGCGATGATGGCCGTCATCACGAACGGCACGGAGGCGACCAGGTCCTTGGCCTGCGGACGGAAGCCCGGACCCAGCGCGCCGGTCCACACCAGCAGCTCCTTGTCGACGACCTGGAGCCAGCAGCCCGTGTTCGTGAAACCAGGGCCCTCGGGGCCCTTCATCGTCGTCTGGAAGATGCCTCCCGGCTGCAGGTCGATCTTGCAGTCGGTGGTCTGCCATGGCAGCGGGCAGAACCACTTGACGAGATACTCGGGCCGGGTCCAGGCGGCCCACATCAGGGCACGCGGCACGTCGATGACGCGTTCGAGCACCAGGTCCAGGTCGGGGTCGACGGTCAGCGGGATACGAGGCATCTGTGGCTCCAGGGCGATCGGAGTCGGCAGTCTACCGCCGCGATCCGATGGACCGGGTGCGTGGACCCGGCGCGCGTCCCAGCCGCCTCAGTGCGCCGCCCGCAAGGCCCTGGCCGCGGCCACCATGTTGGTCAGCGCGGGGATCACCTCGTCCCATTGGCGCGTCTTCAGGCCGCAGTCCGGATTGACCCACAGCCGCTCGGCCGGGATGCGCTGCGCCGCCTTGTTCATCAACTGCTCGATGTGGGCCTGCGTCGGGATGTTGGGCGAGTGGATGTCGTAGACGCCGGGGCCGATCTGGTTCGGGTACTTGAAGTGGTCGAACGCGTCCAGCAGCTCCATGTCGGAGCGCGCGGTCTCGATGGTGATGACATCGGCGTCCATGTCGGCAATGGCCGCGATGATGTCGTTGAACTCGGAGTAGCACATGTGCGTGTGGATCTGCGTCTGATCGCGCACGCCGTTGGCCGCGATGCGGAAGGATTCGACGGCCCAGTCCAGGTACGCCTGCCATTGCGACTTGCGCAGCGGCAGGCCTTCGCGCAACGCGGCCTCGTCGATCTGGATCACGCGCACGCCGGCCTTCTCCAGGTCCAGCACCTCCTGGCGAATGGCCAGCGCAAGCTGCAGGCAAGACGCCGAGCGCGGCTGGTCGTCGCGCACGAAGGACCAGTTCAGGATGGTCACGGGGCCGGTGAGCATGCCTTTCATCGGCTTGGCGGTGAGCGACTGCGCGTACTGGATCCACTCCACCGTCATCGCCCTGGGGCGCGAGATGTCGCCGAACAGGATGGGCGGCTTGACGCAGCGCGAGCCATAGGACTGCACCCAGCCGAACTCGCTGAAGGCGTAGCCCTGGAGCTGCTCGCCGAAGTACTCCACCATGTCGTTGCGCTCGGCTTCGCCGTGCACCAGCACGTCCAGGCCCAGCGCTTCCTGCTGCTGGACGCTGCGCGCGATCTCGGCCTGCATCGCGAGCTTGTAGCCGGCGGCGTCCAGGCGCCCTGCCTTGAACTCGCTGCGCGCGTGGCGGATCCGGGGCGTCTGCGGGAACGAGCCGATGGTGGTCGTCGGAAAGGCCGGCAGCTTCAGCAGCGCGGACTGCACGGCCGCGCGCTGCTCGTACGTGCCGTGGCGGCGCCCGAGGCTTGGCGTCAGCCTGGCCACCGCGGCCCGCACGGCCGGGTCATGCACGAGCGGCGAACCTCGGCGCGCATCGACGGCCGCCTGGTTGGCGGCGAGCGCGTCGCGGGCCCATTCGCGCCCCAGGTTCAATGCGGTGGCCAGCACCTGCAGCTCGTGCAGCTTCTGCAGCGCGAAGGCGAGCCAGGACTTGAGCTGGGCATCCAGCTTCTTCTCGCTGGCCAGGTCGACCGGCACGTGCAGCAAGGAGCATGACGGCGCGATCCAGAGCCGGTCGCCAAGGCGATCGCGCAGCGGCTCGAGCCAATCGAGCACGCCATTGAGGTCGGTCTTCCAGATGTTGCGGCCGTTGATCACGCCCAGCGACAGCACCTTGTGGGCCGGCAGCATGCCCAGCAGCGGCACGACGTCGCCGCGGCCGTTGACGGCGTCGACGTGCAGGCCGGCGACGGGCAGGTTGGCCGCCAGGTACAGGTTGTCCTGCAGCTGGCCGAAGTAGGTCGCCACCAGCAGCTTGACGCCGCAGCTCTTGAGCTGGTGATACGCGGTGTTGTAGGCGTGCTGCCAGTCGGCATCGAGCTCGGTGACCAGCAGCGGCTCGTCGACCTGCACCCACTCGACGCCCTGCGCCGCAAGCTCGCCGAGCAACTGCGCGTAGACCGGCAGCAGGCGTGGCAGCAGCGCGAGCCTGTCGGCCCCGTCCTTGGCCTTGCCGAGTGCGAGGTAAGTGACCGGCCCGACGATGACCGGCTTGGCCTTGACGCCCTGCGCCTTCGCCTCGGCCAGCTGTTCGAGCAGACGCGAGGCATCGAGCCGGAACTCGGTGCCGGCGCTGAACTCGGGCACGATGTAGTGGTAGTTGGTGTCGAACCACTTGGTCATTTCACCGGCCGCGACGCCGCCGCAACACGCCGAATGATCGTCACCCCCTTGCGCCGACCGGCCGCGCGCGACGCGGAACGAGTTGTCCAGCGGATCGCCATGGAACCCGCGCACGCGTTCGGGCAGGTTGCCGAGGGTCAGGCTCATGTCCAGCATCTGGTCGTAGAACGAGAAGTCGCCGACGGGCACCAGGTCGAGATTGGCCTGGTTGATCCAGTGGCGCTGGCGCAGCTGCGCACCCAGCGACTTCAGCTCGTCGAGTGACGACTCGCCCTTCCAGTAGGACTCGAGCGCGAACTTGAGTTCGCGCTTCGCGCCGATGCGGGGAAAGCCGAGATTGTGGGTCGTGACCATGGGAGACATGCAATCGAAGTTGGCAGGAGAGCCCGATCGTAGGCACGACATCCCATGAAGTAAAATGGTCGTTTCTCAGGGTTCGATCAATTTCACTCATGGATAAAAGCCATGCTTGAACGCATCCACCTGGCCATCGTGCAGCAGGTCGACCGGCTCGGTTCGCTGACGGCCGCGGCCGAGGCGCTGTTCCTGACGCAGTCCGCGCTGAGCCATTCGATCAAGAAGCTGGAGCAGCAACTGGGCACGGACATCTGGCTGCGCGAGGGCCGCAGCCTGCGATTGACGCAGGCCGGCGAGTACCTGCTGCAGGTGGCTAACCGCGTGCTGCCGCAACTGGAGTTGGCGGAAACGCGTATCGGCCAGTACGCCGAGGGCGAGCGCGGCAGCCTGCGCATCGGCATGGAATGCCACCCGTGCTACCAGTGGCTGCTCAAGATCGTCTCGCCGTATCTCGCGCGCTGGCCGGACGTGGACGTCGACGTCAAGCAGAAATTCCAGTTCGGCGGCATCGGCGCCCTGTTCGGCTACGAGATCGACCTGCTGGTCACGCCCGACCCGCTGTACAAGCCGGGCCTGCGCTTCGAGCCGGTGTTCGACTACGAGCAGGTGCTGGTGGTCGGCCGCGACCACGCGCTGGCCAAGGTCGCCTACGTCAAGCCCGAACAGCTGACCAGGGAGGTGCTGATCACCTACCCGGTCGCGATCGACCGCCTGGACATCTACACGCAGTTCCTGATGCCCGCCGGCATCACGCCGCGGCGCCAGAAGGCCATCGAAACGACCGACATCATGCTGCAGATGGTCGCCAGCGACCGCGGCGTCGCCGCCCTGCCGCGCTGGCTGGCGGACGAATACGCCCAGCGGATGCCCGTGGTGCCGCTGCGCCTGGGCCGCAGCGGCATCGCCAAGCAGATCTTCCTGGGCGCGCGCGAGGGCGACTTCGAGATCGACTACCTCGAGGCCTTCGTGGAGCTCGCCAGGCAGCCGGTGCCGGCGCCCGCGCGCGTGACGCGCGCGAGGGCGCCGCGTTCGGGCTAGGACGATCCGCGGGGACAGTGCCTGTGCGGGATCGCGCAAACGCCGGGCTCGTGCCGGAGGTGTCTGGCACCGCCTTGGAACGCGCCAAGCGGTGGCCGGAGGGCGCGGCGCCGAGCGCGTTCGAGGGGATGCCTGACACCCGGCCCGCTTGCGATCGGCGCCAGGCACGTTCTCGTCCGCGACGAATGGGTGTCGGTCGCCGGCATCGCAGCGCGGACGAGAGCATGCCAGGCACCTCTGTCTCCGGCAAGGTGCGCACGCCGACACGGCGGCGTAGACTTCGACGCGATCAGGGCTTGCCTGATAACCGCGAGGAGATCACGTGCTCAACACCACCACCTTCAAACCGGCCTACCTCGGTTCGCTCATGACGGCCGGCGCGGACATCGAGCTGTCGTACAACGACCTCGCCCCGCACGCCAACGAGAGGATGGCCGCGGCCCTCGAGCTCGCGAAGCACGCGCAGGAGACCCAGCGGCGCGTCAAGTTCGTCGGGATCAGTGCAGGCACGCCGGGAATCAAGCACCTTGCCGAAGCCGGTGCCGGCTATCTCACGTTCTCGCTGGTGTACTGACCACTGCCCGGTACCGCCGCCCGCTCCAAGCTGTCATTCTGCGCGTAGCGAAGCGGAGTCGCAGAATCCACGCGGGAGGAAGCGCAACGGGGCGCGTGGATCCTGCGACTGCGCGCAGGATGACACGATCCGCGATCGATCGGGCTGCGTCCTGTGGACGGCGCGTCGTCATGTCGGCGCTGGTCCTGGCGCAAGGCTCAGGTGTAGCGCTTCTCCATCGCATCCCACGCCGGCTTGCCGACCAGGCGCTGGCGCTCCGCGAAGGGCGCCACCAGGTTGGGATCCTCGTCGATGCGCTTGGTGTCGCGCAGCACGGTCAGCGCCTTCTGCATGCCGGCCAGCGCGCCCTGCAGCGCGGCGTTGGCGTACAGCACGATGCCGTAGCCCAGCGTGCCCAGCTCCTCGGCGCCGAAGATCGGCGTCTTGCCGCCGATGACCATGTTCATCAGCTGCGGCGGGCCCAGGCGCTGCGGCAGCGCGCGGATCTCCTCGGCCTTGGTGACGGCCTCGACGAACAGGATGTCGGCGCCGGCTTCGGCAAAGCGCTGCGCGCGTTCGACGGCGGCCTCGAAGCCGTGCGTGGCGGCCGCATCGGTGCGGGCCATGATCATGAAGTCGGGGTCGGTGCGCGCATCGACGGCCGCCTTGATCTTGCTGACCGCCTCCTCGGTGGAGATGACCTCCTTGCCCGAGAAGTGGCCGCAGCGCTTGGGCGCGACCTGGTCTTCCAGCTGGATGCAGTCGGCGCCCGCACGTTCGAGCACGCGCACGGCGTGATAGGTGTTCAGGGCGTTGCCGAAGCCGGTGTCCATGTCGACCAGCAGGGGCAGGCCGACCGCGTCGCGGATGCGGCTGGTGGCTTCGGCGATCTCGGCCAGTCCCATGAAGCCCTGGTCGGGCAGGCCCAGGTTCATGTTGGTGACGCCGGCGCCGGTGACGTAGATCGCCTCGAAGCCGAGGTCCTCGATCACGCGGGCGGACAGCGCGTTGAAGGCGCCCGGCACCAGCACGCCGCGGCGCGCGTTGACCAGGGTCTTGAGGGTCTTGCGAGTGGACATCGGGAATCCTGAAATCTTAGAAACTGTCGCCCGGCACGCGGACCGTGCCTTCCATGAGGACGCGCGCGCTGCGGCTCATCAAGGCCTTGGCGACCTGCCACTGGCCGTCGACCTGCACCGCCTCGGCACCGACGCGCAAGGTGCCCGACGGATGGCCAACGCGCACCGCGGTGCGATCCGAGCCGCCGCCGGCCGCGAGGTTGACCAGCGTGCCCGGAATCGCCGCGGCGGTGCCGATGGCGACGGCCGCGGTGCCCATCATCGCGTGGTGCAGCTTGCCCATGGACATCGCGCGCACCAGCAGGTCGACATCCTTGGCCGCCACGCGCTTGCCGCTGGAGGCGACGTAGTCGGCCGGCCTGGCGACGAACGCGATCTTGGGCGTATGCGCCCGCGTGCGCGCCTCGACCAGCTGCTGGATCAGGCCCATGCGCAGCGCGCCGTGCGCGCGCAAGGTCTCGAACATGGCAAGCGCCTTCGGATCGGAATTGATCGCGTCCTGCAGCTCGGTGCCGGTGTATCCGATGGACTCGGCATCGACGAAGATCGTCGGGATGCCGGCGTTGATCATGGTCGCCTTGAGCTTGCCCAAGCCCGGGACGTCCAGCTCGTCGACGACATTGCCCGTGGGGAACATCGCGCCGCCGCCCTCGCCTTCGTCGGCCGCGGGATCGATGAATTCAAGCGCCACCTCGGCCGCCGGGAAGGTCACGCCATCGAGCTCGAAGTCGCCGGTCTCCTGCACCTGGCCGCCCGTCATTGGCACGTGCGCGACGATGGTCTTGCCGATGTTGGCCTGCCAGATGCGCACGACGGCCGTGCCGTCCTGCGGGACACGCGACGCGTCGATGAGGCCGCTCGAGATCGCGAAGGGCCCGACTGCCGCGGACAGGTTGCCGCAGTTGCCGCTCCAGTCGACGAATGGCTGGTCGATGGCGACCTGGCCGAACAGGTAGTCGACGTCGTGGTCGGGGCGCGTGCTGCGCGAGACGATCACCGTCTTGCTGGTGCTCGAAGTGGCGCCGCCCATGCCGTCGATCTGCTTGCCATACGGGTCGGGGCTGCCGATCACGCGCATCAGCAGCTTGTCGCGCGCGGGGCCGGGCTGCTGGGCGCTGGCCGGCAGGTCCTGCAGGCGGAAGAACACGCCCTTGCTGGTGCCGCCGCGCATATAGGTCGCGGGGATCCTGGTCTGTGGAACTTGGGACATCGATTTGTCTTTCAGGCAGCCTCGGCGGTCGACGCGAGGAAGTCCTGCGCGAAGCGCTGCAGCACGCCGCCGGCCTCGTAGATCGACACTTCTTCGGCCGTATCGAGGCGGCAGGTCACCGGCACTTCCAGCTGTTCGCCGTTCTTGCGGTGGATGACCAGCGTGAGGTCGGCGCGCGGGCTGCGCAGGCCGACGACGTCGAACACCTCGCTGCCGTCGATGCCCAGCGTCAGGCGATTGATGCCCGGCTTGAACTCCAGCGGCAGCACGCCCATGCCCACGAGGTTGGTGCGGTGGATGCGCTCGAAGCCTTCGGCCACGATGACCTCGACGCCCGCCAGCCGCACGCCCTTGGCTGCCCAGTCGCGCGACGAGCCCTGGCCGTAGTCGGCGCCGGCGATGATGATCAGCGGCTGCTTGCGCTGCATGTAGGTCTCGATGCCTTCCCACATGCGCACGACCTGGCCCTCGGGCTCGATGCGTGTCAGCGAGCCTTTTTTCACCTTGCCATCGACCACGGCCATCTCGTTGACTAGCTGCGGGTTGGCAAAGGTGGCGCGCTGCGCGGTCAGGTGGTCGCCGCGGTGCGTGGCGTAGGAGTTGAAGTCCTCTTCCGGCAGGCCCATCCTGGTCAGGTATTCGCCCGCCGCGCTGTCGGCCAGGATGGCGTTGGACGGCGACAGGTGGTCGGTGGTGATGTTGTCCGGCAGCACCGCCAGCGGACGCAGACCGCGCAGCGTGCGCTCGCCGGCGAGCGCGCCTTCCCAGTACGGCGGGCGGCGGATGTAGGTGCTTTGCGGGCGCCAGTCGTACAGCGGGCTGATCTGCTCGCCGGAGTCGACCTGCAGCTTGAACATCGGGTCGTAGACCTGGCGGAAGTGCGAGGGCTTGACGCTGGAGGCGACGATGGCGTCGATCTCCTCGTCGCTTGGCCAGATGTCCTTCAACGTGACGGGCTGGCCGTTCGCGTCGGTGCCGAGCACGTCCTTCTCGATGTCGAAGCGCACCGTGCCGGCGATGGCGTAGGCGACCACCAGCGGCGGCGAGGCCAGGAAGGCCTGCTTGGCGTATGGATGGATGCGGCCGTCGAAATTGCGGTTGCCAGAGAGCACGGCCGTCGCGTACAGGTCGCGCGCGATCACCTCTTGCTGGATCTTGGGGTCGAGCGCACCGGACATGCCGTTGCAGGTGGTACAGGCGAAGGCGACGATGCCGAAGCCCAGCTTCTCGAGTTCGGGCAGCAGGCCGGCCTCTTCCAGGTACAGCTGCACGGCCTTCGAACCGGGCGCCAGCGAGGACTTGACCCAGGGCTTGCGCGTGAGCCCGCGCGCGTTCGCGTTGCGCGCGAGCAGGCCGGCCGCGATCACGTTGCGCGGGTTGCTGGTGTTGGTGCAGCTGGTGATGGCCGCGATGATGACGGCGCCGTCGGGCATCTGGCCCGGCACGTCCTCCCACTGGCCGGCAATGCCGCGCGCGGCGAGCTCGGACGTCGGCAGCCGCTTGTGGGGGTTGGACGGGCCGGCCATGTTGCGCACGACGCTGGACAGGTCGAAGCGCAGCGTGCGCTCGTATTCGGCCGTCTTCAGGGCGTCGGCCCAGAGACCGGCCTGCTTCGCGTAGATCTCGACCAGCTTGACCTGCTCGGCCTCGCGGCCGGTCAGCCGGAGGTAGTCGAGCGTCTGGTCGTCGATGAAGAACATCGCCGCCGTGGCGCCGAACTCGGGCGTCATGTTGGAGATGGTGGCGCGGTCGCCCAGGGTCAGCGCCGCGGCGCCTTCGCCGAAGAACTCGATGTAGGCGCCGACCACCTTCTCCTTGCGCAGGTACTCGGTGATCGCGAGCACGATGTCGGTGGCCGTGATGCCCGGCTGCGGTTTGCCGGTGAGCTCGACGCCGACGATGTCGGGCAACCGCATCCACGACGCGCGGCCCAGCATCACGTTCTCGGCTTCCAGGCCGCCGACGCCGATGGCGATCACGCCCAGCGCATCGACGTGCGGCGTGTGGCTGTCGGTACC
>JBJMWF010000397.1:0-3756 GCA_045810265.1 Vitreoscilla sp. | reverse complement strand
CGCGGCGTCGCCACCGGCCTCGTCGACGACGTAGGTGTCGGCGTCCGGTGCCGGCTCGGACGGCGGGTTGACGGTGCGTTCGGCCTGCGAGGCGCGGGCGGCGTCGGCGAAGCGCTCGGCGGCGTCGTCGTCTTCCTCGTCGGCGTACGCGAGCGCGGCCTGGGCCGGCGGCTCGACCGCCAGCGTCGGCTCGAAGTCATGGCGCTTGGCAGTGTTGCCGCGCCCGCCGCGCGAGCGCGTTCCGCGGCTGCGCGGTTCGCGTGCTTCGCTCTCGCCGACGCGATGCGTCACCGGCAGCACCTCGGGTACCGCCGCTGCCGGTTCGGCGCCGTTGGACGATGCGGAATCCGTGCCGCCGCTGCGGAACACGAAGGCGTTGGACTTCTCGTCGCGGCCCATCTTCAGGAAGCCGCGCGCCTGCATCTCCTCGAGCAGGCCGCCGAAGCTGCGGAAGCCGTAGTACGACTCGCTGAAATCGGGCTTGCGGCGCTTGATGGCTTCCTTGAGCACCGACGCCCAGATCTTGCCGCCGTCGCCGCGCTCGGCGTACAGCGCCTCGAAGGTCTGCAGTGCCATCTCGACGCCCTTGGTGCGGCGCGCCTCGGCTTCCTCGCGGCGGCGGTTCTCCTCGGGATTGGCGGCGGGCGCGGCCGGCCGGCGGCTGGGCGCCGGCGCAGGGCGCGCCTCGCGGCGGCTGGACTGGCGGCCGCTCTCGCGCACCAGGTCGTCGTAGAAGATGAATTCGTCGCAGTTGGCGGTCAGCAGGTCGGAGGTCGACTGCTTGACGCCGACGCCGATCACCTGCTTGTTGTTCTCGCGCAGCTTGGAGACCAGCGGCGAGAAGTCGGAGTCGCCGCTGATGATCACGAAGGTGTTGACGTGGGCCTTGGTGTAGCAGAGGTCCAGCGCGTCGACCACCAGCCGGATGTCGGCCGAGTTCTTGCCCGACTGGCGCACGTGGGGGATCTCGATCAGCTCGAAATTGGCCTCGTGCATCGTCGACTTGAAGCCCTTGTAGCGGTCCCAGTCGCAGTACGCCTTCTTGACGACGATGCTGCCCTTGAGCAGCAGCCGCTCGAGCACCAGCTTGATGTCGAACTTCTCGTGCTGCGTGTCGCGTACGCCGAGCGCGACGTTCTCGAAGTCGCAGAACAGCGCCATGCTGGTGACGTCGGGGGAGGTGGCCATGTGGTTTGTCCGTTTCTCGGAGTGTTTCTTGTGGAGTGCGCGAGGGGCAGCCGCCCATCATCACACGAATGGAAGCCCTCGCGCGCGGTGGCGCGTCAGGCGCGGGTGCGCGCCTCGGGCCAGGTGCGATACGGCGCGGTCGCGAGGCTGGAGTTGAAGTAGCGCGCGTCGTGCGTCACCTCGGCGCCCAGCCAGGGCGGCGGCTCGAACGGCGCGTCCTCGCAGGGGAGCTCGATCTCGGCGACCACCAGGCCGGCGTTGTCGCCCTCGAACTCGTCGATCTCCCAGCGGGCGCCTGCATGCTCGACAACGCGGCGCGTCTTGCGCACGATCGGGCCGTCGCACAGTGCCAGCAACTGCTCGGCGTCGGCCACCGGGATCGCGTACTCGAACTCGGCCCGCGTCGCACCGACGCTGATGCCCTTGATGGTCAGCCAGGCCTGGTCCTGGACGATGCGCACGCGCACCGTGCGCTGCTTGTCGCGGTTGAGGTAGCCCTGCGCGTACGGCAGCGCTGACGCGGCGCGCCAGCCGTCGCCGACGACCAGGAACTTGCGTTCGATCTCGATGCCCATGCGGGGTTCCCTGCTTGTCCAGCGTGCATTGTCGCGGGCCGGGACGGTAGAGTCGCGCACATGAACAAGTTGACCAAGGATCGCCTGGGCGGCGTGCTGCTGGTGGCGACCGGCGCGGCCACCGTGCTCGCCGGCACGGGCTACGGCATGGGCACGCTGCGCCAGATGGGCTCGGGCTTCTACCCGGTCGTGCTGGGAGCGCTGCTGGTGCTGATCGGCCTGGTGCTGCTGGCCACGGCCACGCGCGCGCCGGACGCGCACCTGGCGACGGCGCCCGCCGAGATGGCGCATCTGGCGGGGCCGGCCGTGCAGTGGCGCGGCTGGCTGTGCATCCTGGGCGGCGCGCTTTCCTTCGTCGTCCTGGGCCAGCACGGCGGGCTGGTGCCGGCGTCGTTCGTGTCGGTCGTCGTCGCGGCCCTTGGCGACCGCGACAACAGCGTGCGTGATGCGCTGCTGCTCGCCACGCCGATGACGCTGCTGGGCGTGGTCGTCTTCCATTTCGGGCTGCACCTGGCGCTGCCCCTGTTCACGTTCTAGCGCCATGCACGACAGCCTGATGCAACTGATGTACGGCTTCGGCATCGCGCTGCAGCCGGACAACCTGATGTGGTGCGTGTTCGGCGTGCTGGTGGGCAACCTGATCGGCGTGCTGCCCGGCATGGGGCCGCTGTCGACCATCTCGATGCTGCTGCCGCTGACCTACGTGATCGCGCCGGTGCCGGCGATCCTGATGCTGGCCGGCATCTTCTACGGCTCGCAGTACGGCGGCGCGATCGGCGCGATCCTGCTGAACCTGCCCAGCCATCCGCCGCACGCGGTGACCTGCCTGGACGGTTATCCGCTGACGCTGCAGGGCAAGGGCGGCACGGCGCTGGGCATCACGATGATGGCGTCGTTCTTTGCCGCGTCGGTGGGCATCGTGGTGATGATCTTCCTGTCGCCGCTGCTGGTGCGCGCCGCCAACAGCTTCGGGCCGGCCGACACCTGCGCCATCATGCTGCTGGGCCTGCTGGCCGGCGCCACGATGGCGCGCGGCTCGCCGCTGAAGGGCGTGGCGATGACGATCTTCGGGTTGCTGTGCGGGGCCGTCGGCACCGACGAGATGACCAGCACCGCGCGCTACACGCTCGGCGTGACCGAGCTGCGCGACGGCATCGAGCTGGGCGGCCTGACGATGGGCTTGTTCGGCGTGGCCGACTTCCTGGTCAGCGTCAACCGCACGACGATCAGCCCGTCGCACGCGCGCGTTCGCATGCGCGACATGCGTCCCAACCTCGCCGAGGTCAAGCAGTCGTTCTGGCCGATGCTGCGCGGAACCGGGGTGGGTACCCTGTTCGGCGCGCTGCCCGGCACCGGCCCCACCATCACCACGTTCATCGCCTACGCGCTGGAGCGCAAGTGGTCGAAGACGCCCGAGCGCTTCGGCAAGGGCGCGCTGGAAGGCGTGGCGGCGCCCGAGGCGGCGTCGCACTCGAAGACGCAGGTCGACTTCATCCCCACGATGTCGCTGGGCATCCCGGGCGACCCGGTGATGGCGCTGATCCTGGGCGCGCTGATCATGAAGGGCATCCAGCCCGGGCCGCAGCTCATCGCCGACCACCCCGACATCTTCTGGGGCCTGGTGGCCAGCTTCTGGATCGGCAACGTGCTGCTGGTGATCCTGAACGTGCCGCTGATCGGCGTCTGGGTGCGGATGCTTCGCGTGCACTACCGTTACCTGTATCCGTCGGCGCTGTTCTTCATCGCGATCGGGGTGTACAGCACGCGCAACAACCTGGCCGACCTGGCCATCGCCGGCGCCTTCGGCGTGATCGGCGCGATCCTGCTGGCGCTCGAGTTCCCGCTCTCGCCCATCGTGCTGGGCTTCGTGCTGGGACCGATGCTGGAAGAGAACTTCCGCCGGGCGATGCTGCTGTCGCGCGGCGACCTGGCGGTCTTCGCCACGCGGCCGGTCGCGGAGTAGTTCGTTTGTGTGTGGTGGATGGTTTTTGTG
>JBJMWF010000396.1:0-5126 GCA_045810265.1 Vitreoscilla sp. | reverse complement strand
CGACGGCTACCTGAACGAGTCGTCCAGCCTCGGCTCGCCGGGCATCGATGAACTGCGCTGGCTCAAGCCGGTCTACCCGGGTGACACGATTTCGGCCGAGATGACGGTGCTGGAGGCGCGCGTGATGAACAGCAAGCCGCATATCGGATTGGTGCTGTCGCGTTGGCGGGTGTTCAACCAGGATGGGGTGGACGTGATGACGATGCAGGGCTGGGGCATGTTCGGCCTGCGCCAGCCTGCGGCCGGCGGCGCCGCTTAGCGGCACGGAGCACCGGTGCACACCAGTGGTGCGAGATCGGGTGCAATTGGTATTACGAGTGGTTCATGAACAACGGACAGGATTTTGCCGACTGTATGCGGGTTTTCTCCTAGTTTTCACGAGGGAGCCAGGCCGGATCGCCTGTTGGTCCGCGCGGCCGCGCATTCGTTGACAGCGGTCTCTCATGGTACTATAGTGGTATCACACGTATGAGCCACACCTGTTATCACCCCGCCTTCGAACAGGCCGACATCCGCTACGCGCTGGGCGTGGACGGCGGCGGGACGGGCACCCGCGTCCGCCTCTGGACGAACAGCGGGTCGCTGATCGGCCACGGCGAGTCTGGTCCATCGGCGCTGGCCCAAGGCATCGACCAGGCCTGGAAGCACATCGTGCAGGCGGTCGAGCGCGCGTTCGCGTCCGCCGGCCTGGCGATGCCGGTGCCCAACCACTGCGTGCTGGGCCTGGGCCTGGCCGGTGCCGTCGCGCCGCACCTGGCCGCCGCGTTCTTCCGCGCGGCGCCTGAATACGCGCTGATCGTGCTGGAGACCGATTCGCGCACCGCGCTGATGGGCGCCCACGCGGGCAACCCGGGCGCCGTGATCGCGGTGGGCACGGGCGCGGTCGGCGAGGCCCTGCATGCCGACGGCCGCCGCGTCGCGGTCAGCGGCTGGGGCTTTCCGGTCGGCGACGAAGGCTCGGGCGCCTGGCTGGGCCTGCGCGCGATGCAGATCGCGCATCGCGCCCTCGACGGCCGCGCCCCCGCCGGCACGCTGGCCCAGGCCGTGTGGCGCCAGGTCAGTGATCGCCGCGACACCTTGCTGGAATGGTGCTCCACCGCCCGACAGCACGAATATGCCCAACTCGCGCCCCTCGTCTTCGAGTGCGCGCATACCGACGCCGCGGCCCAGTCGCTGGTGCAGGACATCGGACAGGAAATCGAAGACATGGCGCTTGCGCTCGACCCCGGGCTGCAATTGCCCATCGTGCTTCTGGGCAGCATCGGACTGCGCATGGCCGAGCGCCTGGCGCCCGCGCTGCGCGCCCGGCTCGTCGAACCCGCCGGCGATGCCGTCGACGGCGCGCACCGGCTGGTGCGGCAGCAGATGAAGGAAGCCGTGGCATGAGCGGTGGTCGCCTGCCGCTCGTCGGCAACATCCTGACGCCGCAGGGCTTCATCCGCGGCGCATTGACCATCGTCGACGGCCGCATCGCGGGCATCGAAGGCCAGCCCATCAGCGAAGGCCAGGCTCGCGTCTCGGCCGAGCCGCTGATCCTGCCGGGCTTCATCGACCTGCACGTGCACGGCGGCGGCGGCTTCGACACGATGGAAGGCGGCAACGCCGTCGCCGAGATCGCGCGCGTGCATGCCCGCCACGGCACCACCTCGATGCTCGCGACGACGATGACGGCGCCGATGGCCGACATCTCCAAGGCGATGGCCGCGCTCGCCGACGCCTGCCGCACGCACCGGCGCGGTGGCGCGCACGTGATGGGCGTGCACCTGGAAGGCCCGTACATCAACCCGGGCGCCCTCGGCGCGCAGCCCGACTTCGCGCGGCCGGCCTCGGTGGCCGAGGTCAAGGCGCTGCACGAGCTGGCGCCGATCCGCCTGATCACGATGGCGCCCGAGCTGCCCGGCAACCTCGACCTGATCGCGCCGCTGCGCGCGGCCGGCTTCCACGTGCAGATCGGCCACACGGCCGGCACCTACGAGGACGGCGTGGCCGCCCTGCAGCGCGGCGCCACCGGCTTCACGCACCTGTTCAACGCGATGAGCAAGTTCCATCACCGCGCGCCCGGCATCGCCGGCGCGGCGCTGGCGCATGCCGAGTTCGCCGAGATCATCCCCGACCTGCTGCACGTGCACCCCGGCGCGATCCGCGCCGCCCTGCGCGCGATCCCGTGCCTGTATTGCGTCACCGATTCGACGGCTGCCGCGGGCATGCCCGACGGCGACTACAACCTGGGCAGCCATCGCGTCACCAAGTGCCTGGGCGGCGTGCGTCTGGCCGACGGCACGCTGGCCGGCAGCACGCTGACGATGGACCAGGCGCTGCGCAACCTCGTCGGCCTGGGCCTGAGCCTGGACGACGCCTCGCGTCGGGTGTCCACCAACGCCGCCGACTTCCTCGGCCTGTCCGATCGCGGCCGCCTGTTCGTCGGTGCGCGCGCCGACCTGGTGGTGCTCGACGCCGAACTGCAACTGACCCAAGTGATCGTAGAAGGAGATGGCATTGACCTCACGGATGTTTGACGAAGCCCGCGAAGCCCCGGCGGCCGTGGCTCGTCTGATGGCGGCCGACCTGGCCGCCTACACCTCGCTCGGCGAGCAACTCCGTGCCGATCCGCCGCGATCCGCGCTGACGGTGGCGCGCGGCAGCTCCGACCATGCTGCGCACTACATGGCCTATCTCGTCATGGCGCGCCTGGGCCGCCTGGTGACCTCGCTGCCGATGTCGCTGGTCACGCTGTACCAGTCGCAGCTCGATTGCAACGGCCTGGTGTCCTGGGGCTTCTCGCAGTCGGGCCAGAGCCCGGACCTGATCGCGCCGACGCGGTTCTTCCGCGAAGGCGGCGCGCGCACGGTGGCCGTCGTCAACGATGCCGGCTCGCCGCTGGCCGAAGCCGCGCAATGGGTGCTGCCGCTGCACGCCGGCGCCGAGACCAGCGTGGCTGCGACCAAGAGCTACATCACGCAGCTGACGGCCGGCGCGCGCATCGTCGCGCACTGGCAGAACGACGCGCCGCTGCTGGCCGCGCTCGAGACGCTGCCCGAAGTGCTGGAGCGTGCCGCCTACACCGACTGGTCGCCGCTGGTCGACGCGCTGGTCGACGCCGACAAGCTGTTCGTGATCGGCCGCGGCACCAGCCTGGCCATCGCGATGGAGGCCGCGCTGAAGTTCAAGGAAGTCTGCGGCATCCAGGCCGAGGCCTTCTCGGGCGCCGAGGTCAAGCACGGCCCGATGGCGCTGATCGAGGAAGGCTACCCTTTGCTGGTGTTTGCGCCGCGCGGCCCCGCGCAGGCCGGGCTGCTGGCATTGGCCGAGGAGATGCGACGCCGCGGCGCGCGCGTGCTCGTGGCCGCGCCGGTGGGCACGCCGGGCGCCGAACTGCCGCTGGTGGCCGCCGGTCACGAGGACCTGGACCCGATCTCGGCCATCCAGAGCTACTACCTGGCCGTCGAGGCGCTCGCGCGGGCGAAGGGCCTGGATCCGGACAAGCCGCGGCACCTGAACAAGGTCACGCTGACCCATTGATGCGAGCCGCGATGCAGAATTCCAGCCAAGGGAGGGAAGCGTCCGGCTTTGCCGGCGCCGAACCGGCCGGCCCCCTCGGGGGGCAGCGACCAGAGGGAGCGTGGGGGCTCAATTTCCACCCCGGCCACCTGGTGATGGTCGACATCCCGGGCACCTCGCTCGACGCGGCGAGCGCGGAGTTCCTGCGTCGGCACCACGTCCGCGCGATCTGCCTGTTCCGGCGCAATCTCGGCACCGAGGACGAGATCCGCCGCCTCACCGCCGACCTGCGCGAGGTGATGGGCCCGAACTCGCTGATCGGCATCGACCAGGAGGGCGGCTCCACGGTGCGCGCCACTTTCCTGCCGCAGGCGCCGGCCGCGATGGCGCTCGGCGCGATCGGCGACGAGGCGCTGTGCGAGGAGGTCGGCGCCGTCGTCGCGCGCGGGCTGCGCAGCCTGGGCATCAACTGGAACTTCGCGCCGGTCCTCGACGTCAATAACAACCCCGGCAATCCCGTCATCGCCGAGCGCAGCTTCTCGGAGGATCCGGACGTCGTCGCGCGCCTGGCGGCCGCCTGGATGCGCGGCTCGCTGCGCGAGGGGGTGGCCTGCTGCGTCAAGCACTTTCCCGGGCATGGCGACACCGCGACCGACTCGCACCACGCGCTGCCGATCGTCGACAAGTCGATCGCGCAGCTCGAGGCCCTGGAGCTCAAGCCGTTCCGCGCGCTGGCGCATGCCCGTGGCGACACGCCGGCCGCGCCGGCCGTGATGACGGCGCACATCGTCTATCCTCAGATCGACCCCGAGCACCCGGCCACGCTGTCGCGACCCGTGCTCACCGGCCTGCTGCGCGAGAACATCGGCTACGACGGCGTCGTCATCACCGATGCGCTGATGATGAAGGCCGTCCACGACAAGTACGGCCACGCCCTCGGTGCCGTGATGGCGCTGCAGGCGGGTGCCGACATGCCGCTGGCCCAAGGCACGCTCGACGAGCAGGCCGACACGGTCAAGGCCATCGAGGCGGCGCTGCAGGAGGGCCACCTGCTGCCGGCCGACGTCAAGCGATCGGAGGCGCGGCTGGTGGCGCTGGCCACGGCCTATCCGGTCTCGCCGCGCGCCTACGATCCCGCGCAGCGCGCCGCCGACGACCGCGCGATGCGTGCGGCCTGGGCACGCGGTCTGACGGCGTTCGACGGGGCCGGCCGGCAGGCCACGCCGCCCGCGCTGACCGCGGCCATCCGCGTCGTCACGCAGGATTCGGTCGACTGCGACGGCGTCTCGGAGGCCGGGCTGCCGGCCGAACGCGTGGCCGGCCTGTTCGCGGCCTTCGCCGATGTGCAGGTGGTGCGCTTGGCCGACCTGCGCGAGATCGACGCCACCACCTTCCCACGCGACGGCCGCGTCAACATCCTGGTGTCCAACCACCGCACGCGCTTCGGCGCGGGCGCCGCGGCGGCACGTCCGGACCTGCACCTCGCGCTGTGGAACCCCTTCCAGCTGTTCGACATCGCGGCGCCATCGGTCGTCACCTGGGGCTATGCCGACGGCGCGCTCGAGGCGGTCAAGGCGTGGCTGGAAGGCCGGGCACAGGCGAGCGGACGGTCTCCGGTGAAGCTCTCT
>JBJMWF010000395.1:0-13014 GCA_045810265.1 Vitreoscilla sp. | reverse complement strand
TGAGCGCGGCCACGCGCGTGGTCACGAATGCAGCGCCCGGTCTTGAACAACCGGGCGTTTTTCATTGCAAGAGGGGGTTTGTCCCTGGGCGACGAGGCGGTGCAGCGCGCCGTTTCACCAGGGACTCGAACCTATAATCGCGCGGCTTTTGCCTGACGGCCGAGGGTGCGCGCAAGCGGTGCATGCCACGGACGAAGGTCCTTCCTGCAGCCCGTGCCCCGAGGAATCCATGAGCGAAGAGCGATATCACGAAGACGAAGAACACGAATCCGGCATCCGCACGCCGAAGCAGCTGATCATCGTGGTCGCCGCCGCGATCATCGTCCCCGTGATCATCATCATCATGCTCACGCAGTTCGTCACGCTCGAGAGCAAGCAATCGCCCGGCTCCGACGCGTACGCGGCCTCCGCGGTGGCTGCACGCATCGCACCGATCGCCAGCGACGCCGTGTTCGACGCCTCGGCCGTCGTCGTTCCCAAGAGCGGCCAGCAGGTCTTCGAAGCCCAGTGCACCACCTGCCACACCGCGGGCCTGCTGGGCGCGCCCAAGTTCGGCGACGCCGCGGCCTGGGGCCCGCGCGTGGCCAAGGGCTACGAGGTGCTGCTCACCTCCGCGCTGCATGGCAAGGGCAACATGCCCGCGCAGGGCGGCGGCGACTTCACCGACTACGAAGTGGGCCGCGCGGTGGTCTACATGGCCAACCACGGCGGCGGCAAGCTGGCCGAGCCCGCTGCCCCCGCTGCTCCGGCGGCTTCGGGCGCGGCCTCTGGCGCCGCGGCGCCGGCCCAGGCGGCTTCGACGGCGGCGTCCGCGGCCGCTGTCTGAACGGCGCTGCGCCATTGCCAAAGCCGCCCGCGGGCGGCTTTTTCATCGGCGGGTGCTAAGCGCCTGCGTCGGCGACGTCGCGCGGCGGACGGCCGTCCCACAGCGCGGCGGGGCTGAGGCAGAAGCCGAAGCGCGCGGGCATCGCGGCGAAGGCCAGCGACTGCGGCGCCCACAGGCCGGCGTCGACGGCGTCGGCGGCGGCCTCCATGTCCTGCGTGTGCACCAGGCCGAAGCCCGCATCGGTGGCCAGGAACAACCGCCCTTGCTCGTCGACCCAGGCCGACTCGACGGCCGCCTGCTGACCTGTGTGCGACCGCACCTCGGGCGCGGTGCCCGGGCGCGCGATCAGGCGCCAGACGTGCGGTGCCGCCTCCAGTTCCACGTACACGCGCTGCGGGCCGTTCTGGAAGTACCAGGCGCCGTCGGGGGTGGATTCGTAGTTGCGTTCGATGAACTCGCGCAGCTGCCGATGCTCGATGCGGCTGCCCTTGGCGAGCGGGAAGGCGCCGGCGGCCTGGGTGCGGTCGTCGCGCATGTACCAGTCGCCGCGCGCGTCCAGGGCCAGCCAGCCGGTGCAGGCCGGCACGTTGGGCCATTTCTTCAGTGCCGCGCGCACCATGTCGTCCATGCCGGCTCTCCGAGGGGTTGATGAACTGCGAACGCGCGGCCTGCGGGCGCCGCGGACGTTTCAGCGATTGTGGCCCTTGAGCCAGCCGAACACCGACGTGGGCATGCTCATCGCGTTGCCGGGCGGCAGGTGCCCGCTCGCGAAGCCGACGTGGCCGCCATGGCGCGGCTGCCACAGCGTGACGTGCTCGCCGACCTCCGACTGCCTGGGCAGGGACTCCGCCGGAATGAAAGGGTCGTTGAGCGAGTTGAGCACCAGCGCCGGCACGCGGATGTCGCTCAGCTTGGGCTTGGCCGATGCGCGCGTCCAGTAGTCGTCCGTGTCGCGAAAGCCGTGCAGCGGCGCCGTGAAGACGTTGTCGAACTCGTACAGGTTGCGCGCCGCGAGCAGGCGCTCTTCGTCGAACAGCCCGGGGTGCTGGCGCAGCTTGGCGAGCGCCTTGGGCTTCATGGTGCCCAGGAACATGCGGGTGTAGGTGTACAGGCCGAAGCCGCGGCCGATGGCGTGGCCACCCGCGGCCAGGTCGACCGGAGAGCACACCGCGGCCACCGCATGCACCTTCCTGGCCGCCTGCGTGCCCGACTCCTCGGCCCAGCGCAGCAGCATGTTGCCGCCCAGCGAGATGCCGACCGCCAGTACCGGCCCGCCGCGGTGCTGCTGCATGCGCTGCAGGATCCATTCGACCTCTTCGTAATCGCCCGAGTGATAGGCGCGCGGCGCCAGGTTGAGCTCGCCGGAGCAGCCGCGGAAATGCGGGACGGCGTAGGACCAGCCCTGCTCGCGGGCGAGGCAGGCGAAGGCCTTGGCGTAGCTGCTCCTGGACGAGCCCTCCAGGCCGTGGAACAGGATCAGCAACGGGCGCGTGGCCGCGTCGGCGGCTTCAGGCGGATCGACAAGAAAGTCGACGTCGATGAAGTCCTGGTCGGGCGTTGTCCAGCGCTCGCGCCGGAATCGCGGGGGCTCGCCGACGGTCGTGCGCGACAACAGCGACGGCCAGATGGTCTGCAGGTGACCGCCGGGCAGCCACCACGGCGCACGGTGCGCGAAGCTGCTGGTGGGCGAAAGGACGGCGGCCATCGATGCGTTCAGGAAGGGTGATGCGCCGGCGCTCGAGCAATCGATGTGCCCGTATGGTTCAGTGCAGCACGGACGGGGCGTCGACGATCTCGGGGATCTCGTCGGGCGCGCCCGGGCTCGCATGGTGCGCCACCATGCGCCAGCCCTGGCTCGTCTTCACGTAGACGTTTGTGGCGACGATCCAGCCCGTCTGCGGTCCTTCGACGGTGACGACATCGATGCGTTCGAGCACGCTGTGCATCGCGCAACCCATCGCATGCACCTGCTTGACGTGCTCCGGATGCACCACGATGTGGCCGCTCGCGAACAGCGATTCGAACGCGCCGCGCACGGCGCGCGGCCCCACCACCCGGGCGCCGCCCGGATGCACGCAGACGATCTCGTCGTCGTCGGCCCAGACCGCCATCACGCGCTCGATGTCGCCGTCGCGCAGCGCCTCGTAGAACTGGGCTTCGGCGTCCTCGGGCGAGGCGTGCAGCGCGGCCGCGCGGGCTTTCGGATGGGGCATGCGGCGAGGATCCTGCTCAGTTGAAAACGACGGTCTTGCGCCCGTTGCGCAGCACGCGGTGCTCCACGTGCCAGCGCACCGCGCGCGCGAGGACGACGCACTCGACGTCACGCCCGATGGCGGTGATGTCCTCTGGCGTGAGCGTGTGGTCGACGCGCTCGACGTCCTGCTCGATGATGGGGCCTTCGTCGAGGTCGGCGGTCACGTAGTGCGCCGTGGCGCCGATCAGCTTCACGCCGCGCTCGTGCGCCTGGTAGTACGGCTTGGCGCCCTTGAAGCTGGGCAGGAAGCTGTGGTGGATGTTGATGGCGCGGTTCTCCAGCACGCCGCACAACTCGGGCGAGAGGATCTGCATGTAGCGCGCCAGCACCACGAGGTCGACCGACGCCTGCTCCACGATCGCCTGCACCGCCTGCTCCTGCTCGCGCTTGGCCTGCGGGCTCGCGCCCGGTGCCAGCGGGAGGTGGTGGAACGGCAGGCCGTAGCTGGCGGCCAGGTCGGCGAAGGCGGTGTGGTTGGAGACGATCGCCGGGATGTCGATGTCCAGTTGTCCGCTGTGCCAGCGAAACAGCAGGTCGTTCAGGCAGTGGCCATGCTGGCTCACCATCAGCAGCACGCGAGGGCGGCGCGCCAGCGAATGCAGCTGCGAATCCATCTCGAACTGCTGCGTCACGTTGGACAGCATGCGGTTCAAGGTGGCGACGTCTGCCAGCTGCGGCGGCGCCTCGAAATGCACGCGCATGAAGAAGCGACCGGTGGCGCCCGGGCCGATCAGGTCGCCGAACTGCTGCGAATCGATGATGTTGCAACCGGCCTGGAACAGCAGGCCGGAGACCGCATGCACGATGCCCTTGGTGTCGCGGCACGACAGCCGCAGGATGAATTCGCGCTCGCGAGAGAGGTTGGCCTGCATGGGCGCATTGTAAGGAGCCGCCGCTACTGCTGGGCACGCGGGTTGCCAAACCGCTCCTGGTCAACCGCACACCTATAAAACGAGACAAGATCCCATGCTGCCCGCCTCCTCGCTGTTGTCCCGCGCCGCCAGCGCCTGCTCGTTCGCGTTGCTGGCGGCGTGCACCTCGCTGCCGACCATCCCGGACAACGCCGAAGCCGCTGACACCACGCCGGTCCGCATCGACGGCCCACACGGTCCGTTGTCGGCCGATGCGCAAAAGCGCGTGCTGGCCCGCCTGCAGGCCGCAGGCCAGGACACCGACATCTTCCAGCGCCATCTGGCGTTCGAGCAGGAGATCGTCGGCTCGCCGCTGTCGGCCGGCAACAAGGTGACGCTGCTGCAGGACGGCCCCGCCACCTACCAGGCGCTGTATGCCGCCATGGCAGGCGCCAAGAACAGCATCGACATGGAGAGCTACATCATCGAGGACGATGAGGTCGGCCGCCGCTTCGCCAGCGAGCTGAAGGCGGCGCAGGCGCGTGGCGTCGTCGTCAACCTGATCTACGACAGCGTCGGCTCGCTGGGCACGCCCAAGGCCTACTTCGACGACCTCGCCACCCACGGCGTCAACACGCTGCAGTTCAACCCGGTCGACCCGCGCAAGGCCAAGGCGGGCTGGGATGTCAACCAGCGTGACCACCGCAAGCTCACCATCATCGACGGCCGCACGGCGTTCGTCGGCGGCATCAACATCAGCAGCGTCTATTCCGGCGGCTCGTTCGCCGAGCACTCGAAGGAAAAGCCGGGCCACGGCCAGAAGGTGCCCTGGCGCGACACCGACCTGCAGATCGACGGCCCCGTCGTCGCCGACTTCCAGAAGCTGTTCATGGACACCTGGGCGCGCCAGAAGGGCAAGCCCATGGCCAGCGCCGACTACTTCCCGCAGATCGGGCGCCAGGGCGACGTCGTCGTGCGCGCGATCGGCGGCACGTCGACCGAGCCCTACAGCCAGATCTACGCGACGCTGGTGTCGGCGATCCGCAGCGCGTCGACGTCCATCCTGCTGGCCAATGCCTACTTCGATCCCGACCCGCAGCTGATGCAGGCGATCACCGATGCCGCGCGGCGGGGCGTCGACGTGCAGTTGCTGCTGCCCAGCGTCAGCGATACCTGGGTCGTCATCGCGGCCGGCCGGCGCCACTACGGCGAGCTGCTCAAGGCCGGCGTGAAGGTCTACGAGCGCCAGGGCGCGCTGCTGCACTCTAAGACGACGCTGATCGACGGCGTCTGGTGCGCGGTGGGTTCGACCAACCTGGACTGGCGCAGCTTCCTGCACAACGACGAGATCGATGCCATCGTGTTGAGCCCGGCCTTCGGCGACCAGATGCGCGCCGCGTTCCAGGCCGACCTGGCGCAGTCCAAGCCCTTGACGCTGGACGAATGGAACAACCGCGGACTCAAGGCCCGGCTGCAGGAATGGGCGGCGGGGATGTGGGAATATTGGATATGACCTTCCAACGACGCTCTCCAGGCGCACGCCGCCGCGGCCACCCGGCGAACCGGCTGCTGCAGCCGACACTCGTGCTGTGCGCCTGGCTGGCCACGATGGGCCTGGCCCAGGCACAGGATACCGCGGCGCTGCACGCCAAGTTCGATTCGCTGCAGGACAAGCTCGCGCACAACGCCTACGGCCGGCCGCTGGTACTGCAGTCCACCCAGAGCTCCGACCACCTCGAAGGCGAGATCTACGCCCGCGTCGACCAGCCGTACCCCATGGTGCGCAAGGCGCTGCAGGGCACCGACAACTGGTGCGGCATCCTGATCCTCCACCTGAACGTCAAGATGTGCCACGCGCAACCCGCGGGGCTGGACATGGCGCTGGGACGCAAGTACGACCAGCCGGTCGAAGACGCGTACAAGCTGCACTTCGACTACAAGCTCGCCAGCGACAGCGCGGACTACCTCAAGGCGGAGCTGACATCCGGCGACGGCCCGCTGGGCACCAAGGACTACCGCATCGCGGTCGAGGCGGCGCCGCTCGACGCCACGCACACGATGCTGCACATGAGCTACGCCTACGGCTTCGGCTTCACCGCGCGCGTGGCGATGAACGCCTACCTGTCGACGGCCGGCGCGGACAAGGTCGGCTTCAGCGTGTCCGGCAAGGACAGCGACGGCAAGCCGACCTACGTCGGCGGCGTGCGCGGGCTGGTCGAGCGCAACACGATGCGCTACTACCTGGCCATCGACGACTTCGTCGGCTCGCCGGCACCCTCGCAGCTCGAGCAGCGCCTGAACACCTGGTTCGACGCCACCGAGCGCTACCCGCGCCAGCTGCACGAGCTCGAGAAGAACGACTATCTCGTGATGAAGCGGGAAGAGGCCAAGCGCTGAGCCGGCTGTCCTGGCCGGCCCTTGGATCGGGCGACAATCCGCCGATGGACCACCGCCGCCGCGACGCATGACCATCGCTCCCTACCTGCGCGAGATCGGCCGCGGCACGGACGGCGCGCGTTCGCTCACGCGCGAGCAGTCGGCCGACCTGATGGCGCGCCTGCTCGATGGCCAGGTGAGCGACGTGGAGGCCGGCGCGTTCGCCATCGCCATGCGCATCAAGGGCGAGACGCCCGAGGAACTGGCCGGCTTCATGGACGCCGTCGTGCCGCGCCTGTTGCCGCTGCCCGCGCCACCGGCGGCCGGCGCGGTGGTGCTGCCGTCGTACAACGGCGCGCGCCGGCTGCCCAATCTCGTGCCGCTGCTGGCGTTGCAACTGGCACGCGAAGGCCTGCCGGTGTTGGTGCACGGCCTCGAGGAGGACCCGGGCCGCGTGACCACGGCGGCAGTGTTCGAGGCGCTGGAGCTGCCGCCGGTACGCGACGCCGCCGGCGTCGCCGCGCGCTGGGCTGCGGGTGTGCCGGCCTTCATCGCCACCGGCGACCTGCACCCGTCGCTGGCGCGCGTGCTGGCGCTGCGGCGCCTGATCGGGCTGCGCAATCCGGCCCACTCGCTGGCCAAGCTGCTGCCGGCGCTGGGGCCGCGGCGCAATGCCGTGCGCGTCGTCAACCACACCCATCCCGAGTACGCCACCAGCCTGGGCGAGTTCCTCGCGCTGACGCGGGCCACGGCGCTGCTGATGCGCGGCACCGAAGGCGAGCCGGTGGCCGACGCGCGGCGCTGCCCGAGGCTCACGGCCTTCCTCGATGGCGTGGCGCAACCGGCCCTGTCGGTCGAGGCCCAGGGCGGCTCGCTGGTGTCGGTGCCGGAGCTGCCCGCGGCCATCGACCCGGCGTCGACCGCAGCCTACATCGCGGAGGTGATGGCCGGCGCCAAGCCGCTGCCCACGCCGATCGCCACGCAGATGATGGCGCTGCGCGCGCTGGCGGACGCGGCGCACGACTGACGCTGCGCCCGCTCGTGTCATCCCAGGCGTGTCATCCTGCGACTGCGCGCAGGATGACAAGCTACGGGAGGCTTGACGCCGCCGGCAGGGTGACCCGAAACGTCGAGCCCACGCCCAGCACGCTGTACGCGGTGATGCGCCCGCCCATCAGCTGCGTCAGTGATTGCGACAGCGCCAGGCCCAGGCCGGCGCCGGCGATGCCCGAGGCCTCGCGACCGAGGCGGTTGAACGGCTGGAACAACCGGGCGCGGTCGTTCGCGCTGATGCCGTGGCCGGTGTCCTGCACCTCGATGTGCCACTCGTCGCCCACCGGCTGCGCACGCAAGGTCACGCTGCCGCCGGCGCGGTTGTACTTGACGGCGTTGCTGAGCAGGTTGGTCAACACCTGGCGCAGGCGCGTCGGATCGGCTCGCACGACGGCCGCGTGCTCGGGCAAGGTTCCGGCGTCGGGATCCTCGGCATGCACGCTGACGCGGGCGCCGTCGGCCTGCGGACGGCACCATGCAGCGCACGACTCGAACAGCGGCGCCAGCGCGACATCCTGCAGATGGATCGGCAGGTGCGCCGCCTCGGCCAGCGACAGGTCGAGCAGGTCGCCGATCATCGCCAGCAGGTGATCTCCGGCCTCGTGGATCATGCGCAACTGCTGGCGCTGCGCCGGCAGCGCAGCCAGTGCGGGGTCGGTGGCCAGCAGCTGCGCGAAGCCCAGCACGGCGTTCAGCGGCGTGCGCAGCTCGTGGCTGATGCGCGACAGAAACATCGTCTTGGCGCTGTTGGCCGCCTCGGCGGCGAGCCGGTCGCGCTGGGCCTGCTCCAGCTCGCGCAGCAGCGTCGCGTCGGTCTGGGTGCCGAACATGCGCGTCGGCCGGCCGTGGCGATCCCATTCGACGACGCGGCCGCGCTCCTCGATCCAGCGCCACTGGTCGTCGGCGGCGCGCGCCCGATACACCGCGCGGTACATCGGCTCGTCGCCGCGCACGTGGGCGTCGAATGCCTTGTCGATATGCCCCTTGTCGTCGGGATGGATCAGGCAGTCCCAGTCGGCCTGGGTGTGGCCCAGCGTGTTGAGCGGGTAGCCGAGCAGGCGCTCGCCCTCGTCGATGTCGCCCAGCACATCCGTGGCCATGTCCCACTCCCAGACGTAGGTGCCGGCTTCGTGCATCGCCCGGCGCTGGAGCGCGAGCGAGCCGGGCAGCGCATGGCCTGCATGCTCGATCAGGCCGGCCAGCAGCGCGGCCGCGGTGTCGCGCGCGGGCAGCAGCCGATCGCCCCAGGCGTCAATGCCCAGGCCGGCGGGCAGCGGCACCCGCAGCTCGCCCACGACCGTGCCGGAGTGGCTGCAGGACCAGGTCGTCTCGACGGCGTCGCCAGCGCGCGAGGCGGGCGCGTGCACGGGCGGCCGCGCATGGATCGGCGGCATCGACAGGTTGCCGTCTGGCGGCTGCGGCCAGAGCCAGCATTCGCCGCCGGTCAGCGAGGCGAGCGCGCGCATCAGCGTCGCGAGCGCATGGGTATGGTCGCTGCGGCGGGCGTGATCCAGCAGCGCGGCGTAGGCCAGCGCGCGCACCTGGTCGAGGGTTGGCGCCGACGCGCCCCCAGGGTCGTCGTCAGCGGGCGGCGCCGGCGAGGACATGCCGGCGCCCGCTTTCAATGGCCGGCCGCGATCTTCACGCCGGCCGCGAGCTGATAGGTCGTGCCGCAGTATGGGCAGCGGCCCCGGCCTTCATGGCTCAGGTCGATGAAGACCTTGGGGTGGCTGCTCCAGAGCGGCATCTTCGGGTTCGGACAGAAGACGACGCCGGGGCCTTGCAGGTCGCTGGCGGTGACTTCGACGATGGCGCTGGGTTTATCGGTCATGTGTTTGCTTCGGACGGATTCTGGGAAAGCGGGATCAGACCGCGGTCAGCCACTCGGCGTACTTGGGATTGCGGCCGTTGACGATGTCGAAGAACGCGGTCTGGATCTTCTCGGTGATCGGGCCGCGCGAGCCTGCGCCCAGCTCGATGCGATCGAGTTCGCGGATGGGCGTCACTTCGGCGGCGGTGCCGGTGAAGAAGGCTTCGTCGGCGATGTAGACCTCGTCGCGCGTGATGCGCTTCTCGACCAGCTTCAGGCCCAGGTCCTGGCAGATCGCGAACACGGTGTTGCGCGTGATGCCGTTGAGGGCGCCGGCCGACAGGTCGGGCGTGTAGACGACGCCGTTCTTGATCACGAAGATGTTCTCGCCGGCGCCTTCGGAGACGAAACCGCTGGCGTCCAGCAGCAGCGCTTCGTCGTAGCCGTCGTCCACGGCCTCGGTGTTGGCGAGGATGGAGTTCGAATAGTTGGACACCGCCTTGGCCTGCGTCATCGTGATGTTGACGTGGTGGCGCGTGTAGCTCGAGGTCTTGACGCGGATGCCGCGCTTCAGGCCTTCCTCGCCGAGGTAGGCGCCCCAGGCCCAGGCCGCGACCATCAGGTGGATGGTGTTGCCCTTGGGGCTGACGCCCAGTTTCTCGGAGCCGATCCAGGTGAGCGGGCGCAGGTAGCAGCTCTCGAGCTTGTTCTCGCGCACGACGGCGCGCTGGGCGTCCATCACCTCCTGCGGCGTGAACGGGATCTTCATGCGCAGGATCTTGGCCGAGTTGAACAGGCGCTCGGTGTGCTCGCGCAGGCGGAAGATCGCCGGGCCGTTGACCGTGTTGTAGGCGCGCACGCCTTCGAAGGCGCCGCAGCCGTAGTGCAGCGTGTGGGTCAGTACGTGGATCTTGGCGTCGCGCCAGTCGACGAGCTTGCCGTCCATCCAGATCTTGCCGTCGCGATCGTCCATGCCCATGGCCTTGCCTCGAAGAGAGTGGGAAAACCCGAATTCTAAAGGCGCCGTCCTTCTGGCGCCACGCGCCGTACTGCAGAATTCCGCCCTTGATGCCCCGCGCCAATCTCCAGCTCGATCATTCCAGCCACCGCGGCGCCGGTGCGCTGCCCTTGCGCCTGCTGGCCCACGACGTCGAACTCGCGCTGAACGTGGGCGCGCTGTTCCGCATCGCCGATGCGCTGGGCGTGGAGCATCTGCACCTGTCAGGCTCGTCGCCGCTGCCGCCCGACCCGAAGCTCCGCCGGAGCTCGCGCTCGGCCGAGCGCCACGTCGCCTGGTCAACGGCGGCCGACCCGCTGGCCACTGTCGCGATGCTGAGATCGCAGGGCTGGCGCATCGTCAGCCTGGAGCTGAGCAGCGCCAGCATCCCGCTGCACGAGCTGGCGCTGGCGCCCGGCGACCGGGTCTGCCTGGTCGTGGGCGCCGAGAACGCGGGCGTCTGCCAGGCACTGCTCGACGCCTCGGACGTCACGGTGCACATCCCCATGCGAGGCCACAACTCCTCGATGAACGTGGCCAACGCCTGCGCGATCGCCACCTATGAAATCGCGCGCCGCCTGGCGCCCTGAGCGTCAGGCCGGCAGTGCCGTCCGGCCGACGAACCCGCTGGCGAGCGCATCGGCCCAGTCGCCGCGGCCGTTGGCCTGGGCGCGCGTGGCGGCGGCCGCCCAGTCGTAAGGTGTCGAGCGCAGTTGCACGTGCCAGGCTCCCTGGCGATCGCGTTCGACCAGCGCCCAGCGGGCGTCGGGCGAGCCGTTCTCGACGACGTGCGGCAACGGGTGGACGTCGTCATAGGCCTGCAGGCCGACGCTGCCCGGGTTGACGATCAGCGGTCCGGCGGGCAGCGCCATCGCGCGAGGAACGTGTGTGTGGCCGCACAGGATCAGCGACGCTGCGAGGCCTGAGCGCGAGTCGCCGGCGGGCGTCCCCGCGGCGCGCTCGCTGAGTTCGATGGAGGTGGCTGCGCGCAGGCCGCGCTGGCCGTCGACGCCGAAGCCGGCGGTGACGGTCTCCATGAAATAGATCAGGTCGCTGGCCGGCGTGCCATGGCAAAGCAGCACGTCGTCCAGCAGCCAATGCGTGGCGGGCAGCGCCGCGAGCCATGCGCGTTCGGGCGCGCCCAGCGCGCCCGCCGCGAACGCGTCCGAGGCGCCCATGCGCGCGACGTCGGCGGCCAGCGCCTGGCGTTCGTGATTGCCGGCGATGGTGCGCCAGCGCGCGGGCTCGGCGCGCTCGCGGGCCATCAGCCATTGCACCGTCTCGAGCGGCCACAGGGGGCCGGAGGCGATGTCACCGAGATTGACGACCAGCGCCGGTGACGCGCGTTCCACCTCGGCCCAGACCGCTTCCAGCGCGGGCAGGTTGCCATGGATGTCGGAGATGACGGCGATGCGTGAACTCGTCATTTGGAGGGGTGTGGCGGCGTCGGACTCTCGTTAGGATACGCGAGCGCCAGTCTCGGCGCCCCACGCCCATACCGGAGCCAGCATGCCCATCGATACCCATGTCCGCATCGCCGCCTGGCTGCACATCGCGCTCGGCGCCTTCTGGGTCTGCATCCTCGCCATCCTCGGGCTGTTCATTGGCGGGATGGGCGCTTTCATCGGCGCCTCGGCCCGGGGCGCGGATGCCGGCGTGCTGGCCTGGATCGCCAGTTTCGGCCTCGTGGTGTTCCTGTTCATCGCCGCCTTCCCGGTACTGGAAATCATCGGCGGCGTGATGCTGCTGGGAGGCAGCACCGCCGGCCGCGTGATCACGATCGTCTTCAGCGTGCTGGAGCTGATCAACATTCCGTTCGGCACGGCCATCGGCGTCTACTCCCTGTGGGCGCTGCTGCGCGAGCTTCCGACGACGGTGCCGGTGACGACCGTGCCGCCCGGCATGCCGCAGCGGTACTGACAGGCGAATCGCGCCTGCCTCCGCCCGACGCCATCCTGGCGGCCCTGCGCCCCGACGGGCAGCGCCCCGATGGCGAGTGGCCGTGACTGCTCAGAGCCCTCGAAGGACCTCGATGGCCTCTTCGATCCGCTCCACCGCATGGATCGTCAGGCCCTCGATGGGCTTCTTGGGTGCATTCGCGCGCGGCACGATGGCCACCGAGAAGCCCAGCTTGGCTGCCTCCTTCAGCCGATCCTGGCCGCGTGGCGCCGGCCGCACCTCGCCGGCCAGGCCCACCTCGCCGAAGGCGAGGAAGCCGCGCGGCAGCGCGCGGTTGCGGATCGAGCTCTGGATGGCCAGCAGCACGGCCAGGTCGGCCGCGGGCTCGCTGATTCGCACGCCGCCCACGGCATTGACGAAGACGTCCTGGTCGCCGGTGGACACGCCGGCGTGCCGGTGCAGCACCGCCAGCAACATCGCCAGCCGGTCGCGCTCCAGGCCCACCGACAGCCGGCGCGGGCTCGGGCCGCCGGCGTCGACCAGGGCCTGGATCTCGACCAGCATCGGCCGCGTGCCCTCGAGCGTGACCAGCACGCAACTGCCCGGTACCGGCTCGCCGTGGGTGGACAGGAAGATCGCGCTGGGATTGGCGACGCCCTTGAGCCCGCGCTCGGTCATGGCGAAGACGCCGATCTCGTTGACGGCGCCGAAGCGGTTCTTGAAGGCGCGCACCAGGCGGAAGCTCGAGTGCGTGTCGCCCTCGAAGTACAGCACCGTGTCGACGATGTGCTCGAGAACGCGCGGGCCGGCCAGGCTGCCGTCCTTGGTGACGTGGCCCACCAGCACGATGGTGCAGCCGCCGGCCTTGGCGGTGCGCGTGAGCTGGGCCGAGCATTCGCGCACCTGGGCCACCGAGCCCGGCGCCGAGGTGAGCTGCTCCGAATAAAG
>JBJMWF010000394.1:0-13597 GCA_045810265.1 Vitreoscilla sp. | reverse complement strand
TCAACTACGCCAAGCGCCCGCTGGGCCTGTGCGGCGGCATGACCGACGCGCGCCTGGTGACGACCACCGAGGTCTATCCCGACAGCCCCACCGCCACGCCGGCCGAATGCAACCAGGCGCAGGTGGTGACGGTGACGGCGGCGATCGACTACCTGCTGCGGCCATGAACCGGCTGCAGACCGAACTGGAGCGCCTGTACCTCGGCGGCCTGGTCTTCGCGCCGGCCGATGCGCGGGACCTGTCGCTCGCCGATGCGCGCGGCCGCGTGCGCGCCATGGTGCTGGAGGTGGCCCAGCCGATCGGCTGGGATGCGCTGTCCGAAGTCTGGCACGGCGTGCAGATGGAGCTGGAGCTACCGGCGCCGGCCATTGCCGTGTCGGGCCGCGACGGGCTGCAGCTGTGGTTCTCGGTCGAGTCCTCGATTCCCGCCAGCCAGGCCCACGCCTTCCTGGAAGCGCTGCGCGTGCGCTTCCTCGCTCACATCGCTCCGGCGCGCGCCAGGCTGTGGCCGACGCTCGACGAGCCGGTTCGCCATGCCGCGCTGGTGCCCACGCTGCAAGCCGACACCGGCAACTGGTCGGCCTTCGTGGCGCCCGACCTGGCGGCGGTCTTCTCCGAGACGCCGTGGCTGGATGTCGAGCCTGGCGAGGAAGGCCAGGCGGCGCTGCTGCGCGGACTGCAGTCGATCAAGCCGGCGGCGTTCGATGCGGCGTTGGCGGGCATGCGCGCGACCGCGCCTGTCGCGCCCGCGATGGGGGCCGCCCCCGTGCCTGCGACAGCCGCTGCAGTCGATGGAGGCATCGATGATCCGCGCGGGTTCCTGCTTCGTGTGATGAACGACGAAAGCGTCCCGTTGGCATTGCGCATCGAGGCGGCGAAGGCATTGCTCTGACGCTGCGCGCGGGTCGATGCCCCAGGTGTCTGGCACCGCCCCGAGACGCGTCAAGCGGCTTCCGAAGGGCGCAAGGTTGATCGCGATTCGGGGCGGTGCCTGATGCCGGCCCTGATTCGGGATCGGGATCGGGATCGGGATCGGCGCCAGGCACGTTCACGTTCGCGGGAGGAGCGTCGCGTTGCTTTGCATGCCAGCGCGAACGAGAACATGCCAGGCACCTTGACATGCCAGGCACCTCGATCTGCGAGGCACCTCGGTCTGCGAGGCGCCTCGATCTGCCAGGCACGCCGGTCTGCGAGGCACGTCGGTCTGCGGTGCGGCGCTGAAAGGCAGGCAGGCCCGTCACAACGCGTGCGTCACCTTGACGAAATCCGGATCCTCGTCGAAGCGTCCCACCTCGAACCCCATTCCCCGCATCAGCTTCAGCATCGCGGCGTTGCTGCGCAAGACCAGCCCGACGATCTCGACGAGACCGCGCTCGCGCGCCGCCTCCATGATGGCCTCCATCAGGCGCGAGCCCAGACCGCGGCCCTTCATGTCCTCGGCCACCACCAGCGAGAACTCGCAGCTCTGCTGGTCGGGCGTGATCACGTAGCGCGAGACGCCCACGATGCGATCGCTCTCGACGACCTCGCCGCCGGCGTCCGGCAGGCGTTGCCGCACCACCGCCACCAGCGCCATCTCGCGGTCGTAGTCGATCAGCGTGAAGCGCGAGAGCATGGTCGCCGGCAGCTCGTTGAACGAGGACACGAAGCGGAAGTAGCGGCTCTCGGCCGATAGCCCGCGCACCAGGTCCTGCAGCATCTGCGCGTCGTCCGGGCGGATCGGGCGCAGCTCGCAGGTATCGCCGCCGCGCAGCGTGAGCGTCTGCTCGAAGCGTGATGGGTAGGGCAGGATCGCGAGGTGGGCGAACTGGCCCGGCAAGCCGGTGCTGGCCAGCGGGCCGCCGTCGACGACGATGCGCGCATCCACCGCGATGGCGCCGGACTCGTCGACGATGATGGGATTGATGTCCATCTCGCGCAGCTGCGGCAGCGCGCACACCATCTCGGAAACGCGCAGCAGCAGTTGCTCCAGCGCCGCGATGTCGACCGCGCTCGCACCGCGCCACTCCAGCAGCGTCTCGGCAACGCGGGCACGTTCGATCAGGCGACGCGCGAGGAACTGGTTGAGCGGCGGCAGCTCCATCGCGCGGTCGGCGATCAGCTCGATCATCACGCCGCCGGCGCCGAACACGATCACCGGGCCGAACGGGTCGTCCGTGACCACGCCGACCGAGACCTCGCGGCCGCGGCGGGCCCGGGCCATCTTCTGCACCGTCACGCCGGCGATGCGCGCGCGCGGCGCGAGGCGGCCGACGCGCTCCATCATGTCGGCGTAGGTCTCGCGCACGCTGGTGCCGCTCATCACGTTGAGCGCGACGCCCTGCACGTCGGACTTGTGCAGGATGTCGGGCGAAGCGATCTTGAGCGCCACGGGAAAGCCCAGCTGCGTCGCGATCATCATCGCCTCGGTGGCCGAACGCGCCAGGATGGTCTGCGTCACGGGCACGTGGAACGACGACAGCAGCGTCTTGGACTCCATCTCGGTGAGCACCTTGCGGCGCTCGGCCAGCACGCTCTCGATGAGCAGGTGCGCGCCGTCGATGTCCGGCTTGGCCAGCGTGGACAGCGGCGGCGGCGTCTGCTGCAGCAGGCGCTGGTTCTGGTAGAAGGTGGAGATGTTGCCAAAGGCGCCCACCGCGGCCTCGGGCGTGCGAAAGCTGGCGATGCCGGCATCGTTGAGAAGCACTCGCGCCTCGCTCACCGTGGCGTCGCCCATCCAGCACGAGAGCAGCGGCTTGTAGGTGGCGGGAAGCAGCGCGGCCACCGCACGCGCGACCGCCATCGCGTCGACGCCGGTCTTGGGCGAATGGATCGCCAGGATGCCGTCGACGTCCTTGTCGGCCGCCGCGGTGCGGATCGCCGCGACGTAGTGCTCGGGGCCTGCGTCCTCCGAAATGTCGATCAGGTCGGAGACCGACGCCACGTCAGGCAGCATCGGCTTCAAGGCGGCGATCGATGCCGAGGACAGGCGCCCGAGCTGCAGGCCGATCTCGTTGACCCAGTCGGCCGCCAGCACGCCGGGCCCGCCGCCATTGGTGACCAGTGCCAGCCGCGGACCCACCGGCCTATAGCGCGACGCCAGGCACTTGGCCGCCGAGAACAGCTCGACGAACGAACGCACGCGCACGGCGCCTGCGCGGCGCAGGGCCGCGTCGAATACCTCGTCGGAACCGACCGACGCGGCGCTGTGCGTCTGCGCGGCCTCGTTGCCGGCCGAGCCGCGCCCGGCCTTGAGCACGATGACCGGCTTGGCGATCGCCGCCGAGCGCAGCGCGCTCATGAAGCGGCGCGCGCTGGCGATGCCTTCCAGGTAGACGATGATGGACTGGGTCTGCGGGTCGTTGGCCAGGTAGTCGAGCACCTGGGCGATGTCGACGTCCGTGTGCGGCCCGATCGCCGCCACCAGCGAGAAGCCGACGCCGTTCGAGCGCGCCCAGTCCAGCATCGCGGCGGTGAGCGCGCCCGACTGGCAGATCACGCCCAGCGAGCCGGGCCGGGCCAGCGGCCCGGCGGCGCTCGCGTTCAGGTTGAGCCGGGGGCGCTGGAAGCCCAGGCTGTTCGGCCCGAGCAGCAGCACGCCTTCACGCTGGGCGATCTTGCGCAGCTCGGCGGCGTGCTGCGCCGTCACGCCGTTGGAGACGATCAAGGCGGCCCGGCAGCCGATGCGGCCGGCGACCTCCAGCGCGGCGGCGATGTCGCGCGCAGGCAGCGCGATGATGGCCAGGTCGGCGCGCGTCTGCGACAGCTCGGCCAGCGTGCCGCTGGTGCCGATCTCCAGGAAGCGAATGGTGCCGGTGAAGCGCTGGGCCCGGATCGCCTCGGTGAGCGCCCGTCCCTGCGCGGTCTGCTGCTTGGGGTCGCCGCGCCGCGCGGCGAAGACGACGATGGCCTCGGGCTCGAGCAGCGGCTGCAGGGTGTGCTTGTCCATCCCGCTAGTCTGGGGCAAATCCCGCCCCTCGTGCAGGGCAGGCGCTCAGGCAGTCGTCGACCGCACCGCCGGGCGCAGGGTGGGTTTGCGGAACACCAGAACGTTGCCCAGCATCACGAGCGCCAGCCCGCCCAGCGCCGGCGGCGTCCAGCGGTAGTCCTCGACCACCGACGAGATCGCCAGCGCCGCCAGCGGGAACAGCACCGTGCAATAGGCCGCCCGCTCCGGGCCGAGGCGTCCCACCAGCGACAGGTAGGCCGTGAAGCCGATGACCGAGCCCGGAATGGCCAGATACAGCAGCGCACCGACGTAGCTGGGCGACAGGTCGAACGCCGGGGCGACGCCGAACGCGGCGCAGCCGGTCACCAGCGCGACGGTGCCCACGGCCATGCCCCACGCGTTCGTCAGTGCCGGCGTCTCGCCCAGGGACTGCATGCGCGCCGACAACAGGTTGCCGGCGGAAAAGCACAAGGTGCCTGCGAGCGCGAACCCGAGTCCGCGCCAGGTACCGGCCGAGGCGCCGTGGCGGGCGAGCTCGGGCCAGAACATCAGCAGCAGTCCGCCCAGCCCGAGCGCGCCGCCGCCGATGGTCGCCGGCGTCAGCGCCCGCCTGAACACCAGGCGCGCGCCGAGGGCGTTCCACAAGGTCGCCGTCGAGAACACCACCGCGACCAGGCCGCTGGCGATGGTGCGGCTGGCGCTGAGAAAGCAGATGAAGTTCAGGCAGAACAGGCACAGCCCCTGCGCCGCCACCAGCCAGCGCACCTCGCGCCGCGGCAGGCGCAGGCGGCCGCGCGCCGCCAGCCAGGCGAACAGCACGGCGGCGGCGAGCGCGAAGCGCCAGGCGATCGACCAGGCGATGGGCACGCTGCCCAGCTGCAGCTTGAGGGCGATCCAGGTGGTGCCCCAGATCACGACGGTCAGGGCGTAGAGGACGGAGGTCATGGCCCCGAGTCTGCCCGGCCGCGGGCGGCCGGAATTGCACGTTCCTGCGTTTGGATGCACGCCCGGCGCGCACGGACCGTGCCATCGCGCTAGAGTGGCGGCCAAGCCCAACCGCCATGTCCGCCGCCGCGCCCTCGTCCCCTGCCGACGTCTTCGACGTCCTGTCGCGCTCGCGTGCGCGCCTGCAGCGCCACGCGGCGCTCGGCGACGGCCTGACGGTGGCGCAATGGTCCAACAGCTTCGACGCGACGCGCTACCTGCCGCGCCACCACACGCTGTCGCTGTACCTGCGCGGCGGCCACGGTACCTACCGCGAGGATGCGCCCTCCGAGCGCGGCGCGCCCGGCAAGCTGTGCCTGATGCCCGCGGGCCACGAAGTCCACTGGGTCGTCGGCAGCGAGCAGACTTTCCTGCATCTGTATTTCGAGCCCGAGCGGCTCGGCCCCCTGGCCCTGCGCCTGCTCGACCGCGAACCGCGCGAGCTGCGCCTGCCCGAGCTCAACTTCTGCGACGATCCCGAGCTCGGTGCGAGCCTGGCGCGCCTGGCGACGCTGGACTGGAGCGACGCCGGCGAGCGCCTGGCCGCCAACGAGCTGAGTCATTCGGCCCTCGCGCAGGTGATCGCCCGTCACGCGGGACGCGCGCCGCGCAGCGCCATCCGCGGTGGTCTCGCGCCGGCGCTGCGGCGGCGCCTCGTCGAATGGCTGGACGCGCGCCTGGCGCAGCCGGTGACGGTGGGCGAGATGGCCGCGTTCTGCTCGTTGTCGGAGACCCACTTCGCGCACATGTTCCGCGCTTCCCTGGGGGTCGCGCCGCATGAATGGATCGTCGCCCGGCGCGTCGACCGCGCGGCGGCGCTGCTGCGCTCGCGGCAGGCGCCGTCGCTCGACGAGGTCGCGCGCGCGACGGGGCATGCGAGCGCGAGCCATCTGGTGCGGCGCTTCAGGACGGTGTGGGGCATGACGCCCGGCCAGTACCGCGCGGCCGCGCGGCCGGGCAGTCTCAGGCGCTAGCGCTGGCGTTGCGTCCCACGCGGCAGGCGCCGTACAGCGAGGCCGCCGCGCTGATCACGTTGGCCGCCATCTGTTCCCACGAGCCGTAGCTCCAGGCGTTGAACATCCACAGGGCCGACACCGCCAGCATCACCCAGCGCAGCGAGCGGCCGGTCAGATGGAACACGGCGTAGGTCGACAGCAGCGAGGCTCCGACCATCAACAGCGAGGCCCAGCCGCCCCAGGTCCACAGGCCCACGGCCAGGGTCAGCAGCGCGAAGATGGAGAAGCCTATCGTGCGCGCGCGCCGCTCGCCGAGCGTGACCGCCGAGGTCGCGGTTCGGCCCGCGCTGACCACGCTCAGCGCGGCCGCGACGTTGGCCCCCATCAGGAAGTTGTTGAGCGCCCAGATCATGCCGGCCACCCCCGAGCGCAGACGCAGCGAGCGCTCGCAGGTGCAGACGAGGGCGACGACGTTGAAGGCCAGGGCAACGAGGCCCGAGACATGGATGAGCAGCGTGTTCGACATGACGGTTTCCGGCGCAAAACGGTTTGCGCAGGACAGCGGGAAGTCTAGGAACTGCGCGCCATTCCGAACGCGAGATGAAGGGCCGGACAGCCCTGCAAACCACAGCTGCTTACAAGCACAGGCGCCCGGCGCGCGCGGAGCGCAAACTGACCTGCCTTCGCCGTGCACGACGGCAGGAAGGGCTACGCGACCGCGCTGGTCCCCGTCTGAGCCTCAGGGCAGCCGGTAGCTGAGCCGGTGCTTGCCGCCGCTGACCATCGAGTCCAGTCCGACCCACTCGCCCTGCGCCGAGATCCAGACGTCGATCGGCGCGTCGCCGCCGGTGATCCGCCAGTCGGTGGCCGCGACCTCGCGCCCGCCGACCATGACGTGGCCCTCGGCCCGGCGCTCGACCTGAACGGCGTCCACCTTGCCCGTCTGCGGGTTGAGCAGGCGCGTGCGCTCGCGCATCGCCGGGTTCCAGTAGGCATAGCTCATCAGGCAGCCGGGTTCGGAGCGGGTGCCGGCGTTGGCCTGGATCAGGTTGGCGTCGTCGCGCCTGGTCAGCTTGACGGTGGTGGCCTTGCCGTCGTCGTCGGTGCTGGAGGCCAGGCCGGAGAGGCAGTCACCGGACCACTGCTCGTCGGCGTGGTGCCGGTAGCGATAGGCCGTGATGCCCAGGATCTTCACCTTGAAGTCGGCCTGGCTGGCGACCTTGCGCTCATTGCCCTCGGTCGTCACCGCGAAGGTGTGCTGGCCGATCGGCTTGTCGTCGAGAAACGCCGTGAAGGCGTAGGTGCGCGTGCCGTCGGCTGCGTTCGCGGCCGACGCGATCATGGCCGCCAGGAACGCGAGGCTGCGCCACGTTTTCATGCAGACGTCCCCTTGCGGCGCGGCGGCCCGGGAATGAACGCATTCGTGCGGGCGATGTACTCGCGATACGCAGGCCGCCGTTCACCGATGTCCTTTTCCAGCATCGCCACGCCCGACACCTTGAGCAGGAGCACCGTCATCAGCAGCGGCGACAGCACCGTCCAGGCCGCGCCGAGTCCCCCGGCGGCCAGCGCGATCAGCCAGATCCCCCACCAGAAACAGGCCTCGCCGAAGTAGTTGGGGTGCCGCGTGTAGCGCCACAGGCCGCGATCCATCACCCGGCCCCGGTTGGCCACCTCGCGCTTGAACGCCGCCATCTGCGCGTCACCGATCGCCTCGAACAGGAAGCCGACCAGCGCGACGACCAGGCCGGCGGCATCGAGCGCGCCGAACCGCCGATCGCCGGCAAGCGCCGCGAGGGTTGGCGCCGACACGATCCAGGCCAGCACCATCTGCAGCGCGAACACCAGCACCAGGCTCTTGAGCGCGAAGTGCGGCTGGTTGCGCTGGCGGATCGCCTGGTAGCGGCGGTCCTCGCCGTGTCCCCAGTTGCGCCAGGTGATGTAGGCCGACAGCCGCAGGCCCCAGGCCAGCACCAGCACCTGCACGGCGATCGCGCGCGGGCTCGTCCACGAGGTCTGGCCGGCATAGACCAGCGCGGGCCCGGCGATCATCAGCGACCACATGCGGTCGACCAGGCTGGCGTCGTGGCGCACCACGCTCGCGATCCAGGTGCCCAAGCCGAGGACGGCGATCAGCGCCAGGCCGCACAAGGCGACGGGCAGCAAGGTGGAGAACTCAGGCATGGACAGGAGGCGCGGTGACGCCATCGAAGCGATCGGAGATCCACATGACCAGCGGCATCAGCACCGCCCACATGCAGGCCAGGGTCACGAGGGCGGCCGGCTCGTCGACGAAACGCGCGCCGCCCAGCCGCACGCCGCCGAGGAAGGACAGCGGCCCGAAAACGGCGCCGAGCAGCAGCGCCAGCAGCGGCTTGCGCTTGAGCCAGCGCAAGGTGACATTGAGCGCGATGCCGAACTCGCCCCACAGCGCGACCAGCCAGTAGGGCGCGAGCCAGCGCACCGGCTGTCCGGCGTCATACGCCACGTGGCCCTGGGCGAGCGCCAGCGACTCGGCCACCAGCCCGATCGCGCACAGGATCGCCGCCAGCGCCAGCTCGGTCGCGGGCCGCGCGGAGATCGCGACATGCCAGGCGACGGCGCCGACGACCGCCGCCGTGCCCCAGCCCGGCTGGCCATGCGCCACGCCCAGGATGCACGCGAACCAGGCCGCCTCGAAGACGACGAAGTTCGCCAGCTGCCGCGCGCGCGAGGGCGCGGCGGCGTCACGCGGGGGTGCGGGCGCGGGGACGGATGCGCGCGCCAGCGTCATGCGCGCTTGTCGAACAGGTAGTGGCTGACCCACCACTGCTGCCCGTCCTCATGGCCGAACAGCTCGGCCACCGACATGAAGAACAGCCGCCAGCGCTGCCACCAGAGCTCGGCCGACTCGCCGTAGGTGGTGGCCATCAGCGCCATCAGCTCCTCGCGGGCGCCGTCCATGTTGCGCAGCCAGGCCTCCGCGGTCTTCTGGTAGTGCGTGCCGTCCCAGCGCCAGCGCCGCGCCAGGCGCAGGTCGTCCTGGAAGTTGAGCGCGAGGTCGTCGCCGGGCATCATGCCGCCGGAAAAGAAGTGGCGGCTCATCCAGTCGCTCGCGTCGCGCTCGACGAAGGCGTAGGGCGCGCCGCGGGTCGCGAACACGTGCATGAAGAAGCGGCCTTCGGGTTTGAGCCAGCCCGCGACGCGCGCGAACATCGCCGGCCAGTTGCGCAGGTGCTCGAACATCTCCACCGACACCACGCGGTCGAAATGCGTGGGCTGCGCGTCGAACTGGTTGACGTCGCAGGTGATCACGCGCAGGTTGGCCAGGCCGCGCGCCTGGGCTTCGCGCTCGATGTGCTGTCGCTGCGAGCGCGAGTTCGACACCGCCGTGATGCGGCTGTGCGGGTAGTGCTCGGCCATCCACAGGCTCAGCGAGCCCCAGCCGCAGCCCAGCTCCAGGACGTCCTGGCCGTCGCGCAGCCCGGCGCGCTCGCAGGTGATGCGCAGCGCGTCGGCCTCGGCCTGTGCGAGCGTCCGGGCACCGGCGCCCCAGAAGCAGCTGCTGTACTTGCGATGGGGGCCGAGCGTGCGGGCGAAGAATTCGGCGGGCACCTCGTAGTGCTGCTCGTTGGCCTTGTCGGGCAGCAGCGCGATCGGCGCCTCCCGCATGTGGGCGATGAAGGCCTGGTTGATCTGCTCGGCGGCCTCGGCGTCGCTCGCGCGCATCTCGGCCAGGCGCTCCTTGAGCAGGCGGCGGATGCCCAGGCGGACGACGCGATCGGGCACCAGCCCCTGTTCGACCCAGCCGACCGCACGCGCGGTGGCATTGGCATTGGTGGCGGCGGACATGCGGGCTCCTGGTCGATGCGGTTCGTTCTCACCAGGGATACGTAGCCGGGCGCCGATCGGATTCGGCCCGCGCCGGCACTCAGTCGACGGCAGTGATGCGGTAGGCGCACCGCCTGCCGCCCGCCAGCACGTGCTCCACCCGCTCCACCTGCACGCCGTCGCCCAGGCAGCGCGCGAAGATCTGCAGTTCGGATCGGCACAGGCCCTGGCAACTGGCCGCCGCGGCGCAGATCGGGCAGTGATCCTCCACCAGCAGCCAGGCCCGGCCCTGCTTCTCGGCGCGCGCCATGTAGCCTTCACGGGAACGCAGCTCCGCCAGCCGGCGCACCCGCGCACCCAGCGAGGCCAGGCCCGACAGTGCGGCTTCGTAGCCGGCCTGCTGCTCCTGCTCGCGCGCGGCGATCAGGCGGTCGACCGCCTCCGGCCCCAGCACGGCCGCAGCCTGCCGGATCAGCTGCACGGCCAGCTCGCCGTGGCGATCCGGAAAGCGCGCGTGGCCGGCGGCGGTCAGTGTCCACAGCCGCTTGGGACGGCCAGGGCCGTCCGCCTGGTCATGCGAACTCACCAGGCCCTGCTCCTGCAAGGACTGCAGCTGCTTGTGCGCGCCCATCGGGGTGATCGCGATCGCGCCGGCCAGGGCGGCCGCCGGCTGGGGGCCGCGGCTCTTGAGCTGATAGAGCAGCCGCTCGGGCGTCGACGTCATGCCGGCACGGCGCGCCGCGCCGCCTCCGTGCGCGCCAGGCGCAGCATCAGCAGGGCCGAGACCACCGCCGCCGCGCCGCCCAGCGCCATGATCCAGCGCGTGGACAGCAGCGCGATCCAGCCGCCGCCGAGCGCGACGATCACGTTGGCCACGCAGAAGATCGTCGACAGCAGCCCCATGATGCGGCCCTGACCGTGCTCGGCGAAGCGCTCGGACATCCAGGCCGGCATCACCGCGTTGTACATGGCGGTCGGAACGCCCATGGCCATGATGACGAAGATGCCCAGCCGCCCCGGCAGCACCGCCATCAGGCTCAGGCACACCGCGCCGACCAGGGCGTAGGCCGCCGCCCGGCGCAGCGGGTGGCCGCCCGAGCTGCCGAAGCGGCCGGCCATCACGCTGGTCAGGGTCATCGCCGCGCACTGTCCGGCCGTGACGAGTGCGATGCCGCGGCTGTCGAAGCCGGCGTTCTGCAGCATCCACAACGGCGCGAACTCGTACAGCGAGTTGAGGGCCAGCGTGTAGGCCAGCTGCAACCCGAAGATCAGGCCCAGCGTGCGGTCGGCCACCAGCAGTGCCAGCACGTTGCGCGCGGGCGGCGCAGCGGCGTGCGACTTCGGCGCCGTCGGCAGCCCGAGGAACAGGATGGCCACGCAGGGCAGCGTCATCGCGGCGGCCAGCACGAAGGGCACCGGCTCGCCAAACGGCAGCGTCAAGCCGCCGACCAGCGGGCCCAGCAACCAGCCCGCGTACATGCACGCATTGAGCAGTGCGAAGGCGCGCGTGCGGTCGATCTGCTCGTGCAGGTCGGCCACCATGGCGCGCGCGACCGCGGTGTTGCTCTCGACCAGTCCGGTTGCGAAGCGGGCGAGCGTGAACAGCGGGTAGTTGCGCAGCACCAGCGCCCAGGCCGTCAGCAGATGACCCGCGAGCGTCGCCACCAGCGTGATCGCCAGCACCAGCCGCCGGCCATGCCGGTCGGACATCGGGCCGGAGACCAGGCTGCCGATCAGGATGCCCAGCGGATTGGCCGCCAGCGCCATGCCCATCAGCACCGACGGCTGCAGGCCCGCGAAGTGCGTGAAGCCGTCCACCGGCCCGCCCACGAAGATCGGCGCGAGGATGGGATACGGCATCGCGACGCCGACGGTGCTCATGAGACCGAGCAGGCAGACGGCAGCGAGGATCCAGTGCGGATGGCGGACGGTGGTCGAGGGGGTCAGTGGAACGGTGGCAGGCATGTGTCCATTGTCGACAAGTTACCAAACTTATTGTTTATTAACCATGTGACGCTCGCGACCGCGGCTTCATCGACCTGGAGGCCGGACGGCAAGTGCGAGCCGCGCGGCGAACACGCCGTGCGGCCGGCTCAAAAAGTCAAACTATTCATATACCCCACCGGGTTTATCGATATACCTGAAATCAGTCATTGCGAAGCGGCCGGCTCGACGTAAACTCGCGCCTGCTCCGGGGTGCATCCGCCAAGAGATGCTGAGACGACCAATGGAAGGGTGTACAGGTCGAACCCGCGAACTTGAACCGGCTAATACCGGCGTAAGGAGAGCTGCACACGACCGCGGAAGGCTGATCAGGCGTTCCCCGCGATGTCGGAGCACCGTCCGGAGCAAGCCGTCTTGAACATGGACTGGAGTCCCGATGACCTTGCCTTCCGACCCCCACTCGCCGCACGCACCCAGCGCCGCCGCCAACGCGCCGGACGTCCTCGATTGCGGCCATGCCGCCTCCACATCGCGCCAGCCGCTGCCTGCCTCGCGCAAGGTGCGGGTGCAAGGCCAGCAATCGGGCGTCAGCGTGCCGATGCGAGAGATCGCGCTGACCAACGGCGAGAAGGTCACCGTCTACGACACCTCGGGCCCGTACACCGATCCCACGGCGCTGATCGACCTGCGGCGCGGCCTCGAGACGGTGCGCTCGCGCTGGATCGCCGCCCGCAACGACAGCGAGTCGTATGCCGGCCGCATCGCGGTGCCGGTGGACGATGGCCAACGCGCGCGCGCGCCCGCGGGCGGCGCCGCGGCCGCGCGCATCGCCTCGCTGCGCCGCGACGCCGATGGCCTGCAGCGCACGCCGCGCCGCGCCGTTCCCGGGCGCAACGTGACGCAGCTGCACTACGCGCGGCGCGGCATCGTCACGCCCGAGATGGAATTCGTCGCGCTGCGCGAGAACGGCCGCCACGAGTGGATGGCCGAGTACCAGAACGACGCGCAGCGCGAGCAGCGGCTGCGCGGCGACTCGCGCGGCGCCGCCATCCCCACCCGCATCACGCCCGAGTTCGTGCGCGACGAGGTGGCGCGCGGACGCGCGATCATCCCCGCCAACATCAACCACCCCGAGCTCGAGCCGATGGCCATCGGGCGCAACTTCCTGGTCAAGGTCAACGCCAACATCGGCAACTCGGCGACGACCTCCAGCATCGAGGAGGAGGTCGACAAGCTGGTGTGGGCCACGCGCTGGGGCGCCGACACGGTGATGGACCTGTCCACCGGCGCCAACATCCACACCACGCGCGACTGGATCCTGCGCAACAGCCCGGTGCCCATCGGCACGGTGCCGATCTACCAGGCGCTGGAGAAGGTGGGCGGCATCGCCGAGGAGCTGAGCTGGCCACTGTTCCGCGACACGCTGATCGAGCAGGCCGAGCAAGGCGTCGACTACTTCACCATCCACGCGGGCGTGCTGCGCGAGTTCGTGGCGCTGACGGCGGGCCGGCGCACCGGCATCGTCTCGCGCGGCGGCGCGATCCTGGCCAAGTGGTGCATGGCGCATGGCTGCCAGAACTTCCTGTTCACGCACTTCGAGGAGATCTGCGAGATCATGAAGACCTACGACGTCTCGTTCTCGCTCGGCGACGGCCTGCGCCCCGGCTCGCTGGCCGACGCCAACGACGAGGCGCAGATGGCCGAACTGCGCACGCTGGGCGAGCTCACGCAGGTGGCGTGGAAGCACGAAGTGCAGACCATGATCGAGGGCCCGGGCCACGTGCCGATGCACCTGATCCAGGCCAACATGAACGAGCAGCTGCGCCTGTGCGGCGAGGCACCGTTCTACACGCTGGGGCCGCTGACGATCGACGTCTCGCCCGGCTACGACCACATCGCCAGCGCGATCGGCGCGGCGATGATCGGCTGGATGGGCACCGCCATGCTGTGCTACGTCACGCCCAAGGAACACCTG
>JBJMWF010000393.1:0-9006 GCA_045810265.1 Vitreoscilla sp. | reverse complement strand
GGGCTGGGTCGAGCCGCGCGGCGAGAAGCACGGGCCGCTGGTCGAGAACGTCGCCGGCCAGTGGATCCTGAAGCTGTGCACCGAGACCAAGGCGGTGCCCGGTGGCGCCGTCAAGACGCAGCTGGAAGCGCGCCTGGACAAGATCGAGCAGGAGACCGGCCGCCGTCCCAAGGGCAAGCACGCCAAGGAGCTGAAGGAGGAGATCGTGCACGAACTGCTGCCGCGCGCCTTCCCCAAGCGCGGCACCACGCCGGTCTGGATCGATCTCGATGCGAAGCTCGTGATGATTGGCGCCGGCAGCGCCAAGAAGGCCGACAAGATCGTCACGCTGCTGACAGAGCTCCTTGGCGGCGGCATCCGGCTGGACCTCGTGCAGACGCAGCTTTCGGCCGCCACCGCGATGGCCGAGTGGCTGTCGGCCAAGGAGGCGCCGTCGGGCTTTTCCATCGACCGCGAGTGCGAGCTCAAGCAGCCCGACAGCGAGAAGTCGCTGGTGCGCTACGCGCGCCACACGCTCGACATCGACGAGGTGGGCGAGCACATCAAACAGGGCAAGTTCCCCACGCAGCTCGCACTCACGTGGGACAGCCGCGTGTCCTTCGTGCTGACCGAGCAGTTCGCGATCAAGAAGATCAAGCTGCTCGATGTCGTGCTCGAAGGCAAGGAGGCCGGGGGCAAGGGCGACAACGGCTTCGACGCCGATGTGGCCATCACCACCGGCGAGCTGGGCAAGCTGATCCCCGACCTGGTCGAGGCGCTCGGCGGCCCGCTGAAGCTGGGCGAGGCTGGCACTTCCACCACCGACAAGGTGATCGCCGCGTTGACCGGCCAGACGGCCGCGATGGGCGCGACGGCGTCGCCGTATGCGCCCGCGAACGCGGAAGACGTGTCGGCGCCGTTCTGAAGATCCTGCCATGCGCCTTGCCGCGTGCCTGTTGTTCGCCGTACTCGCAGCGCAACCGTTCGCGGCGGCTGCCGCCTCGCGCACGGCGAGCCAGGCCGACGGACGCGAGGTGACGATCCCGGTGCGCGAGGCCTCGGGCGACGTCGCGCAGATGGTCACCACCTGGTTCGTGCCACCCGGTGAGGGTCCGTTCCCTGTGGTGCTGTTCTCGCATGGCCGCCCGCCGGGCAAGTCGGGCCGCGACCAGCTGGAACTGGGCGTCAGCCGGTCGCAACTGAAGTACTGGCTGGGCAAAGGCGTGGCCGTGGTGTCGCCGGTGCGTCCGGGCTATGGGGACAGCACTGGCGGTGACGTCGAGCAGAGCGGCGTGCGCCACGACGCCTCGGGGCGCTGCATCGGCACGCCCGACTATCGCAAGACCGCCGACGCGGCGGTGCTGAGCATCCGCGCGGCACTTCAGTGGACGGCATCGCAGCCCTGGGCGGATGCCAAGCACGTGCTGCTGGTGGGCCAGTCCGTCGGCGGCTTGAGCACGGTCGCGGCGGCGTCGCAGCCCTTGCCCGGCGTGGTCGGCTACATCAACTTCGCCGGCGGCTCGGGCGGCAATCCCGAGCGCACGCCCGGCGTCTCATGCGATCCCGGCCAGATCGAGGCGATGGTCGCCGGCTACGGCAGGACGACCACGTTGCCCAACCTGTGGATCTACGCCCTCAACGACCAGTATTGGGGCCCCACCGTGCCGCAGCGATGGCATGACGCCTTCGCACGCGGCGGCAGCCCGTCGACCTTCGTGCACGAGCCGGCCGTCCCCGATGGCGATGGCCACGGGCTCTCGCGGCACGACGCGTCGCTGTGGGCGCCAGCGGTCGACGCCTTCGTCGCGAAGCTGCCGTTCCTGCAAGCGCATTGATGCCGGTCTGGCGCGCGGATACCCGTCGCGCCGGCCCGGTTGGCCGCACTCGCTAGACTGAGGCAAACCGTTTCCGCGAGCCCGCCATGCCCGACAACGCCATCCTGCAGATCCAGCCCCTCGGCTTTCCGTGGGAGACGGTCGACCCGTTCCTGTTCTGCGTGCATCACGACGACGACTATCCGGCCGGCAACGGGCGCTTCGGCCCGGCGGCATCGCTGGCCGGGCGCCAGATCGGCCAGGACTTCGGCCGCAAGGACGGCTGGAGCATGTACCACGGCGAGACCGTGCCGGGCTTTCCCTCGCATCCGCATCGCGGTTTCGAGACGGTGACCATCGTGCGCAAGGGCCTGACCGATCACTCCGATTCGCTGGGCGCCGCGGCGCGCTTCGGCGGCGGCGACGTGCAGTGGCTGACGGCCGGCAAGGGCATCGTGCACTCGGAGATGTTCCCGCTGCTGGACACCGGGCAGCCCAATCCGCTCGAGCTGTTCCAGATCTGGCTCAACCTGCCCGCACGCAGCAAGATGTGCGAGCCGCACTTCACGATGCTGTGGGCCGAGGACATCCCGCACCGCTTCTTCGAGAGCGACGACGGCGCGGTCACCGAGGTCGCCGTCATCGCCGGCCGCTTGGAGGCGCCACGCTCGCCGTCCGCGCAGGATGCAGTCGACGTCACCGAGCCGCTCGCGCCGCCGCCCGATTCCTGGGCCTCGCAGGCCGAGGCCGACGTCGCGATCTGGACGCTGCGCATGGAACCCGGCGCGCGCTGGACGCTGCCGGCGGCGGCCACCGCCGCAGCGCGCCGTCGGCTGTACTTCTTCGCCGGGGCGAGCGTCAGCGTCGCCGGCCAGCCCATCTCGCAGCATGCCGCGATCGAGCTGCGCGCCGCCAGCACCGTCGAACTGGTCAACACGGGCGCCGACGTCGCCGAATTGCTGCTGCTGCAAGGCCGCCCGATCGGCGAGCCGGTGGCGCAGTACGGCCCGTTCGTGATGAACACCCAGGCTGAGCTGCGCCAGGCCTTCGACGACTATCGGCGCACGGAATTCGGCGGCTGGCCCTGGCCCGACGCTGCGCCCGTGCACGGCCCCGAGCGCGTGCGCTTCGCGCGTCATGCGGACGGGCGCGTGGAAACGCTGCCTCAGTCGCGCGGTGAGCGGGCGCTGATGAGCAACGTGACGCCGAGCGACCTCGCGCAAGCGGACGAGGGCGAGGTCGTCGCGTCGAGCGCCGTGCTCAACGAGAACAACGCCCGCGGCATGCAGTGATCCGGGCGTGACGACGGCACCCTGGTGACCTTCCCAGCTGGGAGCGCCCCCAGCTTGGGCGGCGGGCGCGGATCCGATCAAATCGATCGGCATCACAGCCCAGCCCAGGAAGACAAGCATGCTGCCCGTCGAAGATCGTCCCTCCGCGCCGCCGCCCTCGCCATCGACCTCCGCGAATGCGACGTCCCCGGCAGCCAGCCCTGCCGCCAATCACGCCGAGGTGGTGCACGCCCAGTCGGGCGATCGGCCGGTCGACGTCGCGCGTCGCTACGGCGTCCCTGAGAAGGGTTTGCGCGACGCCAATCCCGGACTTGGCGAGCAACTCGCCGCCGGCCAGGCGCTGCAGCTTCCGCCGCTGACCCAGGCGCCTGAGCCCGAGCCGCAACCGCAGGTGCACAAGGTGCAGCCGGGCGACACGCTGACGCAGATCGCCAGGCACTACGACGTCCGCCTGCGCCTGGTGATCGAGGCCAACCCGGCGCTGCAGGGTCGCACGGACCAGCTCAAGCCCGGCGAGACCCTGTTGATTCCCGCCAAGCCGCAGCGGCCGCCGGCAACGCCCGAGGCGGCCACCGATCGTGCGCTCAAGACCCTGCAGGCCACCAGCCACACGCTGGACCAGATGAACCAGGCGACCCACGGTACCGGCGCCGCCTTGCCCTATCTGCGCCAGCAGGTGAGCGACGCGCAGCTGCGCCTGAAGTCGGCCGTGCAGGCCGAGATCGACGCCGGCATCGCGGCGCGGCACGCGGATGCCGCCGATCCGCAGCAGGTGCAACGCGAGGGCCTCGCGCTGCTTGCCCGCCATCCGGCCGATGCCACCACGCAGGCGGCGTTGAAGTCGACGCTGTCGGACATCCGCACGGATCGCGAGGTCGCCGCCGTGATGAAGGCCGGTGCCGGGCAGCGGGATCCGGCCAAGGCCCTGCAGGCGGTCAACGCGGGCTTCGCGCACGCGACGCCGCAGGCGCGTGCCCGTCTGCTGGCGGACCCGGAACTGCAGTCCTGGGTCACCGCGGCGGCGACCAACGCGGATGCGCCCTTGGCCCAGGTGGGCAACAAGGACACGTTGAGCCTGCAGGCGCCGGCCTATCAGGCGGCGCAGCGCCTGGACGACACCACGCGCGGCCTCGATCCGGAGCTGGCAGCGGCAGTCACGACGCAGGCGCTGCCGGGATGGGAGGCGGCGCAGGTGCGCGCGCGCAAGGAGGGCATCCCCATGCTGGGCACGCAGGGCACGCAGGCGCTGTCCACGGTGGCCGGGCGGGTGGCCGATGCAGCCAATGGCGGCGCCCTCGTGCGCCGCCTGGTCTCGGTCGGGCTCGACAGCCTGCAGAGCGACGGACTGCGCAACGCGGTGGCCACCGGCGCCGGCCCCGCCTATCTGGTCGAGGTGGCGCGGCAGCTTTCCGGCCAGTCCGGCACGGTGGACAACGTGCTGTCGGTGGCCGAGGACGGCATCGACCAGTACAAGGCGGGGGTCGATGGCGATGTCGAGGGCTATGCGAAGCAGTTCGAGGAACTGAACTGGCTGGTGAGCAACCACGGCGGCGCGATGACGCCCGACCAGCTGAACAAGGCGATCAACGACTACGCCGCGGCAAAAGGCCCTGATTGGCAGCACAAGCTGGAGTCGCAACGCAGCCAACTGACCGAGGACGGCAGCAACCTGCTGCGTCAACTGCGCCAGTTGCAACAGCTGCCGCCCGAGCTGGCAGGACGGCAGAAGGACGTCGACGCCTACGTCAACAAGGTGCTCGACGATCCCAAGGCGCACCTGGCCATCAGCCTTGCCCTGCAGCAGAAGCCCGAGCTGGCGACCGGTGGCGAAGGCCAGGCCACGCTGAACTTCTTCGCCCGCGTCAAGCTGGGTGACCAGGGCCGCAAGCTGGCGCAGGAGTTCGCCACGGCCTACGTCAAGGGCAACGTGCTGGGCAAACTGACCAACATCGATCGCAACGATCCGGCCAGCATGCTGCAGGCACGCGATGCCGTCGCGCAGCTCAAGAACAGCAACTTCGCCAAGCTGCTGGGCGTCAAGCCGGGCGACCTGGACAACGCCGTCAAGTATGTCGACGATGCCCTGCCGCAGGCCGGCGACACACCCGAACAGACGGCGGCCAGGCTCGAGACGCTCGACGACAAGCTGCAGAAGATGGCCGGCCCGACCGGCATGAAGGCCTTCGACAAGGGCAGCCTCCCTGGCCAGCTGCTGCGCACCGTCGGCCTCGCCGCCGCGGGCGTCAGCTTCGTCAATTCGGCCAACAAGGCGTTGAACGATCCCTCGTTGAAGAACGACCTCAAGGTGCTCGTGGACGCGGCCGGCCTGGGACAGAAGGGTGCCGAGCTGCTCGTCGGACTCGGGCGCGTGAGCGACGAGACGGCGGCCGGCAAGATCGTCACCGGCATCGGCGGCGGCTGGAAGGTCGCAGGCCGCGTAGGGGCGAGCGAGTTCCTGGGCGTGCTGGGCTCCGCCTTCGATGTCTGGAACGCCGTGGATTCCGTCAAGCAAGGGGACGGCGCGTCGGCGGCGCTGTACACCACCGGCGCCGCCGGCGGGCTGATGGCGGCGCTCGGGTCGGGTTCCATCGCCGGGCCGATCGGCATCGGCCTGGTGGTGGTGTCCGCGGTCGGGCTGGCCGTCTGGAACCACGTCAAGGAAGCCAACGCGCACGAGAACGACACCTCGGCCCAGTTCCTTGCCCACGCCGGCCTGGACGCCGCCACGTCCAAGGCCCTGGTCGACCAGAGCGGCAACGGCTACAGCCCCGTGCCGGCGCTGGTGGCCTATGCGAGCGCCAAGGGCCTGAGCCAGGCGCAGACCGTCACCTGGCTCGACGGCCTGCAGGCGAGCGGCAAGCTCGGAACGCTGCGCGACGAGGTGCACCACATGCTGGATGACGTCGATGGCGACACCGGCAAGCTCGCCGGTGGTACCAGCGCCGACCAGACGTTCTACCAGCAGCTCACGCCGCGCTACGGCGCCCGCGGCATGCGGCTGCCCGAGCCCGACCCGAAGAATTTCGCGCAGCTCGACAGCTGGATGCGCAAGCAAGGCATCGCGACGCCATGAGCGCGTCACGCAGCGGCGGTTAGGATCGCGGCACGATGAAGCTTTCCTGCCCGCACTGTTCGCTGCGCGCGCTGTCGGCGCCGCGCAAGATGCTGCTCGGTCCGGCAGCCAGCCTGGGCTGCCGCGCCTGCGGCTTGCGCCTGGGCGTCGAACCGGTTCGGGCGTACGTCTCCTTCGTGCCTTGCCTGGCGGCGGTGGTGGGCGTCCAGGGACTGCACGACGTCGATTCGATGATCGCCGCCGGCGTGGCGGCGCTGGTGCTGACCTTCGCGCTGTACCTGCAGTGGGTGCCGCTGGTCAAGCGCCAGATCACCGACCCCGACGCCGTGCGTCGTGCGGTCGATCGCGCCGACGGACTGCGGCGCGCGAGCTGAGCTTCCGGCCTGGTGGCCCGAGAGCGCGTCGCGCCCCACTTCAGCCGTGCTTGATCGCCAGCCCGAAGTGCTCCACCACCGGCGGCTTGGCGAAGAACGGCCCCACGATGGCGCGCCACTGTGCGAACAGCGGCCCTTCGCGGAAATCGATGGTGTGGTTCTCCAGCGTGTCCCAGTGGATCGTCAGCAGGTAGCGTTCGGGCGACTCGATGCCGCGGTGCACCTGGGCGTCGCGAAAGCCCTTGGCGTGTGCGATGACGGTGGCGATGCCGCGCTGGATCGCCTCCTCGAACTCGGCGTTCTTGCCGGCGTGGATGGTGATATCGGCGTGTTCGAGGATCATGGCGGCGTCCGCTGGTGGAGGAGGCCGCGATTGTCCTCGGGCGTGGTGGCCCTGTCCCGCGTCAGGAGACTCAGGCGCGCGCCAGGTTCAGCGGCGCACCGTCGAAGCCGGGGAACACCGCCGCCATCTTGTTGTCCGACAAGCCCAGGTTGTGCGCGCAGACGCCGGCCAGCACCCGGCGGAAGTCGGTCGTGACGGCCAGGTCGCGCGCCTCGTAGAGCGACGACGTGTCGATGCCGGGCCAGCGCCCGTGCACCTTGCCGCCGGCGATGCTGCCGCCCAGCGCCCACATCACGTTGCCATGGCCGTGGTCGGTGCCGCCGGTGCCGTTCTGGCGCACCGTGCGGCCGAACTCCGAGATCACGAGGATGGTGGTGTCGTCGAAGGTCGGCCCCAGGCGCGTGGCCAGTTCCGCCAGGCCCTGGCCCAGCGGCTGCAGGCGGTTGGCGAGCTGGCCCTTGGCGCCGCCCTGGTTGACGTGGGTGTCCCAGCCGCCGAGCGCGAGGAAGGCGATCTGCACGTTCGGGTCGCGCCGCATCAGCTGCGCCAGGCGCGCGGCGTCGTCTGGAAAGCCGTTGGGCAGCGGCGCGCCGGCGTTGGCCACCATCTGCTCGCGGTCCATCGCGCCCGGCGTCATCGCTTCGTTGACTTCGGCGCGCGATTGCTGCGACTGGCGGTAGGCGCGCGACATCGCATCGTCACCCGCGTACAGCGCGTCGAATGCCTGGCTCACCTGCGGCCGATCGAGCAGCGTCGGCTTGGTCGCCCTCGCGCCGTTGGCGATGTTGGCCACCGGGTTGGGGCCGGCCCAGATGCGCGGCAGCGTGGCGCCAACGCTGATGCCTCGCGTGACGCCCGCGCCCGCGCCCGCCTGCACGAGGATCGGAGGCTCCGCGCCGAGCAGTCGGTTGAGCCAGCCGTCCGGCGTGTTCTTGCGGCCTGGCGTGCCCGACTCCATGTAGTCCTGTGCGTCGAAATGCGAGCGTGTCGGGTCCGGCGAGCCGGCGGCCTGCACGAACGCCAGCTTGCCCGCTTGCCACAGCGGCATCAGCGGCGCGAGGTTCGGGTTGAGGCCGAAGTGGCCGTCCAGATCGAGCACGCCCCCGTCCTGGCCTGGACGCGCCAGCGCGATCGACGAGCGCGCGTCGTGGTACGCCGCTTCGCTGTACGGCACGACGACGCTCAGGCCGTCGACGGCGCCGCGCAGGAACACCACGACCAGCCGCTTGTTGCCGGGCAATTGCCCGCCGGCCTGAGGGCTGGCGGCGAACGCGGTGCGGCCGACGGCCGTCCACGCGAGCCCGGTGGCCGCGGCGGCCTGCAGGAGTTGTCTGCGTTGCATGGTGGTCTCCTGGAAGTCGTTCAGCGGCGCATGAAGTCGGGGCTGCCCAGCACCAGCGCGGCGCGCAGCGCGGGCGGTGATGTCGCGATGGCGGCGCGGGTCTTGTCGGAGATTGCCGGCCCCAGGGTCGCGAGCAGGCCGGCGGCGTCGACCGGCGGCGTCGAGCCTTCGACGGGCTGGTCGCGGGCCATCGCCTTGTCGGCCTGGCGCTCCATCGCCTTGATGCCTTGCGCTGGCGCCGCCGGATCGTCCATGCGTTGCAGCGGCAGCTTGCCCGAGGCCAGCGCCGTCGCGAAGTTCACGCGCTGGGTGATCGCGTTCGGGTTGAGCCAGTCGGCTTCGGTGTCGTGCCAGCCGTCCGGCGTCTGGCAGCCGTACAGCGGCTGGCCCAGCTGCGCGAGCTGGCCCATCAGCGGCTTGACGTTGGTGGTGGCGATGCCGGTGGCGCGCACGGACGACAGCACGAACTGGTACGGCGTCTTGAACTTGGCGGGCTTGGGATCGCGGAATTCCGGTGACTCGACCAGGGACTGCATGACGGCACGCAGGTCCCCGTCGGTGTCGAGAAAGCGCTGCGACAGCCGGCCGACGAGCGCGGGCGATGGCTCGTCCACGACGAAGCGGCGCGCGAGCTTGAAGGCGATGTGCCGGGCCGTGGCCGGGTGGCGCGCCAGCACGTCGAGCGCGAACTCGCCCTCGATCTGGCCGCCGGGCGCCACGACGTGGCCCAGCCAGGTCTTGCTGCCGTTGTCGTGGCGGGAGGCATCGAAGCGGAACATCGAGTCGCCC
>JBJMWF010000392.1:0-8745 GCA_045810265.1 Vitreoscilla sp. | reverse complement strand
GCCGGCGCTCCTTGTCGTGAACGACGATGCGCAGCGCTTCGCGCTGCGCTGCTGGAAATTCGCTGCTGCCGGCCGGTGCCCTTGGGTCGAGAGGCCGGGCCAGACCCCGAAGCCAGACCCTGGCCAGACCGCAGGGCCAGACCCCGAAGTCTGGCGCCAGCATGGAGTGCGCGGCTTCGCGCGACGCCGAAGGCGTCGCGACGTCGTCCATCGCGACAAGGAACGCAGGCGCGTTGGCCGGTCGTTCGCGTCAAGCCCGGTGCCCGGCCAAGCGGCTGGCCGCGGGCATCGACGCGGCCTCGATGGCGCGTCGATGCCAAAACACCTTTTAAAAATGGTGATGGTTTTTATCCACCCGCCTGGGTGCCGCTGTGGCAGGGTGGGCTGGGGCTTGGAGCGCAGCGAACCGGGACGTAGCGGGCGGGCGTCCCCGGTCCGCCAGCCACGGTTCCGAGTGCGGCCAAGATGGCGAGCGCGCGGGGCAAGTCGAAGCCACAGAGCCCGCAGAATCCGGCCGTTCAGGCCGGATTCAGGCGCACGTGAGCGGAGAGCCAAGACCCAGACCAGCCTGTCGCTCGCGAAGCAGCGGCCAGCGAAGCAGACAGCGGCCACCGAAGCAGACTGCGGCCACCGAACCAGGCAGCGGCCAGCGAATCAGACAGCAGACAGCAGACAGCAGCCAGCGAAGCAGCCAGCAGCCCAGCGAAGCAGCCAGCAGCCACCGAGCCGCAGCCACTCAACACGGGCCGACTTCGCTCGCCCCCGCCCGCGCTGCCGCCAGTGCCTCACGCAGCACCTCCAGCGAGCCGATGTGGTTGGCCAGCAGCAGCACCAGGCGCGCGTTGAGCGCGTGGCTGGCGGCTTCATCCAGGCCTTCGTGGGCGGCGATCAGGGCTTCGTAGAAGTCGTCAGGCGATTCGAGATGGGGGTCGGTGATCAGGGGCACGGCGCGAGCTCCTGCGTGGCCGCGAGCGCTCGCCGCATCGCCGCCTCGACCTGTGCCCGCGTGGGGCCGCGCCAGCGCCCGCAGACATGCGCGTCCGGTCGCAGCAGCACCACGCTGGCAGGTTGCAGGTCGTAGCGGTGGGCGATGTCGCCGTCGCGGTCGATCAGCGCGCTGCCTGCGAGCGCCGGCGCAATCGGGACGATCTTCAAGGGGAGGCCTTCGACGGTGATGCCGTCCAGCGCACGTTCGATCGCCGCCTCGTGTCCGACCAGCGCCGTGAAGCCGTCGCCGAGTTGCCGCAGCAGCCAGTCCTCGCGGCCGTCCGCATGCGTCACGCGCGCATCGGCCGCAGCGCTGCCGGGCGCCATCGTGCCGGCGAAGGGCTGTGCGTCGGGCGTGTTGAGCGGCGAATCCCGCAACGCGGTCGGCGTCGACAGCCGCCCGCTGTTGACCAGCGTGCGCGCGAACGGGTGGGTTCGCGCCAGCGTCAGCACGGCGTCGCGGAAAAGGCGGCTGGCCGGGCTCTTGGGTGTGATGAAGTCGGTCGCTCGCGTCGAGTGGCGGATGTTCTCGTCGGCCGCGGCCTCGCGTTCCCGTGCATAGGAGTCCAGCAGCGCGTCTGGCGCCTGGCCGCGCAGCACCGCGGCAAGCTTCCAGCCGAGGTTGTCGGCGTCCTGCACGCCCGAGTTCGCGCCGCGTGCCCCGAAGGGCGACACGCCGTGCGCGGCGTCGCCGGCGAACAGCACGCGGCCGTGGCGGAAGCGCTCCATGCGCATGCAGGAGAACGTGTAGACGCTGGCCCATTCGAGCGTGAACTCGGCGTCCTTGAGCGCCGGCGAATGCGCCAGCAGCGCCTTCACGCGCGGGATGATCCTTTCGGGCTTCTTCTCCTGCTCCGGGTCGGCGTCCCAACCGAGCTGGAAGTCGATGCGCCAGACGCCATCGGGCTGGCGATGCAGCAGCACGCTCTGATTGGGGTGGAAGGCCGGGTCGAACCAGAACCAGCGTTCGGCCGGGGCATCGATGGCCATGCGCACGTCGGCGATCAGGAAGCGGTCGCGGAAGCTGCGGCCCTTGCTCTGGAGACCCAGCTGACGGCGCACCGGTGAGCGGCTGCCATCGCAGGCCACGACGTACGAGGCCTCGAGGCGGTATTCGCCGTCGGGGGTGGCGATGGTCAGCGTCGCGTGGTCGTCATGCGGCTGCGTGGCGACGACCTCGTTTCGCCAGCGCAGGTCGACCAGCGGCAGCTGCGCGGCGCGCTCGGCCAGGTAGCCTTCCACGTAGTACTGCTGCAGGTTGACGAACGCGGGCCGCTCGTGGCCGGCCTCGGGCAACAGGTCGAAGCGGTACACCAGCTCGTCGCGCAGGAAGACCTTGCCCACGTTCCACGACACGCCCTTGGCTACCATGCGCTCGCCGCAGCCCAGCCGATCGAAGATCTCCAGCGTGCGCTTGGCAAAGCAGATGGCGCGCGAACCAGTGGACAGCCGGTGGTCGTCATCCAATACGGTGACCCGTATGCCTCGCTGCGCGAGATCGATCGCCAGCGCGAGGCCGACCGGGCCGGCTCCGACGATCACGACCGGCCGGCGAACAGGCCTGGCCGCGCGCTGGTCGGCGTGCGCGGCGTAGTCGAAGCTGCGCGCCTGGAAGTCAGAGGCGTCTGGCTGCGCGGACATGGCGTCAGCCTTCCAGCGTCTCCCACATCTGCCGGTCGCGCTCGGCCGTCCACACGCGCGGGTCGGCGTACTGCGTCATCTCGTCGAAGCAGCGGGTGACGTCGAACGGCATGCAGTGATCGAAGATCACCCAGTGGCCGTACTTGGGCTTGAGCCGGGCGAAGGTCTCCTTGTAGACCGCGTTCAGGTCCTTGCCCGCGGCCACGCCGGCCTCGACGCTGGCGCGCACGTCGGCGATGAAGCCGGCCGTCGAGCGCAGGCCCTCGGCCACCTGGGCCTCGCCCTTGAGCGCCGGGCCGCGGCCCGGAACGAGCGCCAGCGGCTTCAATGCGGCGACGTTGTCCAGCGTCTGCGGCCAATCCTTGAAGTAGGCGTCGCCGGCGTAGGGCGTGGCGTCGAACTCCACCAGGTCGCCGCTGAACAGCGTGCGCTCCTGCGGCAGCCAGACGACGGTGTCGCCCTTGGTGTGGCCGCGACCGAGCTGCAGCAGCTGCACCTCGAGCTTGCCCAGCCACAGCGTCATCTTGCGGTTGAAGGTCATGGTCGGCCAGGTCATGCCCGGCGGCACCGTCTCGACGTTGCTGAACAGGCGCGGGAAGCGGCCGATCTCGCTGGCCTTGTCGGCCTCGCCGCGTTCCACGATCAGGTCGCGCGTGTCCTCGCTGGCCAGGATCTGCTGCGCGCCGTAGGCGCTCGCGCCCAGCACGCGCACTGCGTGGTAGTGGGTCAGCACGACGTAGTTGATCGGCTTGTCGGTGACCTCGCGGATGCGGCGGATCACGTCCTGCGCCATCGCCGGCGTGGCCTGGGTATCGGCCACCAGCACCGCGTCGTCGCCGATGACGATGCCCGTGTTCGGATCCCCTTCGGCGGTGTACGCCCAGGCGTGTTCCGACAGCTGGGAGAAGGTGACCTTCTTTTCCTGCAGGTCGGCCTGGGAGGCAAATTTCTTGGGGGCGTTCATGGCGTTCTCCGCGTGGGCGAGGGCTCTGTCGATGTCCCCGAATGGTGATCTTGTCATTGTCCATTGTCAAACGAATTAGACCAAAGCAAACGCTTTCACCAGGGTGATCGGTCCTCGGCTCCTGTAGCATCCACCCATGCGCGACCGCGAAGAGCCCTCCGAAGACACGTCCGGCAGCCGCCTGCAGCGCGGCATCCAGAGCATCGAGGTGGGTGGCCAGGTGCTGCGTGCGATGGCGCACACGGGCCGGCCGATGGCGCTGAAAGACCTGGCACGCGAGGCCGACATGCCGGCCGCCAAGATCCATCCCTACCTGGTCAGCTTCTCGCGCATCGGGCTGATGGAGCAGGATCCCGAGTCGGGCCGCTATTTCCTCGGCCCGCTGGCGCTGCAGCTCGGGCTGATCAGCCTCAAGCAGGCCAACCCGGTGCAGGCCGCCGCCGCCGAGTTGCCCGAGCTGGTGCAGCGCATCGGCCACACCGTCGCGATCGCGCTGTGGGGTTCGCGCGGCGCCACCATCGTTCGGCTGGAGGAGTCGCCGGCGCCGATCCACGTGAACATGCGCCAGGGCACGGTCTTCTCGCTGGCCGGCACGGCCACGGGCCGGCTGTTCGCGGCCTATCGCGAAGTGGGCGAGGTCAAGGCCTTGCTGGAAGACGAACGCCGGCGCCAGAAGTCGCACCCGGTTCCGCCGATTGCCAACGTGCCGCCGGCGCGCGCGGTGCCCGCGTGGCGCGAGTTCGAGCGCGAGCTGGGCGAGGTGCGAGCGCACGGGCTGGCGCGGTCCGAGGGCGAGACGCTGCCCGGCGTCAACGCCATCGCGGCGCCGGTGTTCGATCACGAGGGACAGGTCGTGCTGGCGGTGACGGCGATCGGGCCGGCCAGCATCTTCGATCTCGCCTGGGACGGCGCCATCGCGCGCGAGGTGCGCGGCTGCGCAGGACGGATTTCGCGCCGCTTGGGCGCGCCGCTGGCCCCCGGCGGCTGAGGGCGCCGGCAGCCGGAAATGAGAACGGCCGGCGCACGCCCGAGGGCGAGCGGCCGGCCGTGAGGCGGGCGCGGATCAGTGCGTTGAACGGCGGCGCACCAGCAGGGCGAGCGCGCCGAGGCCGGCCAGCAACATCACGCTTGGCGTGGGTTCCGGCACCGCGGGCAGGGCTTCGCCGTTGGCCTGGAACTCGGCGACCGAGTAAAAGCCGTCGCCCGAGGCCGTGATCTGGAAGGCCGTTGCCGTGACCGCCGCGAAGGTGGCGGTGCCGTCGCCCAGGCCCCAGCTGGAATCGGTGTTCGGCGAGATCGTCGCCAGCGCGTGCCACGCGCTGTCCAGGCCCAGATAGCTCACGGAGTAGGTGTCGTTGTTGTCGCCTTCCAGCGCCAGGCTGGTGATCGACGAGGCATGCGCCAGGGTGATCGTGAGCGAGTCGCTGGTGTCGGTGCCGTCGCCTGACCAGAACACGGTGTTGGTGTTCCATTGCGTGCCCACCGGCAGCAGCGCGCCATCGGTGACGGTCGACAGCGGCGCCGAGGCGCCACAACACCAGCCGCCACTGACGCCGAAGCCTGTTCCAGTGCTGGTGACGGCAGCGCCGCCAGCGACGTTGGCGGCACCGGCGAACGGCGCGATGGCCAGCAGCGCGGTGGCCAGCAATGCGGAAATCCTCGTCTTCATGTTGGACCCTCTCTTCGTTGTGCGCAGTGACGACCGCGCTTTGGAACGCGATGCTAACGGGCGACTTGAAGGGCGCGATAGTCCAAATCTAGGGATGCCCGAGGGCACCTCGAGCTACTTGTCCAGGTATTGCACGACGCGCTCGCGGAACTCGGCGTCGGTGGCCGCGTCCAGCGGCCCGATGGTCAGGACGACTGTCGGCTCGCTGTCGGTGCCGCCGATCAGGACGTCGTAGCGGTCGGCCTGCAGGAAGGGCACGAGGCGCTTGATCTGCGAGGCGAAGTTGTCGTCCGACCGATATATCCGGTAGGTCGATCCCATGGGCGACACGGTGTGCGAGACGCGCACGGAAAACCTCCTCATGCGCGCGGTACCTTTGCCGAACGCCGCGTGACTTTTGCTCAATCGAAGGCGCTTGTCCACTGAACGGTAGTTCAGAAAAAGGCGATGCGTGCCTCAAGGCGGGCGGCCGGCGGGCCGATATCCAGCCGTCGCTTCGGCATTCTTCCAGGCGGCGGACCGCCAACATCCCACCGAAGTCGAGCATGATCCCGTCGTTCTTCCGCAACCTCCCCATCCAGCGCAAGCTCATCGCCAGCATGGCCTTGTGCCTGGTCGCGTTCGTCGCCATCTCGAGCGTGCTGAGCACCTGGCTCATCGGCAGCGCCGTGCGCGAGCGCACGGCCAGCGACGAGCTGCCCGCCATCGTCGGTCAGGTCGCCACGGACGTGCAGCGCCGCATCGAGGTGCCACTGGATGCCGCGCGCGCCATCGGGCTCGATCCCTACGTGCAGGCCTGGGAGGACCAGGGCCTGGCCGACACCGGCGTGGACGCCTGGAAGACGCTCGCCCAGCACCAGAAGGTCCTGCAGCACGCTGCCTCGGTGTTCTGGGTGTCCAAGGAAACGGGGCACTATTTCACCGACGTCGGACTGGAGCGCGAGATCGGCCCCAACGACGGCTGGTTCAAGGATTTCCTGGCCAGCGGCAAGCCCGAGACGATGCAGATCGACCGCGACGGCGCCACCGGCCGCTACATGCTGTTCATCGACGTGCGGGCCCAGACGCCCTCCGGCAAGCTGGCCGTGGCCGGCATCGGGCTGGGCGTGGACGCGCTGGCCAAGTCGGTCGGCGCCTACCGCATCGGCCAGACCGGCCACGTCTTCCTGGTGCGCGGCAGCGGCGTCATCCTGATGCACGCCGACACGGCGCTGGTCGACGGCCGCCACGTGTTCAAGGACATGCCGGGCATCGGTGATGCCCTGTCGCAGCAGTTGCTCGGCGGCAAGGAATTCGCGCAGGCCCGCGTGGACGCCGGCGGTGACGCGCGCTTCGTCGCGTCCGCCTACATTCCCGAGCTCGACGCCTACGTCATCGCCGAGGTGCCCGAGGCCGAGCTGCTAGGCCCGGTCAATCGCGCGATCCGCATCGCCACGTTGATTGCCGCGATCGCGGGCGGCCTGTTTGCCCTGGCAGTGATCGCCTTCGTCAGCCGTGCCATCGCCAGCCCCGTGCGGAGCGCGGCCGTGCTGCTGGGCGAGATCGCCGATGGCCAAGGCGACCTGACGCGCCGAATGGCGGTCGAGTCGACCGACGAGATCGGCCAGCTGGCGGTGGCGTTCAACCGCTTCGTGGGTTCGCTGTCCGAGATCGTGCGCCAGGTGCGCGCCAGCGGCGAATCGATCGCCACCGGCTCGTCCGAGATCGCCGACGGCAACCACGACCTGAGCCAGCGCACGGAGGAACAGGCGAGCAACCTGCAGCAGACCGCGGCCTCGATGGAGCAGCTCACGCAGACCGTGCGCCAGAACGCGGACAACGCGCGCTCGGCGGCGCAGATCGTGGCCGGCGCCTCCGATTCGGCGGCGCACGGTGGTGCGGTCGTGCGCCAGGTCGTGACGACGATGGAGCACATCACCGACAGCTCCCGCAAGATCGCCGACATCGTCGGCGTCGTCGATGGCATCGCCTTCCAGACCAACATCCTCGCGCTCAACGCGTCGGTCGAGGCGGCGCGTGCGGGCGAACAGGGCCGCGGGTTCGCGGTGGTCGCCGAGGAAGTGCGTTCGCTGGCCCAGCGCAGCGCGACGGCGGCCCGCGAGATCAAGAGCCTGATCGCCCAATCCGTCGAGGAGGTCGAGGGCGGCGCGGTGCAGGTCGGCCAGGCCGGCAAGGCGATGGACGAGATCGTCGCGCAGGTCGGCCGCGTCAACACGCTGGTGACCGAGATCGCCTCGGCGAGCCAGGAGCAGTCGCAAGGCATCAGCCAGGTCGGCGATGCCGTCGCGCAGCTCGACCACGTCACGCAGCAGAACGCCGCGCTGGTCGAGGAGTCCGCGGCCGCGGCCGAGAGCCTGAAGGTGCAGGCCGCGCGGCTTGCGCAATTGATGGGCGCGTTCACGATCGCGGACGCGGCCTGACACAACCCCCGGTCATCCTGCGCGCAGTCGCAGGATCCACCCTCGCCATGAATCCGACACGCCCCAGTCATCCTGCGCGCAGTCGCAGGATCCACCCCCACCATCACGCCGATGAGTGGATCCCGCGACTGCGCGCAGGATGACACTCGCTCGTCGCTCAGGCGATCAGCAGTGCCCGGAAGTCGTTGACGTTGGTGCGCGTCGGCCCCGTGACGACGGAATCGCCGAGCGCTTCGAAGAAGGCATGCGCGTCGTTGTCGTCCAGCCGTTCGCGCGCCCGCAGGCCGAGTGCCTGCGCGCGTGCCAGCGTGTCGGGAGCCAGCACGGCGCCCGCGATCTCGTCCTGTCCGTCGACGCCATCGGTGTCGCCCGCGAGCGCGTGGACACCGTCCTGGCCATCGAGCGCCAGCGCCAGCGACAGCAGGAATTCCACGTTGCGCCCTCCACGGCCCGTGCCACGCACCGTCACGGTGGTCTCGCCGCCGGACAGCAGGATGCAGGGCGGCTCGAAGGGCTGTCCACGCGTGGCCACCTGCAGCGCGATGCCGCCCAGCACCTTGGCGACGTCGCGCGCCTCGCCTTCGATGGCGTCGCTCAGGATGTGCGCGGCGTAGCCGGCCTGCTCGGCCACCGCTGCGGCCGCCTCCAGCGCCGCCTGCGGCGAGGCGATCATGCGGATCTCCGCGCGCGCCAGGCGATGATCACCGGGCTTGACCGACTCGTCACGGCCGCTTTGCAGCAGTTCGAGTGCGGCCGCGGGCAGGGCGATGCGGTGGCGGCGCACGATGGCCAGCGCGTCCTCGCAGGTCGTCGGATCGGCGACCGTGGGGCCCGAGGCGATGTCCAGCGGCCGATCGCCGGGCACGTCCGACATCACCAGCGTGATGACGCGCGCCGGATGGCAGGCGGCCGCGAGACGGCCTCCCTTGATGGCCGACAGGTGCCGCCGCACGCAATTCATCTCCGAGATGGTGGCGCCGCTGGCGAGCATCGCGCGGTTGACGGCCTGCTTGTCTTCCAGCGTGAGGCCGGGCAGCGGCAGCGGCAGCAGGGCGGAGCCGCCG
>JBJMWF010000391.1:0-6541 GCA_045810265.1 Vitreoscilla sp. | reverse complement strand
GCCGGCTGCCTCAAGCCGCTGGACGTGATCATCCCGGCCGGCTCGATGCTCAACCCGCACCCGCCGGCCTCGGTGGTGGCGGGCAACGTCGAGACCTCGACCTGCATCACCAATGCGCTGTACGGCGCGTTGGGCCTGATGGCGGCCAGCCAGTGCACGATGAACAACTTCACCTTCGGCAACGAGCGCCACCAGTACTACGAGACCATCTCAGGCGGCTCGGGCGCCGGCGCGCTGATCGACGAGACCGGCGGCTTCGCCGGCACCAGCGTCGTGCAAACCCACATGACCAACTCGCGCCTGACCGACCCCGAGGTGCTCGAGTTCCGCTTCCCGGTGCGCGTCGACAGCTACGAGATCCGGCCGGGCTCTGGCGGCGCGGGCCAGTGGCGCGGCGGCGACGGCGGCACGCGCAAGGTGCACTTCCTCGAGCAGATGACGGCGTCCATCCTCAGCAACGGCCGCCATCACGGCGCGTTCGGCATGGGTGGCGGCCAGGCCGGGGAGGTCGGGCGCAATTCGATCCTGCGCGCGGACGGCAGCGTCGAGAAGCTCGATCACATCGGCTCGGCACTGATGCAGCCGGGCGATGTGTTCGTGATCGAGACGCCGGGCGGCGGTGGCTTCGGGAAGGCCTGACCTAATCCGCGACACAGGAAGATGCCGGCCGAGGTGCCTGGCATCTTTTCATCCGCGCGATGACGATGGCGTTCGCCATGCCCTCTTCGCGGAGGAAAAGGTGCCTGGCGCCGATCCTGGGAAGCCGGCGTCAGGCACCGTCCCGATTCGCGCTCGACGCAGCGGCTCCCGAGAAGGGCATGACGCGAATCCGGACGATGCCAGACACCTCGGCGCCGCTCTCACGCGCCGGGAAATCAGTGGCTGGATAGGGACTGCCGCCGGCACGCCAGACCGCCCGCATCGAAGACATGCAGCAGCGCCGCTTCCGCTTCCAGCGCGACGCGGTCGCCCACGCGCAGGCGCGTGTGCCCCGGCGCGCGCGAGACCAGTTCGAGGCCGTCGGCGCAGCGCAGGTACAGCAGGTGCGATTCGCCCAGCTGCTCGATCAGCGTCAGCTCGCCGCCGAAACGGATGCCCGAGGAAGCCACACTGCCGTCGGCCACGCGCAGGTGCTCGGGTCGGATGCCGATCTCGATGCGCTGGCCGGGCACGAGTGCCGCGGCGTCTATCGGCACGTCGACCACGCAGCCCGCATGCACCTCGACGCGCGCGCCGGCGGCCGAGCAGGCCTGCGCGGTGGCCGGCACCAGGTTGATCGTCGGCGAGCCGATGAAGGACGCGACGAAGCGGTTGGCGGGATGTTCGTACAGATCCAGCGGCGAGCCGGCCTGCTGGATGCGGCCTTCATGCATCACGACGATGCGGTCGCCCAGCGTCATCGCCTCGACCTGGTCGTGCGTCACGTAGACCATCGTGGCGGCCAGCTCGCGGTGCAGGCGGGCCAGTTCGATGCGGGTCTTCACGCGCAGCGCGGCATCAAGATTGGACAGCGGCTCGTCGAACAGGAACAGTCGCGGCTCGCGCACGATCGCGCGGCCGATGGCCACGCGCTGGCGCTGGCCGCCCGAGAGCTCGCGCGGACGGCGATCGAGCAGGTGGTCGATGTGCAGCGCCTTCGCCGCCGCCTGCACGCGGGCGTCGCGCTGCTTCCTGTCGGCGCCGTGGATCTTCAGGCCGAACGCCATGTTGCCGCGCACGGTCATGTGCGGATAGAGGGCGTAGCTCTGGAACACCATCGCGATGCCGCGCTGCGCGGGCGGCAGGTCGTTGACGACCTGGTCGTCGATGCGCAGTTCGCCGGCCGTGATGTCCTCCAGGCCGCAGATCATGCGCAGCAGCGTCGACTTGCCGCAGCCGCTGGGGCCCACCAGCACCACCAACTCGCCGTCGGCGATGTGCAGGTCGATGCCGTGCAGCACCTGCGAGCTGCCGTAGCTCTTGGAGATGTTGGAGAGTCGGACGTTGGCCATGGGGCGAGTTCGCTACTTGACGGCACCGGCGGTGATGCCGCGGATGAGCTGGCGCGAGAACACCGCGTACAGCACGAGGATGGGCAGCACCGCCAGCGACAGCGCGGCCAGCACGGCGTTCCAGTCGGTGGCGAACTGGCCGACGAACTGCTGCACGCCCAGCGTGATGGTCTGCGTCTGCTCGGACGGCGCGAGGATCAGCGGGAACCACAGGTCGTTCCAGATCGGCACCATGGTGAAAACGGCCACCGTGGCCACCGCCGGGCGGATCAGCGGCAGCACGACCTGGAAGAAGATGCGGTACTCGCCGACGCCATCGCAGCGCGCGGCGTCCTTCAACTCCTGCGGTACCTGGGCGACGAACTCCGACAGGATCATCACCGCCAGCGGCAGGCCCTGCGCGATGTAGACCAGCACGAGTGCGGTCAGCGTGTTGACGAGGTTCAACGCCACCATCTCCTGCAGGATCGCGACCGAGCCGAGCCGGATCGGCACCATGATCCCGAACGCCAGGAACAGCGCCAGCAAGCGGTTGCCGCGGAAGCCGTATTCGGTCAGCGCCCAGGCGGCCATCGCGCCCAGCAACAGGATCGCGATGAGCGACAAGCCAGTCACGACCAGGCTGTTGAGGAACATGTGGCCGATCGCCGCGTCGCCCAGCACCTTGCCGTAGCCAACCAGGCTCAGCGTGGTCTTGGTGGGCAGCCCCAGCGGATCGTCGAAGATGCCGCCGCGCGTCTTGAACGAGTTCAGCAGCACCAGCGCGATCGGGCACAGCACGAGCAGGCAGTAGCCGCCCAGCGTCAGGTGGACCATCGCCGCGCGGCCGATCGCGCCGGCGTGGCGTGCGGGAGAGGCTGCGGCGCTCATGACGCGAAGCGCTGCAAGCGCCGCTGGATGACCAGGAAGTACAGTCCCACGCCGGCCAGGATCAGCAGGAACATCAGCGTGGCCAGCGCGGCGCCCATGGTGGCGCTGCCCGTCTCCGACTGGTAGCCGAAGAAGGTGCGGTAGAACAGCGTGCCCAGCAGGTCGGTCGAGAAGTTGGGCCCGGCGAGCGCCCCCTTGACCGCGTAGATCAGGTCGAAGGCGTTGAAGTTGCCGACGAAGGTCAGGATGTTGACCAGGCCCAGCGTCGGCAGGATCAGCGGCAGCCGGATGCTCCAGAAGATGCGCCAAGGGCTTGCGCCTTCCACGGTGGCGGCCTCGACCACCTCCTCGGGAATCGCGATCAACGCGGCGTAGATCAGCATCAGCGGCACGCCGACGAACTGCCACACGGAGATCAGCGCCACGGTCGGCAATGCGGTGTCCTCCTGGCCCAGCCACGGCCCGAAGTGGTCGCCCAGGCCGACCAGGTTCAGCGCCTTCTCCGCCACGCCCCACAGCGGCGACAGGATCAGCTGCCAGGTGAAGCCGATGATCACCACCGACAGCAGCGTCGGCAGGAACAGCACCGTGCGGTAGGCCGCCGCGCCGCGCACGCCGCGCAGCGACAGCAGCGCCGCCAGCAGCAGCGCCACCGGGTTCTGGACCAGGGTGTGGATGGCGAAGAACTCGACGTTGTTGACCAGCGCGTTGCGGAACGCGCCGAACCAGTGCTCGTCGAACAGCAGCTTGTGGAAGTTGGCCAGGCCGACGAAGCTGACGTGGCCGACGTCGTCGGTGCCGTACAGGCCCAGGCGCAGCGTGGCGATCAGCGGCCAGGCGCTGAACGCCGTGTAGACGAGCAAGGCCGGGGCCAGGAAGACGAGGGCCGGCCAGCCGGCCTTCTGCTTCACGCCACCGTCCCTACTTCGCGGCGCTGGGTTTGTACCACTTCGAGAACCCCGTCTGGATGCGCTCGGCCGCCTGCTGCGGCGTCATCTTGCCGTTGAGCACCTGCGAGTTCACGTTCCACAGTTCGTTCTCCATGCTCGGCTCGCCGCGGCTCATGATTTGCGCGTTCAGGCGGATGGTCGATTTGCACTGCGTGCGCCAGCCCACCATCTGCTTGGCCACCGGGTTCTGCACGTCGATCGGGAACTTGGACAGCGAGAAGAAGCCGGTCGCCTTGTTCGTGTAGAGGTCGGCGAATTCCTTCGAGGCGATCCAGTCGAGGAAGACCTTGGCATCCGCCTGGTTCTTGCTGGCCGTGTTGATGCCCATGCCGATGTCGGCGTGGTCGGAGATGAAGCACGGGTCGCCGGCCTTCTGGACCGGCGGTGCGAACGCGCCGAAGTCCAGGCCGCCCTCCTTCTGGAAGAACGCGATGTCCCACGAGCCGGCCGGAAAGACGGCCGCCTTGCCGGAGGCGAACAAGGTCTGCGAGTCGCTGTAGGTCTGCGCCTGATAGCCCTTGGCCAGGTACGGCGGCCACTTGGCCATGGTCTGCCAGACGGCGACGAACTGCGGGTCGGTGAACTTGGCCTTGCCCGCGATCAGCGCCTTGCGGCCTTCCTCGCCCTTCCAGTAGTTGGGCCCGATGCCGGTGAACACGACCTGGCTGGTGTCCCACTGGTCGGCGGTGCCCAGCGACATCGGCACGTATTTGCCGGAGGCCTTGACCTTGTCGAGGTCTGCGTAGAACTCCGCCTCGGTGGCCGGCGGCTTCAGCCCGAGTTCGCCGAAGATCTTCTTGTTGTAGAAGAAGCCGTGGATGACCGAGGCCATGGGCACGCAGTAGGTGTCCTTGCCGTCGTCGGTCTGCCAGGCGACCTTGGCCGAGTCAGGGAAGTTGTTCAGCGCGGGGTTGCCGTTGAGCTTCTCGAGATGGCCTTTCTTGTACAGGTCCAGCGAGACGTCGAACGGCCGGCAGGTGATGAGGTCGCCGGCGCTGCCCGAGGCCAGGCGTGCGGCCACGACGGAGTTGTATTCGGGCGGCGCGGTCGGCGTGAACTTCACGGTGATGCCCGGATGGGTCTTGGTGAAGGCGGGCAGGAGCACGGTGTCCCACAGCGTCTTGTCGTCGGTGCGCCAGCTTTCCAGCGTCAGGGTGCCGGCGCCGGCGCGCGCCGCGCAGGTCAGGGCGAGCGCCGCGAGGGCGGTGGTGCGAAGCAGGGCGTTCATCGGGATTCCTTCTTGCAGGCGGTGGGGCCATCGAGGGGGGTGGCGCAAGTTAGCATCGAGCCCCGCGTAACGCGAGCGCGAGCCGTGCGGCGCAGACGACGGCGCAAGTGCTTGATCTGCAAGGTGGTTTCCAGCATTGCGGCGGCGGGCGTCTTACGCATCATTACGTCCACGCTCAGCGTCCCGCTCAGGCCTCATGCGAACCATCGAACCGGGCTTACAAAACATTGCAAAGCGCAGGCTTTCGACAGCCGCGCAGCGGCCCGCACGCGCCGCGGCCGCATTGATACTGGCGGCCTTGCTGATTCCCCGCATGATCGCCAGCGCCCACGCCCAGCCCCTGAACGTCCTGCACTGGTGGACGTCCGACAGCGAACGCCAGGCCGCCGATCGCCTGGTGCAGCAGCTCGCCAACCAGGGCATCGAGTGGCGCGACGACGCGATCCCCGGCGGCGGGGGCGGCGCGGCGATCAAGGTGCTGACCGGCCGCGTGCTCAAGGGCGAGCCGCCCGACGTCGCGCAGGTGATCGGCCGCACGCTGACCGACTGGGCCGGCCTCGGACTGGTGCTGCCGCTCGACGAGGTGGCGCAGCGTGGGCGCTGGCGCCAGGCGATGTTCCCGGTGGTGCTGCAGACGGTCAGCCGCGGCGGCAGGGTGATGGCGGCGCCGCTGGGCGTGCACCGCATCAACACGCTTCTGTACAACCATCACCTGTGGCAGCAGCTGCGGCTGACGCCGCCGCGCACCTGGGCCGACATCGACGCCGCCGCCAAGGCGCTGCGCGCGCATCGCATCACGCCGCTGGCCTGGAGCGACGAACCGTGGCAGGTCGCCACCGTGTTCGAGACGGTGCTGCTGTCCGAAGGCGGGCCGGCGCTGTACGCGGAGCTGGCGTCGTCGCAGGGATGGTCGTCGTGGCAGGACGCGCGCGTGGTCGCGGCGCTGAACCGCCTGCGCTGGCTGCGCGATCTCGACGAGGAGCCGACCACCGAGCAGGCGTGGACGACGTCCGCGCGGCGCCTGCAATCCGGCGCCGCCGGCATGCTGATCATGGGCGACTGGGCGCGCGGCGAGCTCCAGGCCTGGGGCGAGCAGGCCGGCGTCGACTTCGACTGCGTGACCATCCCGCAGACCGCCGGCATGCACCTGTACAGCATCGACACGCTGGCGATGCTGGTGGGCCGCAACGCGCACCGCGCCGAGCAGGAGAAGATGGCCGAGATCCTGGCGCAGCCCGCCACGCAGTTGGCCTACAACCAGGCCAAGGGCTCGGTGCCCGTGCGCACCGACATCGATCCGTCGCAGCTCGACGTCTGCGCTCGCGACTCCTGGCAGACGCTGGCGCGCCCCGGCAGCGCGCTGCTCCCGAGCATTGCCCATCGCATGGCCGCCGTCGAATCGGTGCGCGACGCCATGGCCGGCGTGCTGCAGCGCTTCGTCAAGACACGCAGCATGACGCCGCAACAGGCGCAATCGCAATTGATGGCCATCGTCCGCGGAG
>JBJMWF010000390.1:0-27927 GCA_045810265.1 Vitreoscilla sp. | reverse complement strand
GGCCACGTGGCGCACGCGCTTGCCGAACAGGCGGTTCGGATAATCGTCGCCGCCGAAGCTGTAGATGGTGCCGCCCAGATCCTCGTAGCCGCAGCGCGGATAGAACTGCAGCGCGCGCGCGTTGCCCTCCCAGGCCGTGAGCCACAGCATCTCGGCGCCGCGCGCGGCGGCCGCCTTCTCCGCCTGCCGCAGCAGGTCGCGGCCGAGGCCGCGGCCGGTGAATCGCTCCTGCACGTACAGGCGCCTCAGCTCGGAGGCCGCCGACGCCGGCACCTGCGCGTGGCCACCGCCGTCCCGCACCTGCGAGAAGCCGACCAGGTGTCCGGCGCATTCAGCCACCAGGATGGTCACGCCGGCGTCGGCCAGCAAGGCGTCGTAGACCGCGACCGAATGCTGCTCCAGCACTTCGAGCGCCAGCGCGGGGCGCACGCCTTGCGTGGCATAGGTGTCGAGAAAGACCTGCGTGGACAGCACGCCCAGGCACAGCGCGTCGGCAGGCGTGGCCAGGCGAAAGGTGATCGGGTCGGAAGCGGGAACAGTCATCGGGCGTCTCGGGTCGTGGTGCGGATCGTCGGGCCATGCAGCATACCGCCGGCTGGTGTCCGACCTGATGGTGGCAGCCACGCAGCCGGCCTACACTGCCGCGCATGAATCCCGTGATCACCGACGACGGCCTTGCCCTTCACCTGCGCGTCTGGCCCGCCGCCCATTCGGGGCGCGGCGTCGTGGTGCTGGTGCATGGACTGGGCGAGCACATCGATCGCTACGACCACGTCGCGCAACGCCTGAACGGCCTGGGCCTGGACGTCGTCGGCTACGACCACCGCGGCCACGGCCGTTCGCCCGGCCAGCGCGGTGGCATGCCGGCCGATGAGTCGCTGTGCGCCGACCTCGGCCGAGTGCTCTATGCCGCGCGCCAGGGCTTCGCCGGCCCGCTGGTGTTGGTCGGGCACAGCCTGGGCGGCCTGATCGCCGGCCGCTTCGTGGCCGAGGGCCTGCAGCCCAAGCCGGCGGCGTGGTGGCGTCCGGTCGACGCGCTGGTGATGTCGTCGCCGGCGCTCGATCCCGGCACCAACGCCGTGCAGAAGCTGCTGCTCGCGGTGGTCGCGCCGATGCTGCCAAACCTGGCGGTCAACAACGGGCTCAAGGTCGACTGGGTCTCGCGCAGTCCGGCGGTCGTCAAGGCCTACGAGGCCGACGCGCTGGTGCACGATCGCATCACCGGACGCGTGGGCCTGTTCGTCGCGCGCCAGGGCCCGGCCGTGATCGCCGCCGCGCCACACTGGACGACGCCCACGCTGCTGATGTGGGCCGGTGCGGATCGCTGCGTGTCGCCGGCGGGCAGCGCAGCGTTCGCGGCCGCCGCGCGGCGCGAGGTCGTCACGGTGCGCGAGTGGCCCGGCCTGTTCCACGAGATCTTCAACGAGCCCGAGCAGGACGACGTGCTGCAGGCGATGGCCGACTGGCTTGCCGTGCGCCTGCCCGAGGCGGCAACCGCGGCTCACGCGTAGACGTTGCGTTCGACAGGCACGGCGCTGTCGTAGGCCACCAGCTCGATGTGCAGGCGTTCCGGCTCGATCACCACGTAGGCGCTGCGCCGATGCTCGGTGCTGCCGCCGATGTGATCGAGCGGGATGTCGAGCGTGCGCAGGCGGGCCAGCGCGGCGTCCAGATCGTCCACCACCAGTGCCAGGTGGTTGAACGCCACGCCCGAGCCGGCTGCCCGCAGCTGGCCGCCGGGTGGCGTCTGGTACAGGGACAGGTACTGGAAGTCGTCGCCGACATGGCGCCATGGCAGCGTGCGGCCGGCACCGTCGTCCCAGGTGCCGGCGCCGCGCACCGTCCATTCGGGGACGATGGCCTGCAGGGCGCGCGTGGCGCGGTCCAGGTCGGTCAGCGTGACGTTCAGGTGTTCGAGGCGGCTGGTGTTCATGGGCGGCTCCTTTGGTCGATGCGGTTTCTGCAGTGTCCGCACGGGCTGCCCCGCGCGACACGCGCCTGCACGCCCCAATGGCCGATGGTTGGTTTGCCGGACATGCGCGCCACAATCGGCCATGCCCGCTTCCTCGACCACGGCCGACGCCACCTCCCATCTCGCGCGCAACGTCGCCGCCCTGCGTCACACGCGCGGCCTGACGCAGCAGGACCTGGCGACCGCCGCCGGCGTGCCGCGTTCGACGGTCACCAGCCTCGAGTCGGGCACCGGCAATCCGTCGCTGCAATCGCTGCTGAAGGTGGCGCACGCGCTCGCCGCGCCGCTCGACGAGTTGCTCGCGGCCCCACGCGCGGCCGTCCGCCTCTGGCGCGCGGCGGAATTCACGCCGCACCACAAGGGCCGCGACGTCATCGTGCGCTCACTGGTGCCCGAGCCGGTGCCCAGCGAGCAGATGGAGCTGATGACGCTGGGCGTCGGCGCCGTGATGGCCGGCACGCCGCACCTGCCGGCCACCCGCGAGTACTTCACCTGCCTGGACGGCCAGGTCACGCTGGTGGTGGCGGGCGAACTGCACACGCTGGCCGCGGGCGACACGCTGGCCTTTCCCGGCCACCTGCCGCACTCGTACCTGAACCGGGCGGACGCGCCCGCGCGCGGCGTGTCGCTGGTGGTGTGGGCCGGCGCCGGCGCGCGGCCGCAGGCACCGGCAGCCTGAGCGCCACCGCTCGCGAATTCCTCGGTTTCGGCGCGGTCGCGCGCCCGGCATCGGTGGTCGGAAAGGCGCAAAATGGCGGTCTACCCTGAACCTCGCCACCCGGCGTGCAGGGCCGGGCTGGCCATCCGCGAGCCCGGCTGCTGACCTCGCCGCGGTCGCTCCACGGAGTCCGCCATGAACGCCCCAGAACGCCTGCCCGTCCCCGCCGAACCCGACCACGCCGCCCTGGGCGCCTTCGCGGAAGCCGCGTGGAACGAGCGCATCCTGCCGCAGCTCAAGGACTACATCGCCATCCCGGCCAAGAGCCCGATGTTCGATGCCGACTGGGAAAAGCACGGCCTGCTCGACAAGGTGGTGCGCGACGCCGCGCAGTGGGTCGAGGGCCGCAAGGTGCCGGGCCTCACGCTCGAGGTCATCCGCCAGCCCGGCCGCACGCCGGTGATCTTCTTCGAGGTCGCCTCCACGCGGCCGGCGCCGGCCTTCGGCACGCCGCCCACCGTCGTGATGTACGGCCACCTCGACAAGCAGCCCGAGTTCAGCGGCTGGCGCAACGACCTGGGCCCCTGGACGCCCAAGCTCGAGAACGACAAGCTCTACGGCCGCGGCGGGGCCGACGACGGCTACGCGGTCTACGCGGCGGTCAGCGCCATCGAGGCGCTCAAGGCTCAAGGCGTCGCGCACCCGCGCATCGTCGGCCTGATCGAGAGCTGCGAGGAGTCGGGCTCGTCCGACCTGCCGGTCTACCTCGAAGCACTCAAGGATCGCCTGGGCGACGTCACGCTCGTGGTCTGCCTCGATTCGGGCGCCGGCAACTACGACCAGCTGTGGCTCACCACCAGTCTGCGCGGCAACGTCACCGGCACGTTGAAGGTCGAGATCCTGACCGAAGGCATCCACTCCGGCGACGCCAGCGGCCTGGTCCCGTCCAGCTTCCGCATCCTGCGCCACGTGCTCGACCGCCTGGAAGATTCGGGCACCGGCCGACTGCTGCCCGAGACCTTCCATTGCCAGATCCCGACCGACCGCGTCGAGCAGGTCAAGGCCGCGGCCGCCATCCTGGGCGACGAGGTCTGGAAGCGCATGCCCTGGGCCTGCGGCGCCGACGGCGGCCCGACGCTGCCCACCACCACCGACCCGACCGAGGCGCTGCTGAACCGCACCTGGCGCCCGACGCTGTCGGTCACCGGCGTCGATGGCTTTCCGGAGATCAGCAACGCCGGCAACGTGCTGCGCCCGTACAGCGCGTTCAAGCTGAGCCTGCGCCTGCCGCCGCTGGTGGACGCCAACGAGGCGGCCTCGCGCCTGAAGACACTGCTGGAGGACAACGCGCCCTACAACGCGAAGGTCACCTTCCAGCCCGATGGCCGAATGGGGGCCTACGGCGCCACCGGCTGGAACGCGCCGTCGCTCGATTCGTGGATGGAGACCGCGCTCAATGCCGCCAGCCAGGCGCAGTGGGGCGCGCCGCTGGGCTACATCGGCCAGGGCGGCACCATCCCGCTGATGAACCTGCTGCAGCAGGGCTTCCCCAAGGCCCAGATGATGGTCTGCGGCGTGCTGGGGCCCAAGAGCAACGCACACGGCCCCAACGAATTCCTGCACGTGCCGTACGCCAAGCGCCTGACGGCGGCGGTGGCACAGGTCGTGGCCGCGCACCCCTGATCAGGGCCAGGTCCGGCTGGGGCCGGACCGCGCGCCGTGGTCCCCGAGACGGGCTTGGCATGGCCGTCCCGGTCATGCCGGCGCCGGAGTCAGCGCTTGCTGCCCATCACCAGCAGCACGCCGCCCACCACGATGCCGGCGATCCCTGCCCACAACGGAATGGGCACGGTCTTCGTCTCCTTGACGTTCAACTCGATCGGGCCGATCTTGGCCGCGGTCTTGTCCTGCGTATAGCTGAAGCCGCCGTAGACCAGCGCCAGCGCGCCGAGGGCAATCAGGAGGATGGCGATGATGCGCATGGTGTGTGGCTCGTGCAGGAAGGCGGCCAGGCCGCGGTGAGGCCAGCGTAGCCTGCGGCGAGCACAAACGCTGTAGGTGCTCGCCGCACGGTTGAGTACCGCAGCGCTGGCGGACGGCCGCGCCGGCCTGGGAGGACCTCCGGTCGTGGCCGGAACGGTCATTGATCCTCGCGGTGGGGCCGAGCGGGCAACGACCCCAGTCCCGACAACGGCGCCGGGACGACGGCGGCGCCCGGTCCGTCCGCCGGCCCTGCAGCCTGTCACCCGAAAGGCGACGCCAATCGCTTCGCCCCTGACAGCGGCCCAGCAGCCACGTAGAGTGCAAGCATCGAAAAGAATTCGTTGGGCACTCACAAAAATGGCCTCCCCTTCCTACAACTCGCCGACGCCCCAGGAACGCTGGCACCAGTTCAGCGCCGCGGCGGTGCGGGCCTTCCACCGCTATGCGACCTGGCTGGTCTCGCTGAGCTGGTGGCGCTTCGGCTGGTATGCGTTGTTGCTGATCATCGTCACGGGGCTGATCCAGAAGCTGCCGCCGTTCAGCATGACCTACTACGAGACCATCGTGGACTCGGCGGCCCAACGCAAGGCCAAGCGGCACCCGACTGCGCCCGTCCCGCCCGCGCCGCCGTCGGCGCCGTCGCTGCCCACCGAAAGGCCCGAGCAGCCCGAGAAAGCGGAACAGCCCGCGAAGCCGGAGGCGCCGGCCTCGTCCGCCAGGACGGGCGACGCCGGCAAGGAATCGAAGGCGGTGGACATCCGGCTGCCCGGCATCATCGTCAACACGCGGGATCACACGGTCAAGAACAAGGGCGTCAACATCAGCTTCACCGGCGACGGCATCCGCATCTCCGACGACGAGGGGCCGGCACCTGCAGCCGCGGCCCCCGCAGCATCGCAGACGGCGCCATCCGCGTCGGCCGCCACCTCTTCGGCCAAGGCGGGCGCCATGACGGCCAAGGATCGCGCCGAGGCGGCGCGCTACGAGGCCGCGGCCCGGCGCGATGCCGCGCTGGCCGAGTCGATCGGCGCCAAGGCCGCCGCCGAACAGGCGCGGGCACGGGCCCTGGGCGCGTCGGTCGCCGCACAGGTGGCCTCCTCGGTGGCGGCTTCGGCGGCGTCGGCCGCCTCCGGGGCCGTCGACATGGTCGTCGCTGGCCAGCACATCCGCATCGAGGTGCCGGCCCACGCCAGCGCCGAAGACGTGCGCGCTGCGATCCAGGAGGCGACCACCTCCATCGTCGACACCCTGAAGGACGCCGAGGAGGCCAGGCGCGCCGCCGATCAGGAAGCGGCCGACAAGGCCAAGGAGGCGCTCGACGCGCAGAAGGCCAGGAACCACGACGACGGCGACGACGACGAGGAGACCGACACCGACTCGAGCGGCCACCGCAAGACCACGCGCCAGCACACCCTGCACTACGGCCCGGACCTGCCGATGTGGGCCGTGTGGTGGATCCTGGGCTCGATGCTGATCAAGATCACCTACAAGGGCCGCATCCAGGCCGAGGTGAAGGCCGCCGAGGCGACCGAGACGGCCGAGGCCGAATCGCTGCGCCGCCAGGTGCTCGAAGCGCGCATGGCGATGATGCAGGCGCAGGTCGAACCGCACTTCCTGTTCAACACCCTGGCCTCGATCGACCACCTGATCGAGTTCGACCCCAAGCGCGCCAGCCAGATGCAGCGCAACCTGATCTCGCTGCTGCGCGCGAGCATGCCGTCGATGCGCACGGCCACCGACAGCGGCCTGCGTCCGCTAGACCTCGAGCTGGCCGTGGTGCGTCCTTACCTCGAGATCCTCAAGGTGCGCATGGAAGAGCGCCTGACCACGGAGATCGACGTGCCGGACGGCCTGCTGTCGGCCGAGTTCCCGCCGATGATGGTGCAGACGCTGGTCGAGAACTCGATCAAGCACGGCCTGGAGCCCAAGGCCGAGGGCGGGCACCTGTCGGTCAAGGCCGAGATCCGCCACGGCAAGCTGTGCGTCACCGTGTCCGACACCGGGCTGGGCTTCGCCGGCGCCGCCGAGGGCAAGACCGCGGGCACCGGCGTGGGCCTGGCCAACATCCGCGAACGCCTGTCGCTGCTGTACGGCAGCAAGGCCGCGCTGACGATCGCCAACAACCCGGTGGGCGGCACCATCGTCACGATCACGGTGCCCTACACCGCCCACACCGAACCCACCAGCGACGAGAGCGCCAAGGCATGAGCGTGCCCGGCCGCCCGAAGCGCGAAACCCGCAGTGCGTAGCACGGAGGAAATCCCGATGACCGCCCCATTCGACCCCGTCCCCGAACCCGACGATCGCCCCGCGACGGTCTCGCCCGCCAGCGGCGCCGCAACGGCCGCCCCGGTGCCCTACCGTCCGCGCCCGAGCCGTTGGGCCACCGTGTTCCGCTGGTGGCTGGGACTGAGCGTGCTGGCCTTTTTCGGCGTCGCGCTGTGCGCGTTCATCGGCCTGGCGCACTCGGACTTCGCACCGCTGCACATCGTGATCGACGACGACCAATCCAGCGGCATCACGATCAACGGGCTGTCCGGCGGCGGCCGCGCACTGCTGGCGGTCGGCCTGGGCCTGGTCGCGCTGCTGCTGCTGTTGCTGATCCCGCTGCTGGTCCTGTTGGTCGTCGGTTCGGTGGCGATCGCGCTGGTGTGCGGCATCGCCGTGCCGCTGATCGCGCTAGCGCTCGCCCTGGTCGTGGCGACCTCACCCTTGTGGATCGTCGGGCTGGCGATCTGGCTGATCCTGCGCCGGCGGGACTCGAATCGCTACGCGGCCTCGGCTACGATGCCGGCATGAGCGATGCCGGGCAGCCTGAACTGCCTGCACCGCAATGCGCAGCACGAAGGCTTTTCAAATGACCACTCCGAATAGTTCAGAAGCCGCGGTACGCGGCGTGATCGCCGACGACGAGCGGCTGATGCGCGACCAGCTCAAGGCCCGCCTCGCCGAGGTCTGGCCCGAGCTGCAGATCGTGGGTGAGGCCAAGAATGGCCTGGAGGCCGTCGACCTGGTGGCCGAGCATCATCCCGACGTCGTCTTCCTCGACATCCGCATGCCGGGCCTGTCGGGCGTCGACGCGGCGCGCCGCATCGCGCAGCTGCCCGCGCCCGACGTCGGCGCCAATGATGACGCCGATGGCGAGGACTGGTCGCTGCCCGAGATCGTGTTCATCACCGCCTACGACCAGTACGCGATCGAGGCGTTCGAACAAGGCGTGGCCGACTACGTGCTCAAGCCGGCCGAGCGCGAGCGCCTGAGCGTCACGGTCTCGCGCATCAAGCAGCGGCTGGCGCTGCGCGGCACCGACGACGAGCCGCCGGCACCGCACCTGCAGCAGCTGCTGCACAAGCTGGCCGCCAAGCTCAACCCGGGCGGCACGCCGCCGGCCTTGAAGTGGATCCAGGCCACGGTGGGCCAGGCGATCCAGATGATCCCGATCGAGGACGTGCTGTTCTTCATCTCCGACGAGAAGTACACGCGCGTGCAGACCGCGACCATCGAGGCACTGATCCGCAAGCCGATCAAGGAGCTCGTCGACGAGGTCGACCCCGACCTGTTCTGGCAGATCCACCGGTCGACACTGGTCAACACGCACTGCATCGCCGGCGTCACGCGCGACCTGCGCGGGCGCCAGATCGTCAGCATCAAGGGCAGCAACGAGAAGCTGGAAGTCAGCCGCTCCTACACGCACCTGTTCAAGGGCATGTGAGCGCGCCGGGCAGCGCCCGGCCGGCCGCTCAGTGCCGGATCAGCCCTGCGCGGTACGCCCAGCCCAGGCCACCGGCGATTGCCAGCACGAGCACGATGACGATCGGCCAGACGCGGCGCGACGGCCTCACGGTCTGGGCGTCGGCCTCGCCGGACGCTGCCAGCACCTCGGGCGGCGGCTCGCTCTCGACGGCGCCGATGTCGGCCGCCCCGGTCGGCGCAAAGCCGGTGACGAAGGTGGTGTCGGGGCCGTCGTCGTCGGCGCCGCGGCGCAGCAGTTCGGCCTGCGCGGTGACGCGTTCTGCGTCGCCCAGCGGCCCCTCGAGCCGCGAGCGGATCTCGCGCACGGGCAGGTTGCGGTAGCTGCGCACGAGCGTGGCGCGGCCTTCCGGATTCGAAGCGATCAAGTGGTCTCCTTCAGGCGGACGGCCGCGCACGCGATGAACCATTGCGCGAGCCAGTAGGTGGAAAGATTCCACAGGGTCGGCATCGTCACGCCGCCCACGAACTTGTCGGTCGCGAGGATCGCGTCCGACAGGACGAACAGCGCGCCGCCGATGGCGACCGTGCGCCAGCGGGCGGCATCCGGCTGGCCGCGCCGCGCCAGCCACACCGACGTCGCCTGCGCAGCCATCGCAGCCAGCGCACACACGTAGACCAGCACCGGCGCGCGCAGCTCGGTCGGCACGCCGGCCCACAGCCCGGCCAGCACGCTGGCCGCGACGATCGCCCAGACGCCGAAGGCCGGCGAACTGGCGAGGAAACGCACCCGCCTCGTCAACGCCACCAGGTAGGCCAGGTGGCCCAGCAGGAATGCGACCAGACCGGCAAGAAAGCCCGCCACCGGCCACAGCAGCGCGATGTCGCCGGCCAGCGAGAAAACGAGGCCGATGATGATCCAACGCTTGACGAGTCCGTCATCATTGCGCCCGAGCGCGGCCCACGCGATCACGCATGCGGTGGCCAGCGGCTTGAACGCGAAGTTGAGCCAGGGTCGATCGAGCGCCCAGGGCGCCGAGGCGATCGCCAGCAACGCGGCGACGGCGCCGACGATGATCAGCAGACGCCTTGGGTCGGCGTTCGAGGAGTCTGAAAACATGGGCGCGAGTGTCCCTGGCTCGTTCGCACAAGCCGCTCAGGGATTGCCCGTTGGCACCCCGATATTGGGGGTCCCTCACCAGACGCCGTAGGACGTACTGCACGCATCCAGGCCGATGCGCGCACGACAAGCCTCGCGCGCGTGGGGCGCGCGCGACACGCGCATCAGCTCGCGGCAGTCGGCGGGGCGCTCGCCGTCTTGGCCGCGATCGACTCGCGCAGCTTGCGCAGCCGTTCGCGTGGATCTTCCTGCGACTTGGCCTCGTTCAACTTCATCTCCGCGATGAAGCGGCTGGGCACGCCCATGATGGTCTCGCGGCCCTTCTTGCGACGCCGCAGCGTGCTGACCGCCAGCGTCTGGCGCGCGCGCGTGATGCCCACGTACATCAGGCGGCGCTCCTCCTCGAGTCGATCGGCCGTCATCTCCTCGGTGTCCGAGCGGAACGGCAGCAGGCCTTCGTTGACGCCCACCAGCACCACGTGCGGCCACTCCAGGCCCTTGGAGGCGTGCAACGTGGACAGGGTCACCACCTCCTGCTCGTCGCCGCGCTCGGCCAGGCTCAGGATGACGCTGATGGACTGCGCGATCTCGAGCACGCTCTTCTTCTCGCTCTCGAAGGTGCCGCCGTCCTCGGTGATCTCGCCGCCGCAACGCTTGGCCACCCAGTCGATGAAATCGAGCACGTTGCCCCAGCGCACCTGCGCCGCCTTGTCGGAGTCCTCGTTGTCGTACAGGTGCTGCTCGTAGCCGATGTCCTTGAGCCACTCGAGCAGCATCGGCTTGGCGGCCTCGGCGCCGATGGTCGCCTTGGCCTTGTGCTGGAAGTCGTTCACATAGCGGCCGAACTCGTGCAGCCCGTCGATCGCCTTGGACTTCAGCGCCACGCCCAGCGACTCGGCGAACAGCGCCTCGAACATGCTGACCTTCCACTTGCCCGCGAACTCGCTCAGCGCGCCCAGCGTGGTGTGGCCGATGCCGCGCTTGGGCGTGGTGACGGCGCGCAGAAACGCCGGGTCGTCGTCCTCGTTGACGATCAGCCGCAACCAGGCGCACAGGTCCTTGATCTCGGCGCGGTCAAAGAAGCTCTGGCCGCCCGAGACCTTGTACGGGATCTGCGCGCCGCGCAGCTTCTGCTCGAACACGCGCGACTGGTGGTTGGCGCGGTACAGGATCGCGAAGTCCGAGAACTTGATGCGTGCGTCGTTGCCGCGCATCGCCTGGATGCGCGCGACGGCGCGTTCGGCCTCGTGCTCCTCGCCGTCGCACTGCACCACCTGCACCGGCTCGCCGTCGCCCAGATCGCTCCACAACTTCTTCTGGAAGATCTTCGGGTTCAGCGCGATGACCTCGTTGGCCGCGCGCAGGATCGCACTGGTGGAGCGGTAGTTCTGCTCCAGCGGGATCACCTTCAGCGTGGGGTATTCGGCCGGCAGGCGCTTGAGGTTGTCGATGGTGGCGCCGCGCCAGCCGTAGATGCTCTGGTCGTCGTCGCCCACCGCCGTGAAGCGCGCGCGCTCCGGGTCGCCCACCAGCTGCTTGAGGAGTTCGTACTGGACGGCGTTGGTGTCCTGGTACTCGTCGACCAGCACGTGCTGGAACAGCTTCTGCCACTTGGCGCGCGCTTCCTCGTCGCGTTGCAGCAGCTTGAGCGGAAAGCCGATCAGGTCATCGAAGTCGACCGCGCCGTAGGCAAGCAGGCGCTCCTCGTACAGCTTCATCACCTTGGCGGCGACCTGCTCGTCGGCGTCCTTGGCCACCGACATCGCGCTGTCGCTGGTCACGCCCATGTTCTTCCACAGGCTGATCGTCCATTGCCACTGGCGCGCGAGCTTGTTGTCGGTGGCGCCGCCGGCTTCCTTCATCACGCCCAGAACGTCGTCGGAGTCGAGGATGGAGAACTGCTCCTTCAGGCCCAGCTTGCGGCCATCCTCGCGCAGCATGCGCACGCCCAGCGAGTGGAAGGTGCTGATCGCGAGGTCCTTGGCCGCCTTGGCACCCACGAGCTGCTTGGCGCGCTCGCGCATCTCCTGCGAGGCCTTGTTGGTGAAGGTAATGGCCGCGATGTTCTTGGGCGCCAGCCCATGCTGCAGCAGGCGGACGATCTTGTAGGTGATGACGCGCGTCTTGCCCGAGCCGGCGCCGGCCAGCACCAGGCACGGGCTGTCCAGGTGGTGCACCGCCTCCATCTGGGCGTTGTTGAGCCCGGCCGCGGCAACGGGCGCGGCATGCGAAGAACGGAATTCGGGAGTGGCGGCCATGAGCGGGACGGGAACCTGAAACAGCGAAGAAAGCGCGGGAACCCGCTCGCCGGAGTCGATGCGATCATAGCCAACCAGGCCGGGCCCAGCCCTGCGGTCGGGCACCCGCGGTGTGATAGACGGCGCGTCGATTGCCTGTTGTGCACCGCGGCGACGCCGCCGGGAGACCCGCGGCGGGGAAATCGCCGCGGCTCTTCGGAAAGGCATCCATCATGAAGACCCCGTTCATCGCCCTGGCCTTTGCGGTCGCCGCCACCGCCGCCACGGCCCAGCTGGCCGCGCCGGTGGCTCAGGACGCCACGGCTGCGCCGCCGCAGGTGCATCGCCCGGCGCACGCGCTGCTGCACGCCGACCGCGAGCGCGTGAAGGGCGACAAGGAGCGGCTGCGCATGGCGCGCGCTGCCCACGACGGCGATGCCGTGCGCGCCGCCGAAGCCGCGTTGCGCAACGACATGGACGCCTGGCATGCCGATCGCGAGCGCTTGAAGCACTGACCCGGCCGCCCATCTGCAAGCTTGGCTTCAGCTTTCGCGCTTGGCGTAGGGAGCTTGCGCCGGCCGGCGTTGCTCGCCCTGGGCGAGTCGCCCAGAATCCCGCCTCGCGCCGGTTGCAGCCCGGGCGTTCGCGCCTTTCTTGGCAGCAATGCAAGAAAAACCCGAACGCACGTAAACCGATCGTGCGCGGGGTTCGTTAATCCGGCGTCCCCCACCCAATTCCACTCGGAAGGTTTCACCATGAAGAAGATCCTGATCGCCGTCCTGTCGCTCGCCATCGGCGCCTCCGCTTTCGCCCAAGGCTCCGGCTCCGGCGCCCCGGCCCCGGCCGGCCAGACCGCCACCGCGTCGCCGGACGTCGCGTCCTCCGCCGTTGCCAAGAAGAAGGCCAAGCGCGCCGCCAAGAAGGCGAAGAAGGCTGCGTCGGCCGCTTCGTCGATGTAATTGGCGGGCATTGCGAAGCGGCTGCGGCCGCATCGCAAGCCGGAATGAAAGAAACCGACCTGGTCGCCCGGGTCGGTTTTTTTTCGTCCGCATGCGCCGGAAGACGCCGCGGAAAATGAAAAAAGGGCGCCCGTTGCGAGCGCCCTTTCGACGGAGCGGGGTCTCGACCCCCTCGGATCCTCAGCCCAGGTTGACCGGGAAGAAGATGCGCGCGCCGTCGCGCCAGATCAGCAGCGCGACGCGCTTGGGCTTGGTGGCCAGGATCGCCTTGACTTCGTCGACCGAGGCCACCGGCTTGCCGTTGACCGCCAGCACCACGTCGCCCTGTTCCACGCCGGCCTTGGCGGCGGCGCCGTCGGCGTTCTCCACCACCAGGCCGCTGGCGCCGACCTCGCCGCGCTCGTCGCGGTTGAGCGGACGCAGCGACAGGCCCAGCTTCTCGCCGGTGCTGGCGTTGTCGGCCTTGGCGACGTCGATCTTGTCGGTGCTGGCGCCCAGGGTCGCGACGACCGTCTCGAACTTCTTGTCACGCCAGACCTCCAGCGTCACCTTCTCGCCCGGACGCGCCAGGCCGACGCGCGAGGACAGCTGCCCCGGCTCCTGGATCGCCTCGCCATTGACCTTGGTGATCACGTCGCCCGACTTCAGGCCGGCCTTGGCCGCGCCGCTGTTCGGAGCCACGGTGGACACCAGCGCACCGTCCGGACGCTCCAGGCCAAAGCTCTCGGCCAGGTCCTGCGTCAGCGGCTGGATCGACACGCCCAGGCGCGCATGCGTCGCATGGCCGGTGGCCACGATCTGGTCCTTGATGGCCAGCGCGACGTCGATCGGGATCGCGAAGCTCACGCCCTGGAAGCCGCCGGTGCGGCTGTAGATCTGCGAGTTGATGCCGATGACGTTGCCCGCGGCGTCGAACAGCGGGCCACCCGAGTTGCCGGGGTTGACCGCGGCGTCGGTCTGCAGGAACGGGACGAAGTTCTCGCCGCTCTCGCTGGGCAGCGAACGGCCCTTGGCGCTGATGATGCCGGAGGTGGCGGTCTGGTCCAGGCCGTAGGGTGCGCCGATGGCCAGGACGTAGTCGCCCACCATCAGCTTGGACGGCTGGCCGAAGCGCACCACGGGCAGGTTCTTCGCGTCGATCTTGAGCACCGCGATGTCGGTGGCGGCGTCCACGCCCAGCACCTTGGCGGTGTACTCACGCCGATCCTGCAGCTTGACGACGACGTCCTTGGCTTCCTTGACCACGTGCGCGTTGGTCAGGATCAGGCCGTCCGAGCCGATGATGAAGCCCGAGCCCAGGCCCTTGAACGGCTGCTCCGCCGCCGGGCCGCCGCGCTGCAGGTTGGGCGCGCCGGGCATGCCGCGGAAGAAGCGGAACAGCGGATCGTCCGGGCTCAGGCCGCCCTGTTCCTGCAGTTCCTCGGAGGTCTGCTTGTGCGTGCCCGCGACGCTGACGTGCACCACCGACGGGCCGAATTCCTGCACGATCGCGCGGTAATTCGGCGCAGTGCCGGGCGGCAGCGCGGGCAGCGGCGGCGTGACGGGCGTCGGCGCGACCTGCTGGCCGGTGGCCGCGGCGACGGCGGCCGCGCTCGTGCCGCCGGCGCCCGGCGTGGTCACGGTATTGGAAGAATGACGCAGCCAGGACGGCAGGTCCAGCGCGCCGGCGGTACCCATCACCGCCACGCCCGCACCCAGCAGGCCCCAGGCCAGCGGTTTCAGGTTGGTCTTGTTCATGTGGTTCGACTCCTTGTCGGCTTCAATCGATGACGTCGCGCCGCGCGCAAGAGGTGACTTCGCGGCGCATGTCACGCAATGTGCGCGCGGCCGATGAAGACAGGATTAGCTCAACATGAGGCCAACATTAGGACGCCTGGCCGCCCGATCGGGCAAGCGTCGGCCTGCCCGGCCACACCACGCGCGCGCGCAGGCCGCCCGAGGGCGAGTCCGACAAGGAGACGTCCGCGCCCTGGCGCAGCGCCACCTGCCGCACGATCGCCAGGCCCAGGCCCGAGCCGGTCTGGTCGGCCGCGTTGTCGCGCCGCACGAAGCGGTCGAACACCATCTCGCGGTCGGCCGGCGGGATCCCGGGGCCGTCGTCGTCGACCTGCAGCATCGGGGACGTCTCGTTGGCGGCATCGGTGCCGACCCAGACCGACACGTGGCCGCCCTGCGGGCTGTAGCGGACGGCGTTGTCGATCAGGTTGCGCGCCAGCACCACGGCGTCGCCGTCCCCCGGCACCGTCACGCCTTCGGCGCCCTCGGCCACGTCCAGTTCCAGCGTCGTGCCGCGCGCATCGGCAAAGGGCGCGACGTCGGCCATCGCCTGGCGCACCAGCTCGGCCAGCGGCGCGGCGCTGGCCTCGCGAGGCGGGCCGGCCTCGCTGCGCGCGAGCGCGAGCAGCTGTTCGACCAGGCGCGTGGCGCGGTCGACACCGGCGGTGAGCGCGCGGGCGGCCTCGTCGCGCGTGGCCTGGTCGGGCGCGCGCCGCATCACCTGCACCTGCAGCTTGAGCGCCGTCAGCGGCGAGCGCAGCTCGTGCGCGGCGTCGCCGACGAAGTGCCGCTGTGCCGCCAGCGCCGCCCCCAGCCGGTCCAACAATGCGTTGAGCGACTGCACCAGCGGCAGCACCTCGTCGGGCAGATCCTCTTCCGGCAGCGCCTGCAGCGAGCCGCTGTCGCGCGATCGCACCTCGACGGCCAGGCGCTGCAACGGCGCCAGCGAGCGCGATACCAGCCAGCCGATCACCAGCGCCAGCGCGGGCGCCACGGCCAGCAGCGGCAGCACGCTGCGCAGCGCGGCCTCGGCGGCGCGCGAATGCCGCACGCTCTGGGGCTGCGCCACCTGGATCACGCGGTCGCGCGTCTCCACGCCGTAGGTGCGCCAGACGATGCCGCCGGCCTGGATGTCGGCGAAGCCCAGCACCGCGCGCGCCGGCGGCTCGGTCTGCAGCTGCGTCGCGTAGACCTCGTGACCGTCCTCGCGCCAGATCTGGACGACGTAGTCGAGCTGGCCGTCGGTCAGCGCGCGCGCGTCCTCGGGTGCGATCTCGCCCTGGTCGCGCAGCGACAGCGCCATCTGCCGCAGCTGGTAGTCGAACAGGCTCTCGGTCTGGCGCAGCACATTCCAGTAGACCGACCCGCCCATGGCGAGCGCGGCGATGACGAGCACGGCCAGCAGCGACAGCAGCAGCCGCACGCGCAGCGTGCCGCCGGCATTCAGTCGCAAACGGAAACGGCGAGCCGTCAAGGCGCGGCTCCGTCGACTGCCTCGCGCTTGCCCAGGTAATAGCCGACCCCGCGCATGGTGCGGATCAGCTCGGGCCCGAGCTTCTTGCGCAACTGGTGCACGTAGACGCTGACCGCGTTGCTCTCGACTTCCTCGCCCCAGCCGTACAGCCTGTCCTCCAGCTGCGCGCGCGACAGGATGGCGCCGGGGCGTTGCAGCAAGGCCTCGAGCACGGCCAGTTCGCGGGCCGACAGCATCACCGGCTCGCCGCGCAGCGTCACCGCGCGCGTGGCCGGGTCGAAGCTCAGGTCCTCGTGCGTCAGGCGCGTGGTGGCGCGGCCGCTGTGTCGGCGCAGCACGGCGCGCATGCGCGCCAGCAGCTCGTCGAGCTCGAAAGGCTTGCTCAGGTAGTCGTCGGCGCCGGCGTCCAGCCCGGCGACGCGGTCGCCCAGGCCGTCGCGCGCGGTCAGCACGATCACCGGCGTCGAGTCGCCGCGGGCGCGGATGCCGCGCAGCACGTCCAGGCCGTTGCCCTTGGGCAGGCCCAGGTCCAGCAGCACGAGGTCGAAGCGCTCGGTGGCGGTGGTGGTGGTGGCGGCCTGCGCGTCGGTCACCCAGTCGACGGCATGGCCCTCGAGCTTGAGCGCGGCGCGCAGGCTCTCGCCAATCATCCGGTCATCTTCGACGAGCAGCAATCTCATGGAGCGATTCTGAACGAATCGATGCGGGGAGGTTCCGTCAGGTTCATGAGTGACCGCGCGCCTGACGGCGGCATCGCGCGCATCCGCGAGGCCACGGGCCGCGGGCGCTAGAACAGTCTGGCCAGCCGCACGGTGACGCCCGCGAACACCTGCCAGCGTGGCGACGCGTCGTTGAGACCGTGCGCGGCGCCGAAGTCGAACACCGCGGCCGGCGACTGGTTCCAGCTCGCCGCCAGCAGGAACTGCGAGGTGCTGGGCGTGCCCGCCTGGTGCGTGCCGGAGAACTCGCCGACGGCGCCCCAGGCGTCCGTCAGCGAGCGCGAGACGGCGCCGGCCCAGCCGGTCTGCCACGCGTGCGGCTGGCCCGAAGCGACGCCCAGGCGGGACTCGTTGAGGTTCAGGTCGGTGTGCCAGGACGGCGCGAAGTCGCTGCTGAAGATGCCGTTGACCGTGGTATCGGCATGGCCGCTGCCCAGCGTCGAGCCAGCCGTGGCGAACTTCTCGCCGAGCTCCAGTCCCCACGCCGTGGCGTCGCTGACCGCGAAGCGGCGCTTGAGCACGACGGAGGTGTCGCCCGAAGCGCTGTGTGAGTCGCCTGGCTCTGCCTGGTGCACCCAGGCGTCGCCACCGACGCGAACGCCCCAATCGGGCGTGAACGCCAGCTTGAGCGTGTAAGGCAGCGTGGAGCGCGACATGCCGCTGGCCGGCCCGGTCGTACGCAGGCCGCCCGCCTCGAGCTCGAGATAGCCCGGCGCCGACAGCTGCGCCGGTGTCGACACGCTGGGCCGGTACGGTACGACGGCCGGGCCGCCATCGGCAGGCGTGTCCTGCGCCTGTGCGGACCCGGCGCAGGCCAGCAGCGCCGACGTGAACAGCAGGCAATGCTTCATCGAAGAATCTTTCGCAGCGTGAGGCTCGTGGGTTCGAAGCCGAGCGATTCGTAGAGCCGGCGTGCGCCGTGGTTGTGGCCGAACACGTGCAGGCCCAGCTGCTGGATGCCGTGCTCGCGCACCACCCGCTCCAGTTCGAGCAAGGCAGCGCGCGCGAAGCCGCGTCGGCGCGACGCCTCGTCGATGGTGACGTTGTAGACCCACGCTGCGGGCGTGCCCGCCTTGTCGGCCTCGACCCACCACAGCATGCCGACGCGCTCGCCGCTGGCGGCGTCGTGCAGGTGCACGAAGAACTGCGCGGGCGTGTGCAGGCCCAGCGGCAGCAGCGCGGCGTGCGCCTCCTTCGACTTCTCGATGGATTCGGCCAGCGTCCAGCTGCCGTCCTCCACGTTGGCCAGTGCGAACGACGGGATGGCCTCGATCAGCCACGCCTGGAAATCAGGCTCGGTGAAAGGAACGAAGCGGATCGTGGCCATCACGCGTCGGCAGCGATGCCCTGCGACGGCTTCACTTCCTGGCGTAGGTGATCTTCTTGGCGCCACCTTCGCAGGTGCCCACCACCTTGGCGTCGCCCGCCTTGTCGGCATCGACGATGTCCAGCGTGTAGCCAGTGACGTTCTTGGCGTCGAGCTTGGCGGCGATCGCGGTCTTCAGCTCCTCGCACGGCTTGCCCGCGGCCAGGGCCGACGAGCCGGCGATCGCAAGGGCGGCGGCGACGGTGAGTGCGGTGTTGGTCTTCATTCGAGAGCTCCCGGTCGTGGTGAAGGACAGCTGGACTGTACTGCGCGCGCCTGACGCCAGGGTGAGCTGCGAGCGACCTGCCCGAATCAGATCCCCAGCGGATCGACGTCGATCGCCCAGCGCACGATGCCGCGGTGAGCGTTCTTCAGGCCCGGCAGCTGCGGCGTGAACAGCGCCAGCAGACGCTGCAGCGTCGCCCGCGAGGCGCATTCGATCAGCATCTGGCGACGCTCGAAGCCCGCGACCTTGGCCACCGACGGCGGCACCGGCGCGTAGAACATCACGTCCGCGGATTCCGGATGCGTTCTGGCCAGGTCGCGCGCCGCGCGCAGGAAGGCCTCGGCAACGTCCTCGCTGCGTGCCTCGGCGCGCAGCAGCGCGAGGTGCGAGTATGGCGGCAGGCCGGCGGACTGGCGCTCGGCCAGCTGCGTCGTCGCGAAGGCGGCGAAGTCGTGCTTCTTGAGCGCCTCGAACAGCGCGTGCCCCGGGTTCCAGGTCTGCACCCACATCTGGCTGCCGTGCGCGATGTCCGCGTCGCGTCCCGCGCGCCCGCCCGCCTGCATCAGCAGCGCGAACAGGCGTTCGGGCGCGCGGAAATCGGCGGCGAACAACGCGCTGTCCGGATTGACCGCTGCCACCAGCGTGACACGGCGGAAGTCGTGGCCCTTGGTCACCATCTGCGTGCCCACCAGCACGTCGACGTCGCCCGCGTGCACCGAGGCGAGCTGCGACTCCAGCGTGCCCTTGGCGCGCGTGGTGTCGGCGTCGATGCGCAGCACGCGCGCGCCGGGCAGCAGCTCGGCGACCTGCTCCTCCAGCCGCTCGGTGCCGCGGCCCATCGGCTCGATGTCCAGGTTGCCGCAGTCGGGGCAGGCGCGTGGCACCGGCTCCTGCGTGCCGCAGTGATGGCAGCGCAGGATGCGCTCGCCCTTGTGGAAAACGCGCCAGGCGCTGCAATGCGGACAGCCGCTCTTCCACGTGCAGGCGGGGCAATGCAGCACCGGCGCGAAGCCACGCCGGTTCAGGAACAGCAGGGTCTGCTCGCCGCGCGCGATGCGCTGCTGGATCGCCGCGACCAGCTGCGGCGCGAGCGCCTGCGGCGGCGCGCGCGGCGCGGCGCGCGGCACGGTTGCCATGTCCAGCAGGCGCACCGCCGGCAGCGCGCCGCGGCCGACGCGCTCCGCGAGCGTCACCTGCCGGTAGCGGCCGGTCTGCGCATGGGACCAGGTTTCCAGCGACGGCGTGGCCGAGCCCAGGAGCACCGGCACACCTGCCAGGTGCCCCCGGTAGACGGCCAGGTCGCGCGCCGAATAGCGTGCGCCGTCCTGCTGCTTGTACGAGGGATCGTGCTCCTCGTCGACCACGATCAGGCCCAACCGGGGCAGCGAGGCGAACACCGCCAGTCGCGTCCCGAGGACCAGGTCCGCCTCGCCCAGGTGCGCGGACAACCAGTGCTGCAGTCGCTGGGCCGGCGTCAGCGCGCTGTGCAGCGAAACCAGCCGCCGGCCCGGGAAGCGCGCCGCGAAGCGCTGCTCGAGCTGCGGCGTCAGGTTGATCTCGGGCACCAGCACCAGCGCCTGCTTGCCGGCCGCCAGCGCCTGTTCGGCCAGCCGCAGATAGACCTCGGTCTTGCCGCTGCCGGTGACGCCGAACAGCAGGGTGGGCGGCGGCGCCGGCGCGGCGGCCCAGGCCGAGAGCGTGTCCAGGGCCGTGGCCTGCTCGGAAGTCAATGGCGGTCGCTGCGCCGATTCCCCCACCGCATCGGGAAGCAGGTGGTCGCGTTTTTTCTTGATCCGCTTGGCCAGGCCCGTGTTGTCGAGTTTGCGCAATTCGGGCGGCAATACCGCCAGCGCGACTTCGCCGAGGCTGCGCTGGTAATAGCGGGCGGTGAATTCGACCAGCGCCCGCCAATCGGCCGGCAGCGGCGGCAGCGCGTTCAGCGCCTCGATCACCGGACGGAGGGCCAGATTCGCGCCGTCCCCATCCGGTGCACCAACCTCGCCAGCGCTTGGAACGGGCGCAGCCGGACTCGGGTCCCAGGCCAAACCGGTAACTTCCCGCCGACCCAATGGCACGCGCACCAATGTACCCGGCGACAGCGTCTGCTCACTTTCGTAGGTGAGGAGAGCGCTCATTCCGGCGTACTGTGGAGCGTCGATCGCGATGGAGACAGGGCTCAACCGACGTGCCTCACTTGAGTCACGAAGTTGTCAGATTTATGAACTGCGAGCCGTAAGCTCATGATCTGTAAGCGTTTTTGAAGTCACCCACAGTTTCTGTGGATAACTTTGTGGGAAAGCTGGCAGAAGCCGCGCCAAATGCTTGATTCATGCTGCCCGGCCTTTTATCGCTCAAATTTGATGCACCCTCGAAAAAAACAGATGAATCAATGACTTGGCACCATTCTTCGAGATTTCGATAGGGTGACGGGTACCCTGCTGAGCAAAAGTTATCGGCGGCTGAATTTTGGGGATAAGTCAACACCTGAGTGCTCACTTACTGGACAAATCGCGTCGACTCGCCGTTTTCCGGTTGTAAGTGGTCTCCTACAAAACCTGTAGTCGACGCGAATACCCGTGAACCGCCTCGACCAGGGCAGCCACTCGTTCTGGCGGCGTGAACTGGCTGATGCCGTGGCCCAGGTTGAAGATGTGGCCGCTGCCCTTGCCGTAGCTGTCCAGCGCGGCGCGCGCCTCGGCCTGCACAGCCTCGGGCGGCGCGAACAACGCCATCGGGTCCAGGTTTCCTTGCAGCGCCACCCGATCGCCGACGCGCCGGCGGGCGGCGCCCAGGTCGGTGGTCCAGTCCAGGCCGACGACGTCGGGGCCGATGTCGGCGATCGCCTCCAGCCACTGGCCGCCGCCCTTGGTGAACACGACGACGGGCACGCGCTGGCCGTCCTTCTCACGCTGCAACCCCGCCAGCACGCGCTGTGTGTAGGCGAGCGAGAACGTGCGGAAGGCGGCGTCGGCGAGCACGCCGCCCCAGCTGTCGAACACCATCACGGCTTGCGCGCCGGCGTCGATCTGGGCGTTCAGGTAGGCGGCCACGGCCTCGGCGTTGATCGCGAGGATGCGGTGCATCAGGTCGGGCCGCGCGTACATCAGCGTCTTGACGGCGCGGTAGTCATCGGAGCCGGCGCCCTCGACCATGTAGCAGGCGAGCGTCCACGGACTGCCCGAGAAGCCGATCAGCGGCACCCGGCCGTCCAGCGCCTTGCGGATCGAGCTGACCGCGTCGAAGACGTAGCGCAGCTTGGCCATGTCGGGCACCGCCAGTTGGTCGACGGCAGCCTCGTCGCGCACCCTGGTCGCAAAGCGCGGGCCCTCGCCTTCGGCGAACGACAGGCCCAGGCCCATTGCATCAGGCACGGTGAGGATGTCCGAGAACAGGATCGCCGCATCGAGCGGGAACCGTTCGAGCGGCTGCAGCGTCACCTCGGTGGCGTAGTCGACGTTGGTCGCCAGGCCCATGAAGCTGCCGGCGCGCGCGCGCGTGGCCTTGTACTCGGGCAGGTAGCGGCCGGCCTGGCGCATCAACCAGATCGGCGTGTAGTCGGTCGGCTGACGCAGGCACGCGCGCAGGAAGGTGTCGTTTTGCAGGGGGGGCCACATGCGGGGAATTATCCCCGGCCGCGGGCCCGCGGCCGGGGCGGCGATCAGATCGGCGTCAAAGGCCCGCGGAACTTCTCTTTGAGCGGCTTGCCGGGCAGCGGTGGAATCTCCACCTCGGGTGCGGACTTCGTGGGAACGGGCAGGCGCGACAGCAGGTCGGCGATCAGCTTCAGGCGGCCTTCCTTCTGGTCGTTGAAGTCGACCAGCGTCCATGGCGCCGCCTTGGTGTGGGTCGCCTCCAGCATGCGGTCGCGCGCGCGGCCGTACTCGTCGTACTTGCTGCGCGCCTGCAGGTCCACCGGCGACAACTTCCATTGCTTCAAGGGGTCGTCCTGGCGCTCGGCGAAGCGCTTCTCCTGCTCGGCCTGGTCCACGGTGAGCCAGTACTTGAACAGGCGGATGCCGTCATCGACCAGCAGCTTCTCGAAGACCGGGGCCGCCTTCAGGAAGGCCGCCGTCTGCGCTGGGGTGCAGTAGCCCATCACCGCCTCGACGCCGGCGCGGTTGTACCAGCTGCGGTCAAAGAGCGTCATTTCGCCGGCACTGGGCAGGTAGGCGACATAGCGCTGGAAGTACCACTCGCCTTGCTCGCGCGGCGTGGGAATCCCCAGCGCGGCGATGCGGCACTGGCGGGTATTGAGCGTCTCGGAGATCGCCTTGATGACGCCGCCCTTGCCCGCCGTGTCACGGCCTTCGAACAGCACGACGACGCGCTCGCCCTTGTCCTTGAGCAGACGCATCACGCCGTTGAGGGCGACCTGCATCGGGCGCAGCCGATCCTCGTAGCCCTGGCCGTCCTCGCCGTGCTTGTGCTTCTTGTCCTTGCTCATGGCCGCTGCTGCTGGTTCGTGTCAAACCGACAGGCAACCGGCGAGCCTTGCACGTCAGAACGCGGGGACCGCCGGCATCGCGGGCATCGCCGGAGCCGCCGGCATGGCTGGCATGGCCGGCATGGCGGGCATGGCCGGCAAGGCCGGCGTTGCAGGCAGTGCCGGCAATGCTGGCTGGGCCGGCAGCGCGGGCAAGGCCGGCATCGCGGGCATGGCCGGCATGGCGGGCATCGCCGGCATCGCAGGCAGCGGCGGCAAGGCCGGCAGCGCGGGCATGTCGGACGTCTCGGGCATCGCCGGAGCGGCAGGCAGCGCCGGCATGGCGGGCATGGGCGGCATCGCGGGCATCGCAGGCATGGCCGGCATTGCGGGCAAGGCGGGCAGTGCGGGGGTGGCCGGCAACGCGGGCAGGGCCGGCAGCGCGGGCATGGCAGGCATCGCCGGCATGGCTGGCATCGCGGGCATGGCCGGCATGGCCGGGAGCGCAGGCATGCCGGGGATGGCCGCGATGGCGGGATCGACGGCCGGGCGGATGCAGTCCGTGCAGGCGCAGGGCACCGCCGGCAGCCCCGTGGGCGTGATGGCCGAGAACTCCTTGGCCAGGTCCCTGGTGGCGTTGGCGGCGGCGGCCTCGGCGGCGCCCGCGGCATCGTCGGCGGCGGTCGCGGCCTGCGCCTGGGCCTTGGCAAGATCCTGCTGCGCCTGGGCTGCCTGGGCCTGCGCCTGCTGCGCCGCCTGGTCGGCCGCGGCCTGCGCCTGCTGGGCCTCGGCGCTGGCGTCCGCCTGCGCCTGGGCCGCCGCCTGCCGCGCCGCATCCTCGGCGGCCTGCGCTTGCTGACTGGCCTGCGCGGCCTGCGCCTGGGCCTGGGCGATGGCTTGCTGCGCCTGCGCGCCGGCTGCATCCTCGGCCTGCGACTGCAGCGCCGCGGCCTTGGCGGCGGCATCGGCGGCGGGGGCCGCGAGCTGCTGCAACTGCTGCGCGGCAGCGGGCTCGGCGCTCGCGAGCGCGTCGGCCAGCGCTCCGCCGAGTGCGGGCGACCCGGGCACGCTCATGAGGCAACCCTCCGCCTGACGGCTGCGCTGGGAGCTCGCTTCGGAGCGGCCTGGCATCCGCTCATGCCGCGCTCCTGGCCGCCGGTCCCGACAGCGTGCGGAACACCAGGCGCGAGAAGTTGCCGAGCGCCTTGGCCTTCTCGATGGCCCGCATGCGGCGGTCGTTGAGGATCTGGGCGATCGCGGGGATGCGGGTGTCGAACTCCTCGCCCATCAGCCATGCCGTGTAGACGTAGGTGGCCGCGGAGTGTTCGTCGGTCAGGCCGTAGTGCTGCGCCTTGGCGGCCTGGCGATGGAACGCGCCGACCACGCTGGCGAAGTCCATCTTCGCGGCCTGGTCGGGATGGTGGCGACGGATGATCGCGATCAGCCGCGCATCGAACGAGTCACGGCCCAACTGCTTCCACTGTTCGCTGGAAATCTGGTTCATCGACGTCTCCACCGCGGCGGCTGGGCGGTTGCCGGCCATTGTGTCGTGCGCTCCCGGCGGCGCCAATCCCCGTTTTCTCGGGTACGGCGGGCCGCGGCAAACGCGCCTGGCGACGGGCGCAAAAAAGCCCGCGCACGTTGCCGTGGGCGGGCTTTCGCAGGGAAAGCAGCGGTCAGTGACCAGCCTGGTCGCGGAAGCGGCGGATCGCCGACAGCTGCGCCGCGAACACGGCCAGTTCGCTCTGCGCCTTGGCGACGTCGAATTCGCCCTTGGCGTTGGACAGCGCGACCTCGGCCGCCTTCTTGGCTTCGGAGGCCTTGGCCTCGTCCAGGTCCTTGCCGCGGATCGCGGTGTCGGCCAGCACCGTCACGCGATCGGGCTGCACTTCGAGAATGCCGCCGGCGACGAACACGAATTCCTCGCCGCCGTCGCTCGCGCGCTTGATGCGCACGGCGCCCGGCTTGATGCGGGTGATCAGCGGCGTGTGGCGCGGCATGATGCCCAGCTCGCCGTTCTCGCCCGGCAGCGCGACGAAGCTCGCCTCGCCCGAGAAGATCTGCTCTTCGGCGGAGACGACGTCGACGTGAATGGTTGCCATGTGAGTTCCGTTTCGATGAGGGAGAAGTGATGCAGGACGCTGGCCACCGCGCGATGCGTCACGCGCGCGCGGCGGCCGGGGCGCCTTACTGCATGCCCTTCGCCTTTTCGATCGCTTCGTCGATGGTGCCGACCATGTAGAACGCCTGCTCGGGCATGTGGTCGCATTCGCCGTTGATGATCATCTTGAAACCGCGGATGGTTTCCTTCAGCGGTACGTACTTGCCCGGCGAGCCCGTGAAGACTTCGGCGACGTGGAACGGCTGCGACAGGAAACGCTGGATCTTGCGGGCGCGAGCGACGGCCAGCTTGTCTTCCGGCGCCAGTTCGTCCATGCCCAGGATGGCGATGATGTCGCGCAGTTCCTTGTAGCGCTGCAGGGTGGCCTGCACGGCGCGGGTGGTGTCGTAGTGCTCCTGGCCGATCACGTTCGGGTCGATCTGGCGCGAGGTGGAGTCGAGCGGGTCGACCGCGGGGTAGATACCCAGCGAAGCGATTTCGCGCGACAGCGCCACGGTGGAGTCCAGGTGACCGAAGGTCGTGGCCGGGGACGGGTCGGTGTAATCGTCGGCCGGAACGTAGACGGCCTGGATCGAGGTGATCGAGCCGACCTTGGTCGACGTGATGCGCTCTTGCAGGCGGCCCATTTCCTCGGCCAGCGTCGGCTGGTAGCCCACGGCGGACGGCATGCGGCCCAGCAGCGCGGACACTTCCGTGCCGGCCAGCGTGTAGCGGTAGATGTTGTCCACGAAGAACAGCACGTCGCGGCCTTCGTCGCGGAACGACTCGGCGATCGTCAGGCCGGTCAGCGCGACGCGCAGGCGGTTGCCCGGCGGCTCGTTCATCTGGCCGTAGACCATCGACACCTTCGAGTTGGGCAGGTCGTCCAGGTCGACGACCTTCGAATCGGCCATCTCGTGATAGAAGTCGTTGCCTTCGCGGGTGCGCTCACCGACGCCGGCGAACACCGACAGGCCCGAGTGCGCCTTGGCGATGTTGTTGATCAGCTCCATCATGTTGACGGTCTTGCCGACGCCGGCGCCGCCGAACAGGCCGACCTTGCCGCCCTTGGCGAACGGGCAGATCAGGTCGATGACCTTGATGCCCGTCTCGAGCAGCTCTTGCGAGGGGCTCAGTTCGTCGTACGACGGCGGCTTGCGGTGGATCTGGGCGGACAGGGTCATGTCGACCGGGCCGCGTTCGTCGATCGGGTTGCCCAGCACGTCCATGATGCGGCCCAGCGTGGCCTTGCCGACCGGCACGGTGATGCCGGCGCCGGTGTTGCGCACCATGCTGCCGCGGCGGATGCCGTCGGACGAGCCCAGCGCAATCGTGCGCACGATGCCGTCGCCCAGCTGCTGCTGGACTTCCAGCGTCAGCGCGGTGCCGTCCATCTTCAGCGCGTCATAGATGTTGGGCATCTGGTCGCGCGGAAACTCGACGTCGACCACGGCGCCGATGGTTTGAACGATCTTGCCCATGGCAGTAGAAGTCGTCATCTGTTTTCCTTGATTTCTCGAAAGATTTAAACCGCAGCCGCACCGCTGACGATCTCACTCAATTCCTTGGTGATCGCCGCCTGACGCGTCTTGTTGTAGATCAGCTTGAGCTCGCCGATGAGGTTGCCCGCGTTGTCGGTGGCCGCCTTCATGGCCACCATGCGCGCAGCCTGCTCGGACGCCATGTTCTCGGCCACGCCTTGATAGACGAGGGCCTCGATGTAGCGCTTGAGCAGTTCCTCGATCACGCCCGGCGCGTCCGGTTCGTAGATGTAGTCCCACGCATAGCCACCCTTGTCGGTCGTGGCGCCGGACTGGATCCCTTCGGACGACAGCGGCAGCAACGGCACGATCATCGGTTCCTGCTTCATCGTGTTGATGAAGCGGGTGTAGCACAGGTGCACGGCGTCGAGCTTGCCTTCGACGAACTGCTCGAGCATCACCTTGACGGGGCCGATCAGCTTGTCGAGCGCCGGGGCGTCGCCCAGCTGCGTGACGTGGCTGACCACCTGCGCGCCGGAGCGGTTCAGGAAGCCGAAGCCCTTGTTGCCGATCGCCACCGCGCTGACCTTGCCGCCCGCCTGCTGCACGTCACGCATCTTGATGGTGAGCGCGCGCAGGATGTTGGTGTTCATGCCACCGCACAGGCCCTTGTCGGTCGTGATCACGATGAAGCCGACGTTGCCGCCCGCCTTGGTGACTTCGCGCATGTAGGGCGAGCGGTATTCCGGATTCGCCTTGGACAGGTTGGCCGTGATGCCGGCGATGCGCTCCGCGTAAGGCCGGGCCGCGCGCATGCGCTCCTGCGCCCTGCGCATCTTGGACGCGGCGACCATCTCCATCGCCTTGGTGATCTTGCGGGTGTTCTCCACCGACTTGATCTTGCCGCGTATTTCCTTTCCTACCGCCATGACGGTTCTCCTTGAAAGAGGGTCGTGGTCAGGGGAATCAGGCGAACGACTTCTTGAACGCGGCGATGGCGCCGCGCAGCTCGTCTTCCGCCGCCTTGCAGGCCTTGGCGAACTCGATCTTCTCGGGCTTGTCCGTGTCCTTGAACTTGGTCGTCCACTTGGCGCCGTTCTTTTCCATCGTTGCCAGCAGGGCGGCGTGGTTGGACTTCAGGTGCTGGTGCAGGCCGTGCTCGAAGGGCAGCACTTGCTTGATCGTCAGCGAGTCGAAGAAGTCGTTGTTGACGGCGTACAGCGTCGCGGCCATCAGGCTGATGGGCAGCGGCGAGTACTGCGACTGCTTGAGCAGTTCGGTGACGCGCGCGCCGCGATCGAGCTGCTTGCGGGTGGCTTCGTCCAGATCGGAAGCGAACTGCGCGAACGCGGCCAGCTCACGGTACTGCGCGAGGTTGGTACGGATACCGCCCGACAGGCCCTTGATCAGGTTCGTTTGCGCAGCACCGCCGACGCGCGACACCGAGATACCGGCGTTGATGGCGGGGCGGATGCCGGCGTTGAACAGGCTGGTTTCCAGGAAGATCTGGCCGTCGGTGATCGAGATCACGTTGGTCGGCACGAAGGCGGACACGTCGCCGGCCTGCGTCTCGATGATCGGCAGCGCGGTCAGCGAACCGGTGCGGCCCTTGACTTCGCCCTTGGTGAACGCTTCGACGTAGTCGGCGTTCACGCGCGCGGCGCGCTCGAGCAGGCGGCTGTGCAAATAGAACACGTCGCCCGGGAAGGCTTCGCGACCCGGCGGGCGGCGCAGCAGCAGCG
>JBJMWF010000389.1:0-20376 GCA_045810265.1 Vitreoscilla sp. | reverse complement strand
CCGCCGAAGCTCAGCCCATCGCGAGCGAGTCGCAGACCTCGTCGAGCACCGCCGCCTCTTCCGGCGGCAGCTTGCCGGCGGCCAGCAGGGTGGCGCGCTGCACGCCGCGCAGGCGGAAGTAGAGCTCGTCCTCGAGCGCTTCCACCTCGGCAGACTCGGTGCCGGCCATGGCGCCGGCGGTGCTCCACAGGCCGCTTTCGTTCCAGCCGGCACGCAGGCGCGAAATGAGGAACTGCGCGAGCTCCAGTGCCTTCTTCATCGCCAGCAGCTTGGAGCGAGCGGCCACGGCGGCCACGTTGATCTCCGCGGCGGTCAACACGTTGTCGAGGGCGACCAGCCGCGACTGCACGTCGGTCGGCTCCATCACCGACTTCTGCGGCGCCAGCGCGCTGGCCGCCTGCGTCACGCGGCCCATCCAGTGCTGGTCGAACTCGCCCGGCACGGCGCGCAGCGCCACGCTGGCGCGCAGCAGCGTGTCGTAGGGACTGCGCACGGCGCTCAGCGTCGCTTCGGTGACGGCCAGCAGCCGTCCCAGCGGCGAGAAGCGGTCGGACTCGATCGCGTGCGGATAGCCCGAGCCGTCCATGCGTTCATGGTGCTCGGCGACGGCGCGCGCCAGCGAGGCCGGATAGTTGGTCAGCTGCGAGATCAGCAGCGAGCCGACGTGCGGGTGCACGACCAGTTGCTGGTAGCTGACGAAGTCGAGCGTGCGGTCGGCGTCGGCCTCGCCATGCGCCGACGCGATGTACATCTCGCCCAGGTCGTGCGTGAGTCCGCACAGCATCGCGAGCCGGATCGAGGCGACGTCGCCGCCGCTGGCCGCCATCAGCGCGCCATTGAGCGCCATCGCCGCGACGGCATGGTGGTAGGCCTGCGGACGCGAGGTCTCCACCGCGGTCAGCAGCAGCTGCACCACCGGATGCAGCGGCAGGTAGGCCGCCTCGCGCGCGAGACGCGCGCCGTGCGCGCGCAGCACGGGCGCGAGCGGCGTGTCGCTCTGCAGCAGCTCGTTGAGCGACTCCAGCAGCGTGATCGAGGTGACGCCGTCCTGCGCGATCAGGCAGCTTTCCAGCGGCTGGCGCAGCTGGCGATCGAGCAGCTTGCGCTGCAGCGCCGCCGACACCGGCTGGTTGCTGGCCCACAGCTTGATGCCGGAGATGTCGAAGATGTCGGTCGCCGCGATGATGCGCCGGGTCTCGCTGGCCTCGAGGATGGCGGCGAGCGCGTGCGGATTGGCGCGACCGAAGGACGATTCGGTCTGGGACTGGGTCGACATGGCAGCGCAATCGGGAGTTTCGTCCCTTCTTCATCGGCCGGCGCGGGGCGCAATGTAGGAGCGAGATCGAGTGAATACCCTTAGATCGCCGCCCCCTTCAGGCGCGACAGCGCGGATGGCCGCAGGCCGGGCGAAGCTACAGCATCTTGGTCAACGCGTAGCGCGCACCGGCTGGCGGAAAGCCTTCCAGCTTGCTGTGCACCTGGTAGCCCAGCCTCTCGTAGAAGGGCAGCGCCTGGAAGCTCAGGGTCTCGAGGAAGACGCGCGGGCAACCGCGGCGCACGGCCTCCTCCTCGGCCAGCCTCATCAACGTGGCCCCGTGCCCCTGGCCGCGCAGCGATTCGTCCAGGGACACCATCTGCACCCCCAGCCATCCGAGATAGGTGGCGCCCACCAGGCCGCCCTGGACGGCGCCGGTCTCGTCGCGCGCCGCGATGAACAGGTACTGCGGCGTGTCGCCGCCGGACTTCGAGGCGTTGTAGGCCATCAACTGCGCCATCACGACGCCCATGGCGGCGTTGTCGGGCGGCTCGATGGCGATGCGAAGCGGGGGTGTCATGAAGGGCTTCCGGCGCAGCCGGTGGAGTTCGGATGGCGCGAGTATGGATACGAGCCCGCGGCGACGCGTCGGGGTTTCGACGAATCGACGGCCAGGGGCCGCTCAATCGCGGGGCGCGGCCGCCGGCTGCAGCGCCGCCAGCTTCGGCATCACCGCGAGCGCGTTCGCCCGCGTCAGCGCCGCCAGCTCCGCCATCGACACGCCACGCAGCGCCGCCAGCGACTCGGCGATGCGCGCCACCTGCGCCGGTTCGTTGCGCGCCTGCGGCAGCGGCGGCGACTGCGACTGCCTTTCGGCGGCGGTGCGATAGAGCCAGTGCGGCGGAATGTCGGGCGAGTCGGTCTCCAGCACCAGCGCCGACGCCGGCACGGCAGCCGCCACGCGGCGGATCTGGTGCGCCGTCTCGAAGGTCACGGAGCCGCCGAAACCCAGCCTGAAGCCGCGCTCGACGAAGTGCGCGGCCTGCTGGTCACTGCCATTGAAGGCGTGCGCGATGCCGCCGGGCACCTCGACGCGGCGCAGGCCGGCGAGCACCGCGTCGGAGGAGCGCCGCACGTGCACCAGCACCGGCAAGCCGGCGCGGCGCGCCAGCTTCAATTGTTCGCGGTAGAAGTGCTCCTGGCGCGGGCGGATCGCGATCAGTCCAGGCACGAACAGGTCGACGCCGATCTCGCCGACGGCCACCAGCCGCGGGTCGTCGCGGTGCGCCTGCAGCGCCTGCTCCAGCCGGTCCAGATCCTCGTCCGGCGCGTCGCCGACGCACAGCGGATGGATGCCCAGCGCGTAGGCGAGCCCGTGCTCGTGCGCGAGCTCGCGCACGCGGTCGAAGTTGAAGACGCCGACCGCCGGGATGACCTGCATCGTGACGCCGGCGGCGTTGGCGCGCGCGACCACGGCGCCGCGGTCGGCGTCGAACTCCCGGGCGTCGAGGTGGCAGTGGGTGTCGATCCACTGCGGCAGCGCGGATTCCGGATGCATGCTGTCCTCCGGCAAGGAGCGCGCCTCTAGTCCACCTCGGCGGCCAGCGGCGGCACGAGCACGCCGCGTTCCAGCCGCAGCTGGCGCTGGCAGCGCGCCGCGATGCGGCCGTCGTGCGTCACCAGCACGAAGGCGGTGCCGCGTTCGCGCGCCAGGTCCAGCATCAGCTCGAAGACGCCGTTGGCGGTGTCGCGGTCGAGGTTGCCGGTGGGCTCGTCGGCGAGCACGCACGCGGGGCGCGTGACGAGCGCGCGCGCGATGGCCACCCGCTGGCGCTCGCCGCCCGAGAGCTCGCCGGGCCGATGCTGCGCGCGCGGCCCCAGCCCGACGGAGGCGAGCATGGCCTGTGCCTGCGCATGCGCCTCGGCCGCCTTGACGCGCCGGATCAGCAGCGGCATCGCCACGTTGTCCAGCGCCGAGAACTCGGGCAGCAGGTGGTGGAACTGGTAGACGAAGCCCAGGTGCTCGTTGCGGAACAGGCCCTGCTGGGCCAGGCCCATGGCGTTGATGTCCTGGCCCATCAGCGTGACGCGCCCCTGCGTCGGAGCGTCCAGGCCACCCAGCAGGTGCAGCAGCGTGCTCTTGCCGGAGCCGGACGCGCCGACGACGGCCAGCGTCTCGCCGGCCTGCACCTGCAGGTCGACATTGGTGAGCACCTGCACGTCCAGGCCGCCTTCGGAAAAGCGGCGGCCCAGCCCGGTGGCCTGGAGAACGACTCGATCACTCATAGCGCAAGGCCTCCGCGGGACGCACGCGGCTGGCGCGCCAGCTCGGATAGACGGTGGCCAGGAAGGCGAACAGCAGCGACCAGAACGAGATCTGCGCGACTTCCGACAGATGCGGATCGCTGGGCATGCGGTCGATCAGGTAGACGCTGGCCGGCAGGAAGCTGGTGTGCAGCAGGTGCTCGATGAAGGGCACGATGGACGGGATGTTGTAGGCCACCAGCAGCCCGAACAGCACGCCGCCCAGCGTGCCGGCGATGCCCGAGGCCGCGCCCTGCACCATGAAGATCAGCATGATCGAGCGCGGGCTGGAGCCCAGCGTGCGCAGGATCGCGATGTCGGCCTGCTTGTCGGTGACGGTCATCACCAGCGTCGAGACGAGGTTGAATGCGGCAACCGCGACGATCAGCGTCAGGATGATGAACATCATCGTCTTCTCGATCTGCACCGCGTCGTACCAGGCGGCGTTGGTGCGTGTCCAGTCCTGCACGCGCACCTGGCTGCCGAGGCCGATGGCCAGGCGATTGGCCGCGGCGCGCGCGTCGTGCACGTCGGCCAGCTTCAGTTGCACGCCGGTCGGCCCGCCGGTGCGGTAGAGCTTGGCGGTGTCGTCGAGGGCGGCCAGCGCCAGGCCGCTGTCGTACTCGTAGTGGCCCACCGAGAACACGCCGACCACGTTGAACGCCTTCAGCCGCGGGATTGCGCCCGCGGGCGTCACCTGCGCACTGGGCGCGATCACCGTCACCTGGCCGCCGACGCTGGCGCCCAACGAACGCGCGAGCTCGGCGCCCAGCACGATGTTCCAGCTGCCGGGCTGGAGCTTCTGCAGGATGCCCTCCTGCTGCAGGTCGGCCGCCAGCTCGGTGATGTTGCCCTCCTCCGCCGGGTCGACGCCGCGCACGATCGCGCCTCGCATGCCGTCGCCGTAGGCGAGCAGCGATTGGGTCTCGGTGTACGGTGCCGCGGCGGCGACGCCGGGCTCCAGCGCCTTGGCCTTCTTCGCCAAGCCGGCCCAGTCGGCGAGCGCGTTGCCGTTGTCGTCCATCAGCTGGATGTGCGGGATCGCCTTGAGCATGCGATCGCTCACCTCCTTCTGGAAGCCGTTCATCACCGACAGCACGATGATCAGTGCCGCGACGCCCAGGCCGATCCCCAGCATGGACACCAGTGAGATGAACGAAATGAACGCATTGCGCCGCCCGGCGCGGCCGGCGCGCGTGTAGCGCCAGCCAATCAACCACTCAAATGGCACCAGATTTCCCCGCCGCGTGGAGGCACGCCGGCAATCGTTCCATTCTAGGCGGCGCCCCTGCGAGCGGTGACGTCGGATGGCTGCCCGACAGTTTCGGGGGGAAAACAGCCTCTAAGATGGCAAGGTGTCACGTGGCGCCGGATTCAGCGCCTGAGAGAATGGGTCAATGAAAGCACCAGACTTTGCAGGCGCCTCCAGGGAGGTGCTCTCGTTCCTGCACCAGCGCATGGGCATGGATCTGTGGATGGTCAGCCGGGCCGACAACGAGGACTGGGTCGTGCTCGCGGCCGAGGATCACGGCTACGGCGTGCGGCAAGGCGACGTCTTCCGCTGGGCCGATACCTTCTGCTCGCGCATGGTGCGCGGCGACGGCCCGCGCATCGCCCCCAGCGCCCGCGACGTGCCGGCCTACGCCGACCTGCCGTTCACGCGGCAGCTGCCCATCGGCGCCTATGTGGGCGTGCCGCTGGTCGACGGGCAAGGCCAGCTGTTCGGCACGCTGTGCGGCCTGAACGCGCGCCCCATGCCGGCTGCCATCATCGAAGAGCAACCCATGGTGGAGGTGCTGGCCGACATGCTCAGCGGGCTGCTCACCGCCGAGCTCAATTCCACGGCGCTCACGCGCGAGGCCGAAGCGGCCCGCTCCGAGGCCCTGACCGACGCCCTGACCGGACTGGCCAATCGCCGCGGCTGGGAGACCGCACTGGCTGCAGAAGAAGAGCGCTGCCGCCGCTACGGTGCCACGGCCTGCGTGGTCGCCATCGAGCTCGACGGGCTGAAGATCCCCTGCGCCACGCCGGCCGAACGCGAGGCCTGCGATGCGGTGCTCGTGCGCGCCGCGCAGGCGCTGCGCCAGACGGTGCGCAAGCCCGACACCCTGGCGCGCCTGGACGACGACCGCTTCGTCGTCCTGGGCGTCGAATGCACCACGGCCGAGGCGATGGCGCTGCTGCGCCGGCTCGAGCAGGGCGTGCAGGGGGCCGAGCTGTCCGCCGCGCTGGGCATGGCGATGCGCAACCGCACCAGCGGCCTGTTCGACACCTTCGACCGCGCGCTCGACGCCATGGTGGAACACCGCGACGCGCGGGCACGCGACTGACAGGCCGAGTTCCGCCGAGGCCCGGGGATAATCACGGGATGCATCTCGTGATCCCCTACGCATCGGCGATGTCCGATGCCGCCGTGCAGGCCCTCGGCACCCTGAGCCTGCCCAACCTGGAGCGCGTGCTCGCGCGCTGGGCGCCGGTCGAGGACGCGAGCACGGCGGATCTGCCCGATGCCGACGAATACGCGCTGTCGCTGCCGCACGAGCGCCTGCTCGCGCGCCTGCGCGGCTGGCCGGTGCGCGACGGCCTGCTGCCGTTCGCGGCGGAGGCTGCGCGTGGAGACGGCTTCGCGCCTGAACCGGGCAGCGGCTGGGGCCTGTTGACGCCCGCCCACTGGCACGTCGGCCACGACCAGGTCAACCTCGTCGATCCGGCGCAGCTGGAGCTCGACGAGCCCGAGGCGCGCACGCTCCACGCCACCCTCGCGCCGCTGTTCACCGAGCTGGGCTGGGCCTGGCATTGGGCCGGCCCGACGCGCTGGTACGTGAGCCATCCTTCGCTGGCCGAGCTGCCCACCGCCTCGATCGACCGCGTGATCGGCCGTAACGTCGACCTGTGGCTCAACGACCATCCCGGCGTGATGCTGGTGCGCCGCCTGCAGAGCGAAGTGCAGATGCTGCTGTACGTGCATCCGCTCAACGACCAGCGCGAGGCGCGCGGTGCCATGAGCGTCAACTCCTTCTGGCTCGCGGGCACCGGTCCGACGCAGCCTGCGGCCAAGGCCTTGCCGGCGGACGTGGTCGTCGACGACCGCCTGCGCGCGCCGGTGCTGGGCGACGACTGGAGCGCCTGGGCCGAGGCCTGGCATGCGCTCGACGCCGGCCCGCTGCGCGAATTGGCCGACGCCGGTGGCCAGCCCCGCTTGTCGCTGGCCGGCGAGCGACATGCACGCAGCTGGCAACCGGCGCCGCGTCCGTGGTGGAAGAGGCTGCTGGGCGCGCGCGGCGTGTCGGCGCAGAGCGTATTGGAGGCGTTGTGAGCACCGGGGTCGTTCAATGAGTCCGTCGCCCCGCATCCACACCCGCGACGTGCCGCCCCGCACGGTGTTCGCGCTCGAACAGGCCGGCGTGCATCCGCTGCTCGCCCGCCTGTTCGCCGCCCGCGGCGTGCGCAGCGCCGACGAACTCGACGACGCGATGGCCCAGCTGCTGCCGCCCTCCACGCTGCGCGGCAGCGCCGAGGCGGCACGCCTGCTGGCCGATGCGATCGAGCAGAACCAGCGCATCGTCGTCGTGGCCGACTACGACTGCGACGGCGCCACCGCCTGCGCCGTCGCCCTGCGCGGCCTGCAGATGCTGGGCGCCAACAGCGCGCGGCTGTCCTACGTCGTGCCCGATCGCCAGCTGCACGGCTATGGCCTGACGCCGCAGATCGTCGACCTCGCGTGCGGCGACGATGGCCCGGACGACACGCGTCCGTTCGACGCGTCGCGCGTCCCGAAACCGGACCTGCTCGTGACGGTCGACAACGGCATCGCGAGCCTCGCGGGCGTGGCGCACGCCCGCGCGCGCGGCATCGCGGTGCTGGTGACCGACCACCACCTGCCCGCGCTGGTCGACGACCGCGTCGTGCTGCCGGACGCCAATGTCATCGTCAACCCCAACCAGCCCGACTGCACTTTCGAGAGCAAGGCGCTCGCCGGTGTCGGGGTGATGTTCTACACGCTGCTGGCCACGCGCGCGGAGCTGCGCACACGAGGCCGCTTCGACGCCGCCTCGCAGCCGCGGCTGGACGCGCTGCTCGACCTGGTCGCGCTCGGCACCGTGGCCGACGTCGTCCGTCTCGATCCGAACAACCGCCGGCTCGTCGCGCAAGGCCTCAAGCGCATCCGCGCCGGCCGCATGCAGCCGGGCATCGCCGCGCTGTTCCATGTGGCCGCGCGCAAGCACGAGCGCGCCAGCGCGTTCGACTTCGGCTTCGCACTCGGCCCGCGCCTGAACGCGGCCGGCCGGCTGGCGGACATGACGCTGGGGATCGAGTGCCTGCTCACCGACGACCCGACGCGTGCGGCCGAACTGGCCGCCGAGCTCGATCGCATCAACCGCGAGCGGCGCGATGTCGAGGCCGGCATGCGCGAGCAGGCCGAAGTGCTGATGGAGCAGATCATGCCCAGCGGCGCGCCGCCTGCCGCGCTCGCGCTGTTCCACGACGGCTTCCACGAAGGCGTGGTCGGCATCGTCGCCGGGCGCATGAAGGATCGCCTGCATCGGCCGACCTTCGTGTTCGCGGTGGGGGCCGACGGCTACCTCAAGGGCTCGGGCCGCTCCATCCCTGGCTTCCACCTGCGCGACGCGCTCGACCTGGTCACCAAGCGCCATCCGGGCGTGCTGCGCAAGTTCGGCGGCCACTCGATGGCGGCCGGTTGCACGATCGCGCGCGAGGACTTCGAGACCTTCGACAAGGCCTTCGCCGCTGTCGCCCAGGAATGGCTCAGCCCGGCGGCCCTGTCCCGCGTGCTGGCGACCGACGGCCCGCTCGCGCTCGAATGGTTCAACGCCGCCACCGTCGCCGCGCTCGACGCCCAGGTCTGGGGCCAGGGCTTCGAGGCACCCACCTTCTGCGACGAGGTCGACGTGGTGCAGCAGCGCCTGGTCGGCGAGAAGCACCTGAAGCTGCGCGTGCGCCACGGCGGGCAGCTGCGCGACGCGATCTGGTTCGGTCATGCGGAGCCGGTGCCCGAGCGGGTGAAGCTCGCCTACCGGTTGAGCATCGACGAGTTCCAGGGGCAGCAAAGACTGCAGATGGTGGTCGAGGCCGCAGCCTAGCGTAAGGAAACCGGCGGGCTGGACGACGAACCGCTATCCTTCATCGCGCGGACGCCCTGCTCGTCCGAACCACCATGCGCCCTCTCGCCGACTCCTCGTCATTGCGCCGCGTCCTCGCGCTGTTCGCATTGGCCGCCTCCGCGGCGGCCGCGCTCGCCGCGCCAACGGGCGCAGCGGCCGCCACCTGTTCGGCGCGATCCGGCGCGACGGTACCCGCCGTCATCGAGCTCTACACCTCCGAAGGCTGCAACTCCTGCCCGCCGGCCGACCGCTGGCTCAGCGGGCTGAAGGAGCGCGACGGCGTCGTCGCCCTGGCCTTCCATGTCGACTACTGGGACAGCCTGGGCTGGAAGGATCGCTTCGCGCAACCTCAGTTCACGCAACGCCAGAACGCGACGCAGCACACCAGCGGCGCGCGCTTCGCGTACACGCCGCAGGTGATCCTCGACGGCCGCGACGCGCCCAACTGGAGCTCGCTGCCGTCCGGCGTGCTGCAGCGCAAGAACGTGTCCACGGTCGGGCTGACGCTGACGCGCGACGGCACCGAGCTCGCGCTGGAGGTGGCCCCCGGCGCGGGTGCGCCGGCGAAGCTGTCGGGCTATGTCGCGGTGGTCGACGACGGCCTGCAGACGCACGTGGGCGCGGGCGAGAACCGCGGCGAGACGCTGCACCAGGACGGCGTCGTGCGCGAGCTGCTGCCCTGGAACGTGGTCGGCGCGCAGCCGGCGACGCTGCGCTTCCGGCCCGGTTCCGCGCCCGAGCCGGGCACGGTTCGGCACTGGGTGGCCGTGGCGACCGATGGCCCCTACGGCAAGCCGCTGCAGGCCGTGACGCTGGCGTGCGCACACTGACTGCTTCTCGCGGAAATACGCCCTAAAACCGACCGATCGGTCAGGGAATCGGGCATTGCACCGCCAAGGATTCGGCTGAAATAAGTTACGCTGTCGGATGCGACGCGCCGCGGTGACCCCGCGGCGTTCGCCTCAGGATCTGTCCGCAGATTCCCAGTTCCGGCCGGCCGCGGCACACCCACCGCGCGACCGGCCGATTCGCAGCTTTCTTTGGCGCCCGCCACCGCGGGCGCGGAGCATTCCGCCGATGACCCAGCACGACCCCCTGAGTCTGCACGTCCCGGAGCCCACGGGGCGGCCGGGCTGCGCGACCGACTTCTCGTACCTCCACGTCTCGCCCGCCGGCGAAGTCCGCCGGCCGCCGGTGGACACCGATCCGCGCTCCACCAGCGACCTGGCCTTCTCGCTGGTGCGCGTCCTGGACGCCGACGGCAACGCGGTGGGCCCCTGGGCGCCGGCGATCTCCGACGAGCTGCTGCGCAAGGGCATGGTCACGATGATGAAGACGCGCGTGTTCGACTCGCGCATGCTCATCGGCCAGCGCCAGAAGAAGATGTCGTTCTACATGCAGAGTCTGGGCGAGGAAGCCATCGGCACCGCGCACGGGCTGGCGCTGATCGACGGCGACATGTGCTTTCCCACCTATCGCCAGCAAAGCCTGTTGATGGTGCGCGACTACCCGCTGGTCGACATGATCTGCCAGCTGCTGTCCAACGAGCGCGATCCGCTCAAGGGCCGCCAGCTGCCGGTGATGTACTCGGTCAAGGCCAAGGGCTTCTTCTCGATCTCCGGCAACCTCGCCACGCAGTACATCCAGGCGGTGGGCTGGGCGATGGCCTCGGCCATCAAGGGCGACACCAAGATCGCATCGGCCTGGATCGGCGACGGCGCCACCGCCGAGTCCGACTTCAACACCGCCCTGACCTTCGCGCACGTCTACAACGCGCCGGTGATCCTCAACGTGGTCAACAACCAGTGGGCGATCTCCACCTTCCAGGCGATCGCCGGTGGCGAGCACACCACCTTCGCCGCCCGCGGCGTGGGCTCGGGCATCGCCTCGCTGCGCGTCGACGGCAACGACTTCCTGGCCGTCTACGCGGCTTCGCAATGGGCCGCCGAACGCGCGCGCCGCAACCTCGGCCCGACGCTGATCGAGTGGGTCACGTACCGCGCCGGCCCGCACTCCACATCCGATGATCCGAGCAAGTACCGCCCGGCCGACGACGCGCAGCGCTTCCCGCTGGGCGACCCGATCGCACGCCTGAAGCAGCACATGATCAGAAAGGGTTGCTGGTCGGACGCCGAGCACGACGAGACCCAGAAGACGCTGGAGGCCGAAGTCGCTGTCGCGCAGAAGGAAGCCGAGTCCTACGGCACGCTCAACGACGGCCGCATTCCGAGCGCCGCATCGATGTTCGAGGACGTCTACAAGGAGATGCCGGAACACCTGCGTCGCCAACGTCAAGAGTTGGGGGTCTGACCATGGAAATGCAGAACAAGAGCCAATTGGCCGCGGCGCCCACCGGCCCCACGGCGCCGATGACGATGATCCAGGCGCTGCGCTCGGCGATGGACGTGATGCTGGAACGCGACCCCAACGTCGTCGTGTTCGGCCAGGACGTCGGCTACTTCGGCGGCGTGTTCCGCGTCACCGAAGGCCTGCAGAAGAAGTACGGCAAGTCGCGCGTGTTCGACGCGCCGATCTCCGAAGGCGGCATCGTCGGTGCGGCCGTGGGCATGGGCGCGTACGGCCTGCGGCCGGTGGTCGAGATCCAGTTCGCCGACTACTTCTATCCGGCGTCCGACCAGATCGTGTCCGAGGCGGCGCGCCTGCGCTATCGCTCGGCCGGCGACTTCACCGCCCCGATGACGATCCGCATGCCTTGCGGCGGTGGCATCTACGGCGGCCAGACGCACAGCCAGTCGCCCGAGGCGATGTTCACGCACGTCTGCGGCCTGCGCACGGTGATGCCGTCCAACCCGTACGACGCCAAGGGCCTGCTGATCTCGTGCATCGAGAACGACGACCCGGTGATCTTCCTGGAGCCCAAGCGCCTGTACAACGGCCCGTTCGACGGCCACCACGACAAGCCGGTGGTGCCGTGGTCCAAGCACAAGCTGGGCGAGGTGCCCGAGGGCTATTACACGGTGCCGCTGGACTCCGCGTCGATCTACCGCGAAGGCTCGCAGCTGACCGTGCTCACCTACGGCACCATGGTGTTCGTCAGCGAGGCCGCGGCCGCCGAGACCGGCATCGACGCCGAGATCATCGACCTGCGCAGCATCTGGCCGCTCGATCTGGACACCATCGTCAAGTCGGTCAAGAAGACCGGCCGTTGCGTCGTCGTGCACGAAGCCACCAAGACCAGCGGCTTCGGCGCGGAGCTCACCGCGCTCGTGCAGGAGCACTGCTTCTACAACCTGGAAGCGCCCATCGAACGCGTCGCCGGCTGGGATACCCCCTACCCGCATGCGCAGGAGTGGGCGTATTTCCCGGGGCCCGACCGCGTTGGCGCCGCCTTCAAACGAGCGATGGAAAAATAAAAATGGGTATTCACGTCATCAAGATGCCGGACATCGGTGAAGGCATCGCGGAAGTCGAACTGGTCGCCTGGAACGTCAAGGTCGGCGACACGATCGTCGAGGACATGAACCTGGCCGACGTCATGACCGACAAGGCGACGGTCGAGATCCCGTCGCCGGTGCACGGCAAGGTGCTGTCGCTGGGCGGCAAGGTCGGCGACGTCATGGCCGTCGGCTCCGAGCTGATCCGCATCGAGGTCGAAGGTGCGGGCAACGTCAAGGACGGCGCAGTGGCCGCCGCTCCGGTCGTTGCACCGGCACCGGCGCCCGCGCCGAAGGCGGCGCCCGCTCCCGCTCCGGCGCCTGCCGTCGCGAGCGCGCCCGCGCCGGCCCCCGCGCCCGCAGTCGCGTCACCCGCGCCCGCGCCTGCTCCGGCACGCGCGACGGCCAGCAAGGGTGCCGAGAAGATCACCCGCGCCGTCGGCGACAAGCCGATCGCCTCGCCCGCCGTGCGCAACCACGCGTGGGACCTGGGCATCGACCTGCAGTACGTCATGGGCACCGGCACCGCCGGCCGCATCACGCACGAGGACATCGAGCGCTACGCCGCGCAAGGCACGATCGGCGGCACGGGTGCCACCGGCGGCGACACGCGCTACGCGCAGCGCACGCACGAAGAGGCGATCCCCGTCATCGGCCTGCGCCGCAAGATCGCGCAGAAGATGCAGGACGCCAAGCGCCGCATCCCGCACTTCACCTACGTCGAGGAGATCGACGTCACCGAGCTCGAGGCCCTGCGCGGCAAGCTCAACCAGAAGCACGGCGCCACGCGCGGCAAGCTCACCATGCTGCCGTTCATCATGCGTGCGGTGGTGCTGGCGGTGCGCGATTTCCCGCAGATGAATGCGCGCTTCGACGACGAGGCCGGCGTGGTCACGCGCCACAGCGCCGTGCACCTGGGCATGGCCACGCAGACCGACGCCGGCCTGATGGTGCCGGTGCTGCAGCACGCCGAGACGCTGGACCTGTGGGCCACCGCCACCGAGGTCCAGCGCCTGGCCGCGGGCGCGCGCAGCGGCAAGTCCGCGCGCGAGGAGCTCACGGGCTCGACGATCACGATCACGAGCCTGGGCGCTCTCGGCGGCATCGTCACCACGCCCGTCATCAACTCGCCGGAAGTGGCCATCGTCGGCGTCAACCGCGTCGTCGAGCGTCCGATGATCCGCGACGGCCTGGTCGTCGCGCGCAAGATGATGAACCTGTCGTCGTCGTTCGACCATCGCGTGGTCGACGGCATCCACGCAGCGGAGTTCGTGCAGGTCATTCGTGGCTACCTCGAGACGCCGGCCACCCTTTTCGTGGAATAGAGATGGACATCCAATCCACGACCCTGGTCGTCATCGGCGGAGGCCCTGGCGGCTATGTCGCGGCCATCCGCGCCGGCCAGCTGGGCATCCCCACGGTGCTGATCGAAGGCGAGAACCTGGGCGGCACCTGCCTGAACGTTGGCTGCATCCCGTCCAAGGCCATCATCCACGCGGCCACCGCCTTCGAGGAGGCCACGCACTGGGCGGGTGACTCGAAGATCGGCATCAAGGTGGCCTCGCCTTCCATCGACCTGGCCAGGACGATGCAGTGGAAGGACGGCATCGTCGGCAAGCTCACGGGCGGCGTCGGCGCCTTGCTGAAGAAGAACGGCGTCAAGGTGATCAAGGGCTGGGCCACGCTGGTCGACGGCAAGACGGTCAACGTGACGCCCACCGGCGCCACGGAGCCGACGATGCGCGTCACCTGCGAGCACCTGCTGCTGGCGGCCGGCTCGGACGCGGTCGAACTGCCGATGATGAAGTTCGGCGGGCGCGTGATCTCCTCGACCGACGCGCTCGCGCTCACCGAGGTGCCCAGGACGCTGGCCGTCGTCGGTGCCGGCTACATCGGCCTGGAGCTGGGCATGGCGTATCGCAAGCTGGGCGCCGAGGTCTTCGTCGTCGAGGCGCAGGATCGCATCCTGCCGGCCTACGACGAGGAGCTGACCAAGCCGGTGCTGGCCGCCATCAACAAGGCCGGCATCAAGCTGCACCTGGGCCACGCCGTGCACGGCCTGAACGACCTCGGTGACGCGCTGCACGTGAAGAACGCCGCCGGCGAGTCCGTCCACCTGCCCGCCGACAAGATCCTGGTCGCGGTCGGCCGCAAACCGCACGCGGCTGGCTGGGGCCTGGAATCGCTGCTGCTGGACATGAACGGCCGCGCCGTGAAGGTGGACAGCCAGTGCCGCACCTCGATGCGCAACGTCTGGGCCATCGGCGACCTCACCGGCGAGCCGATGCTGGCGCACCGCGCGATGGCGCAGGGCGAGATGGTGGCCGAGATCATCTCGGGCAAGAACCGCCACTTCGCACCGGCCGCGATGCCGGCGGTGTGCTTCACCGATCCGGAGATCGTGGTCGTCGGACTGAACGCCACCGAGGCCGCGGCCGCCGGCCACGAGGTGATCAGCGCGATGTTCCCGTTCTCGGCGAACGGCCGTGCGATGACGCTGGAGTCCACCGACGGCTTCGTGCGCGTGGTCGCGCGCAAGGACAACCACCTGATCCTGGGGTGGCAGGCCGTCGGCAAGGGCGTGTCCGAACTCGCGGCGGCGTTCTCGCAGTCGATCGAGATGGGGGCGTTGCTGGAAGACGTCGGCCACACCATCCATGCGCATCCGACGCTGGGCGAGGCGGTGCAGGAAGCGGCGCTGCGGGCGCTGGGGCACGCGCTGCATATCTGAGTGCAGGCGCCGCAACGGCGTCGGGAGCGGTGCCGACTGAGGTGCTTTCCGAGGTGCCTGGCATTTCCCCGGATCGCCCGAGCCGTCGCCGGAGCTTGCAATGCCCATTGCGATCCGGGGAAGTGCCTGGCGCCGGCCCCGCTCGGGGGATCGGCGCCAGGCACTTTCACGTTCGCGACAAGTGAATAGCGATCGCCGCGGCATCGGCGCGAACGAGAAGATGCCAGGCACCTCCGGGCGGTGCATGAGCGCGAACGAGAAGATGCCAGGCACCTCCGGTGCGCCGGCACGTGGCGCCTTCCGCGGTGTCATCCTGCGCGCAGTCGCAGGATCCACCCCGGTCGCATCGTTGGCGTCAGGTGCTACTTCGCGTCGACCTTGATGCCCAGGTCAGCGTAGTACGCGTCCGGCTTCATAGGCCGCCCCAGGAAGTTCTTCACCAGCACGTCGGGCTCGAGCATGCGCGCCGGCGCGAGGATCTCCTTGCGATAGCGCGCACCGACCGCGGGGTTCTGCAGGCCGTCCTGCTGGAACGCGGTGAACAAGTCCATCGCATAGACCTTGGCCCAGGCGTACGCGTAGTACGTGCCTTCGTAGCCGCCCATCAGGTGCGTGAAGCTTGCCTCTCGGTAGGTGCCCGGCACGAAGTTGTCAGGCGTGTAGCTGGTCTTGGTGGCTTGCCAGATGGCAGTGGTGTCCACCGGCGGCACGGCCGTGTGGATACGCTGGTCGACCAGCGCGTAGAAGATGTCCGTGCCGATCGACGTCCAGGCCTGGTTGTAGTGGCGCGCCGCGTTCATGCTGGCGATCATCGCGTCAGGCAGCGGCTCGCCGGTGGCCACATTGGACGAGATCTTCTTCAGGATCACCGGATCCCAGACGAAGTTCTCCAGCATCTGCGAGGGCGCTTCGAGGAAGTCCAGGCGGTAGCCGTTGTTGAGGGTCTCGTACGGCGTGTCCGCGCACAGGGCGGCGACGTTGTGGCCGAACTCGTGGAAGAACACCAGCACGTCCTGGTGCGACAGCAGCGACGGCTTGCCCGGCGCGGGCGTCGGCCAGTTGCCCACGATGGTGTTGACCGCCGGACGCACCGTACCGTCCGGCATCGTGCGCCGGCCGGTCGGACCTTCGTTGGCGAAGTGGCCGTACTTGCCCGGGCGTGGGTACAGGTCGAGGTAGAAGCTGCCGCGATCCGCCCCCGTGGCGGCGTCGGTGACACGGTAGCCGACGACATCCGGATGCCAGCGCGGCAGGTCGTCGGCGCGCGTGAAGGTCAGGCCCAGCATGCTGCTGTAGAACGCCAGCACCGCGTCGATGGTGTGCTGCGCCGGGAAGTATTGGCGCACGGCCTCGGGGTCGAGGTTGAACTGCTGCTTGCGGGCGACATCGGCGTAGAACAGCCGATCCCATTCCTCCAGCGGCGAGCCCTTGACCGCGGCCAGCTTAGCGCGCTGCTCGCGCGCAAGCGGCATCAGGCCGGCATCGACGGTGGTCAGGAACTTCTGGACTCGCTCCGGCGTGCCCGCCATGCGGTCGGCTGTCGTATAGGCGCTCCAGTTGGCGTAGCCCAGCAGCTTGGCCGATTCATCGCGCAGCGCAATTGCCTTTTGCAGCAGCTCGACGTTCTTCTGGCCGCCGCGCCTGTTGTAGACGATATAGAAATCCTTGCGCGCCTCGGCATTGCTGGCGTTGGCCAGGAACTGCGTGTATGTGCTCTCGTCGACCGGCACCACCAGCGTGCCGTCGGCGTTGGACTTCAGGCCGGCGACCAGGTCGGGCTTGAGTCCGGCCGTCTGCTCCTTGGTGATCATGATGGAGCTGGTGTCGCTGGACAGATTGGACGCGTAGGTGTTCTCCAGGGCGGCGATCTGCTTGGCGATCTCGACGAAGCGCTTGCGCTGCTCCGGCGGCAGGCCCGCGCCCGAGCGCTTGGCGGTGATCAGGTGCACATCGAGCAGCTTGGCCTGCGCCGGCCCGCGCGCGGTGTGGCTTCTGGCAGCGGCGTTCAGGGCGGCATAGAGGTCGGGCCGCGCGAACAGCTCGGCCAGGTAGCCGGCCTGCGCGGTGTTGCAACGCTCGGAGGCGTCGCGCACCGCCTTGTCCGGCGCCACGTTGAACAGGAAGGTCTGCGCGGCGAGGTTGTCGCCCAGATCGGCGATGACGTTCTCCAGCGGCTCGGCCACCGTCTTGAAGGTGCGCGCTGAGCGCGCGTGCAGGATCGTGTCGATGCGCTTGCCGGCGGCCTCGATCTCGGACTTGCAGCTGGCGTCGACCTGCGCCGGCGTGAGCGAGAAATCGATCTTCAGCGGCACGGCGCGCGGCGTGGCGGCCGAGACGGCCAACGGCAGCAGCGCGAGCAACGCGGCGGCAGCGGCAGCGATCGAGCGCAGGACGGGGGGACGAAGCGGCATCGCGGGAGTTCCTTGCGGCAAGCAGACGAAACGCCTAGCGTAGCCGCGTTTGCCCGCCGGCTTGGCGCCCGGCCGCCCGGATCAACCCTGAAGTCGGCGCTATTTCAGCAGTGTCAACAGGCGTGCCGCCGACACCGGCTTGACCAGGTGCGCCGAGAAGCCCTTGGCGCGCGAGCGGCGCACGTCCTCGGGGCTGCTGGAGCCGGTGATGGCGATGATGGGCAGTTCCTCGCAGCCCGGCTGGAAGCGCAGGTGCGCCGCCAGTTCGTAGCCGTCCATCGCGGGCATGCCGATGTCCAGGAGGGCGATGTCGGGCAGCGTGTCCTGCAGCGCAGCCAGCGCCGCCGGGCCGTCGTGGGCGACGGTCACCTCGTAGCCCCAGGCCTTGAGCAGTTCGCCGAGCGTGTTGGCGGCGTCGACGTTGTCGTCGACGACCAGCACCTGCCGGATCCTGGGCGGATGAGCCTGCGTCGACGGACCGGACGATGCGGACAGGCGTTCATTCTTTTCGTGAAGGGCTGACATGTTGTTCTTCGGAAAATGGATCCGTGCACCCCATGCGCGGATCGTGAAACGGTGCGTATGACAATAGCAATCAGGGTGCCCGCCGTGATACGTCGTGAGGCGCTCGCGGCGGGCGTTGCCCCGGGCCCGGACGCCTGTTCGTCGGCGTTTCCCGGGCATTGATCGATCACGCAGTGCAGCCACGGCCGCCTTCTGCGATCCTTCGCTCATCAAGAGCTCGTCCCGGACTCCCGCATGTTCCACTACTCCCGTCCTCACCCGTACGTCCACGTGCTGCGCCTGCGCGGCCACCGGACGCTGCGCCGCGTGTTCACCGGCAGCGCGCTGATCCTGCTTGGCATCGCCTGCCTGCTCAAGAACCAGGGCCTGATCAGCGCCACCGACATGTGGCTGGTCGCGCCGGCCGTGATCGCGCTGTCCGGTCTGGCCCGCCTGGTCGCCGCGCCGGGCGCGGTCAGTGCCGTGCGCGCCGCGCTGCGCCTGGCGGTGGCGGCCTACCTGGTGGTGGTGATCGAGCACATCGGCGGCTGGACCTTCGCCGCCACCTGGCCGGTGCTGCTGATCGGGGTGGGCGGGACCATGGTGGGCTACGAACTGCTGCTCCGCCGTTCGCCGCGGGAGCCGAACTGGTGAGCCGTGATCCGATCAACCGCCAGCGCAGCCGCATCGTCTTCGCCCTGTTCATCATCGTCGTCGGGCTATTCGCGCTGCTGGACAACCTGCATGTCTTCGACAGCCGCCTGGTGCAGCCGTTCTGGCCACTCGTGTTCGTCGCGATGGGTGCGCTGCACCTGGCCAACGCCAGCCGGCCGAGGAACTTCCTGTACGGCGGCGCGTTCATCCTGGTGGGAGTCGGCACGACGCTGAGCAACCTGGGCCTGATCCATTTCCAGATGCGCGACCTGTGGCCCCTCGTGCTGATCGCCGTCGGCCTGAACGTGCTGCTGCGCCGGCCGCCGCGGCGCGGCGCCGACGGCCAGGCGTTCGTCAGGCGGCATGCCGGCCAGCGCGACGAGCGCTTCGAGCACGGCGCCAGCATCGACGCCTCCGCAATGATGAGCGGCATCGCGCTGAAGAACGACTCGCAGGAGTTCGCCGGCGGCGAGATCAACGCCGTGATGGGCTCGGTGGAGATCGACCTGCGCCAGGCCGCCATCGCCACGGAGGCGGTGCTGCACCTGTCGGTGATCATGGGCGGCGTCGAGATCCGCGTGCCGCGCGAGTGGTCGGTGTCCATCAACGGCACGCCCATGCTGGGTGGCATCGAGGACAAGACCGCGCCGCCGATGACGCCCGGCAAGCGCCTGATCATCGAGGGCTCGGTGATCATGGGCGGCGTCGAGATCACGAACTAGATGCACCCCATCCTCGCCGATGCCCGCCGGCTGCTCTGGTATGAACTGGCCTGGCTGATCGCCGGCGTCGGCATCGCGGCGCTGCTGCGCCTGACCGAACAGGCCGAATGGACGGGCGCGCTCGAATTCGCGCTGCCGATCTGCCTGGTCTGGTCCTTCGTCGCGGTCTCGTCGTATTACGTCTGCCGCAGCCTGCCGTGGTCGCAGCGGCGCTGGCCAGTGGCGCTCGGCCTGTTCGGCGGCGCGTCGCTGCTCGCTGCCTTGGCCTGGCTCGGACTGGGCGAAGCCTGGAACTCGCTGGGCGGCCTGCTGGTTCGCGGCAGGCCCTTCGTCGCCATGACCTCGGCCGGGTGGGTGATGTACTTCGCGGCCGGCTTCGCGCTGTACCTGCTGTCGCTGCTGGCGCACGACGTGCTGGTCGCCTTCGAGAGCGTACAGGCCGCCGCGCGGCGCGAAGCCGAGTCTCGCGTCCTCGCGCGCGACGCCGAGCTGCAGATGCTGCGCACCCAGATCAATCCGCACTTCCTGTTCAACAGCCTGAACTCGATCAGCGCGCTCACCGGCTTCGATCCGGCTGCCGCGCGCGAGATGACGGTCGACCTCGCGCAATTCTTCCGCCGCACGCTGGCGCTGGCCGAGCGCGAGCGCATCACGCTGGGCGAGGAGGTCGCCCTGTGCGGACACTTCCTGGCCATCGAGAAGCGCCGCTTCGGCTCCAAGCTCAACACCGAACTGCAGGTCAGCGCCGAGGCGGCCGCCTGCCTGCTGCCGCCGATGACGCTGCAGCCGCTGCTTGAAAATGCTATCAAACATGGCGTGCGCCAGGTCGAAGGCGGCGGCACCATCGCCGTCGACGCGCAGGTGCGCGACGGCGCGCTGCACATCGCCGTCGTCAACCCGGTGGCGCCCGAAGACACGCCCGCTGGCGCCCACGGCGTCGGCCTGAAGAACCTGCGCGAGCGCCTGGCCGTGCTGTACGGCGCCCGCGCCCGCATCGGCTGGCAACGCAGCGACGGCCGCTTCGCCATCGAGATCCACCTGCCCGTCGACAAGGAGAACGGCGCATGACTTCACCCTCGCCCCTTCGCGCCCTCATCGTCGATGACGAGGAGCTCGCCCGCCGCCTGATCCGCGAATACCTACAGGGGCATGCGGACATCGAGATCGTCGGCGAATGCGAGAACGGCCTGGACGCGGTCAAGCAGATCGGCGCGCTGTCGCCGGACCTGGTGTTCCTGGACATCCAGATGCCGCGGCTGACCGGCCTGGAAGTGCTG
>JBJMWF010000388.1:0-4242 GCA_045810265.1 Vitreoscilla sp. | reverse complement strand
CATGTCAGCCTGTTCTGGGAGCTGCTCGACGACATCCTCAATGCCGTGCTGTTCGTGCTGGTGGGCATGGAGGTCATCACGATCCGCTTCCCGCTGGGCCCGGCCGCGGCGTTGCTGGCAGGCGCCGCGGCAATCGCGATCACCCTGGGCGCCCGCTGGCTGACGGTGGGGCTGCCAGTCGCGCTCGCGCGGCGCGCGTTTCGCCTGCCCGCGGGCGCCGCCGGCGTCCTCACCTGGGGCGGCCTGCGCGGCGGCATCTCGATTGCGCTGGCCCTGGCCATACCGCCGGGCCCCTGGCGCGAAACCCTGATCGCGCTCACCTACTGCGTGGTCGCGTTCTCCATCCTGGTGCAGGGCCTGACTTTCGGCCGCCTGGTGCGCTCGACCATGCGCAGCGACGCGTAAGGGCCACAGCGACCTGCATCGCCAGGCGGGTCTCCGGCGCTTTTGTCCCCCGCCCAGGGGCGCGCGTGTGAAAATCGCCGGATCAGAACAAGACGAGGTAAGGCTGTGGACCTGAAGGTACCGATCAAGATTTCCGATGAATTGAGCGAGGAGATCGTCGACGCGACGGGTCTGCTCGACCTGGCGAGCGGCGAAATCTATCGGATCGAATACGAGGATTACGACCTCGAGGGGCGGGGCCTGCCGGCCGACAGCGACGACTACGAATTCACCGTCGGCACCTTGTCGAACAACGGCAAGGACGTCGAGTTCAAGGTCGATGTCAACAAGGTCACCGGCCAGTATTCGGTGAGCGCGAGCGAGCTGCTCGAGATCAAGGTGCGGGCGGCCGCGTTGTTCGCCGGCATCAGCGGCAAGGACATCCTGCGCAACGTCGACGCCAAGGCCGCGGCGACGCCGCCGGGCGGGCCCAAGGGCGGCGGGCGCGGCAAGCTGCACTGAGCCGCGGCTCGCATCGATGACGAGGGCCGCGTTTGCGGCCCTCGGTCTTCTGGCAAGCGCATCGCGACGACGCGGGCGCATCACCGCCGGGTCGGCTCACGGCCCTAGGCAGTGGCCGCATCGAAGCTTGGCGATTAGTGGCGCCAGCCACCGCCATGTTCATAGCCGCCGTGTTCATGGCCGCCGTGTTCATAGCCGCCGCCGTAATAACGGCCGCCCCAGGGAGCGACGCAGCAGCCGCTCATGAGCGTGACGAGCAAGGCGAGGGCGCCCCAGCGCACGAGCTTTCGATTGGAATTCATCCGGTTCTCCTGAAAGGCTGCATCAGTGCCGCCATGGCTATTAAACGCCGCTTGTCATCGATCGATGACAAGCCCAGGGTTTCTGATTGCAAAGCCGCGTAAACCGCGGGCGGAACGCTCATAGGGCACGGACGTAAAGATGGCCGCCCAGCTCGGCCTTGGGCCTGTAGCGGGGTCAACGCATGTGTCAGCGCGACCGTTCTGGAGGCACAGGGTGCGTGGCTTGCCATCAAGGCTCGAAGGGGTCGCGGCGACAGGCAGGCGCATCTCGGACGAACCGAAAAGGAAGCATCATGAACAAGCGTCTTGCACTCGTCATTGCCGGCGTCGCGCTGGCCTCGATGTCCGGCTGCATCGTGGCGCCCGCGCGCGGCTACGGGTATGGCTACGGCGGCGGCGGTGAATACGTCGCACCGGCCGGCGTCGTCTACGTGGCGCCCACCTATGCCAGCCCGGGTCCGGGTTGGGGTTGGCAATACCACGCCCACTATGGCTGGGGCTGGCGCCACCCGCAATACGGCTGGCACCGCGGCTGGCATTGAGCGCGGCGCAGGTCATCGGGGCCTGCATCCCGCAACGACGAGGGCCTCCGGCAATGGAGGCCCTTTTGCATTGCGTCGCAGCAGACGCCTGACGAAGCCGGCGCGTGCCGGCGCGGGTCAGCGCACCGTGTAGCCGCGGCCGTCCATGCAGGCCTCGGTGGCGCGCTGGAAGACCTTCGCGTCGGCCATCGCGTTGGGCTGGGACGTGGCCCACGCGTTGCAATCGCGGCGATCCGCCTCGGTCTGGGCCGCGCTCTGGTTGTTGCGCGGATAGAAGATCGGATCCGGTGCGACCGGGGTGGGTGCAGGCGGCGCCACCGTCTGCGTCGTGTCGACGCCTGGCGGCGGCGCGACGACGACATAGCCGCGGCCAGGCGCCACGTTGTAGTAGACGCCGTCGGCGTAGTAGTAGGGCACGCCGTTCACCCAGACGGTGGCGTAGTCGGGCGGCAGCACCGGCGCGAAGATGCCCACCGGCGGCTCCACCACGACGTAGCGGCCGCCGTACGGGCGGTACCACACGCCGCCGTGGAAGAAGTAGTTGCCGCGGCCGTAGCCCACGCTGACCGCGCCGATCGGCAACGTGCCGTAGACGTAGCCGCGCGACGGATAGTAGTGGTTGTGGCCGTAGCGGCCGTCCCATTCGACACCGCGCGCATGGCCCGGCGCCGGGCGGCCCCGGTCATGTCCATGATCGTGCTCCTGCGCCAGCGCGCCGCCCGCGGCGCACGCGAGCAGGGCGAGGGTCGTGGCGAGAAGGGACTTGCGTAGCGTCATGTCGTGCCTGCCGGATCGGATGTTTTGCCCGAGCCATTGTCGACCTGGGATGTAATTTGTCCGTTGCATCATGTCAACGACGCGTGAACCGAGCCGGCCGTCGTTCCGTGGCGACGTGCGGGCGCTCAGGGCTTGGCCGGCGCGGGCTGCAACTGGCTGACCTGCTGCTGCGCCTGCGCGACGTCCTTGCCGTATTCGGCCAGGTAGCGCTGGGTCTCGTCGCTGGTGAACGGCGCGCCGCTGAATTGCGCCAGGGCGTACTTGCGCGAGGTCGCCACCGGGCCATCGAGCGCGGGCATCAGCGCGCGGTCGGGATAGGCGTCGGGCTTCAGGAGGAAGCCTTCGACGTCGTGCAGCGTCAGCGGGAACGCGGCGTTGGCGTCGCGCATCAGTCGGCCGTGGACTTGGAGCATCACCTGCTGCGCCCCGGCGCGCAACTCGTCGTTGAACGTCACGAGCGCCAGCGGCTTGCCGGTGGCATCGTCGACCCGTCCGGTGATCACGTAGCGACCGGCCTGGACGACGTTGGCGCCGAGGACGAAGTCGAGCGAGCCGTCCTTGACGACATCGCGCGCCGAGCCCGACCAGGTCGCGGGCACCTGCGGCGAATAGACCACGTCGAAGGCGACGTAGCCCTGTTGCTCGCCCGACTGCACGAGCAGTTCGGTGCGGATCATTCCCGCGAAGTTGCCGAAGCCTTCGGCCATCGGATCGAGGCGGCCCGTGTAGACGCCATCGCCGGCCTGCAGGTCGCCCAGGCTGCCGTCGTCCACGAAGGGCTGGGTCACCACCGGCGCCAGCGGCGCAGCCTTGCCGCCGCCGGTGTCCTGCGGGCTGTGCGAGACCGAGCTGAGGATCCTCAGCGGCAGCGGTGCGCCGTTGTCGTCGGTCGCGGCGACCGTGAAGGTGACGGTGTCCGCACCGGTGGCGAACACGCGCTGCTGCGTCGTGTGCACGCGCATGTTGGGCACGACGCCGGTGCCCGGCATGCGCAGCGGCGTGTCGGTGGTGATGGTCTGGTGCGGCTGCCACTGATCCAGGTGTTCGCTGGCAGGCCGCGAGTCGAACGGATAGCGCGTCGCCATCTTGTACGACTCCAGCGTCTCCTGGGCGCGCTGCAGGCGTTGCTGCCACAGCGCGAGCCGGGCCTGGCGATCATCGAGGCCGGACTTGCTGAAGGGCGCGCGGCTGGCCGGAGCCGCCGGAGCGAGGTCGCGCGGCGCGGGCGTGCCCGCCGAGGCCTGCGCCACCGGGTCGAGCGCCGCGGCCGGCGGCGTGCTGGCGGTCGACGCGACCCACCAGACCGCGGCCGAACACACGAGCGCGACCGGTCCGACGACGCGCCAGCGGATCCTCATCGCCGCGCTCCCGTCTTCACTGCGCGTTGGTCACCATGTCCTGGCGCACCAGGCCCACCGTGCCCTGCCACTGGCCGTTCGTGTAGTGGTTGTACTGCTCGTTGTTGTCGCGGAATTTGACCGAGTGGTAGCTCCACTTGGCGCTGCCGCCTTCGTTGGCCGCGGTGCCCATGGTCAGATCGTTGCAGAACCAGTCGCTCGGATTGCAGTACGAGCCACCCGAACTGCCCGAGACGCCGCCAGCACTGTGGTACGCGACGACTTCGTCGTCCTGCCCCGGCAGCACGCCCGAATAGAGCGTGCCCTTGGCGCCAGCCCACATGTAGAACCAATGGCTGCGCGTGTTGTTGTGGTCGT
>JBJMWF010000387.1:0-11431 GCA_045810265.1 Vitreoscilla sp. | reverse complement strand
GGCCGCGGTGATCGAATCGCGCAAGCCCGCCAACGGGGGCGACCCGGCGGCGAGCTACGTCGCGCGCCTGTTCGACAAGGGCACCGACGCGATCCTGAAAAAGGTCGGCGAGGAAGCCACCGAGACGGTGATGGCCGGCAAGGACGGCGATGCCGCCAAGATCATCTACGAGGTGGCCGACCTGTGGTTCCACTCGATGATCGCGCTGAGCCATTTCGGCCTGTCCCCGGCGGATGTGATCCGCGAGCTCGAGCGGCGCGAGGGGCTGTCCGGCCTCGAGGAATTCGCGCTGCGCAAGTCGCAGCAGCGCGACGGCGAATCCAAGCTTTGACCAACTCAGGAGAAACGATGCAGACCGACGTCCAGGCCTATCGCGAGGAGCCGCGCACGCTCACGCACGTGATGTACGCGCTGCACACGGTCACGTGGTTCTCCGGCGGCATCTTCTCGGTGATCGCCATCCTGATCAACCTGGTCAAGTTCGGCGACCTGCCCGACGACTTCTACCGCAGCCACTGGCGCTGGCAGTCGCGCACCTTCTGGTTCGCGCTGCTGTGGTTCGTGATCACCGGGCCGCTTTGGCTGCTGCTTGCGCTGCCCGGCGCGATCGCCTACGGGATCATCGGCCTGTGGTACCTGTACCGCTGCCTGCGCGGCTGGATCGCGTTCAACGATCGCCGCCCGATGTATGCCTGATCCGGGAGCTGCGATGTCACACGATCCGAACTGCATCTTCTGCAAGCTGGTCGACGGCAAGATCCCGTCGCGCAAGGCCTACGAGGACGACGAGATCCTGGTGTTCCACGACATCGCGCCCTGGGCGCCGGTGCACCTGCTGCTGATCCCCAAGCGCCACGTCGTGTCGATGGCCCAGGTGACGGACGCCGACGCGCCGCTGCTGGGCAGGATGATGGCCATGATCCCGAAACTGATGCTCGACAACGGCGCCACCAACGGCTTTCGCATCATCGTCAACACCGGCAAGGACGGCCTGCAGGAGGTGCCGCACCTGCACCTGCACGCGATCGGCGGTCCGCGGCCGTGGGCCAAGGGGTGAATCCGGGGCGCTTCGCATTGTCGACACGGTCGTCAACTAGAATGCCGAGTGTGCCCGCCGCCTGAATTGGCGGGCCGTTCGCCTTGGAGAATCGTTATGGGATCGTTCAGCATCTGGCATTGGTTGATCGTATTGGTGGTGGTCTTGCTGATCTTCGGCACCGGCAAGCTGAAGAACGCGGGCAAGGACCTGGGCGGCGCGGTCAAGGGCTTCAAGGACGGCATGCGTGACGGCAGTGCAGACACGCCGGGAACGCCCCCGCAGGTGCCCGGCACGCCGGTGCGCGACCCCAACACGGTCGACGTCGAGACCAAGACGCGCCCCTGAGCCCGCATGCTCGACTTCGGCTTCGACAAGATGGCGCTGATCGGCGCGGTGGCGCTGATCGTCATCGGGCCCGAGAAGCTGCCGCGCGTGGCTCGCACCGTGGGAACGCTGCTGGGCAAGGCGCAGCGCTATGTGGCGGACGTCAAGGCCGAGGTCAACCGCTCGATCGAGCTCGAGGAACTGCAGAAGATGCGGTCGCAGTTCGAGACGGCCGCGCGCGACGTGCACGACACGGTGCACAAGGAAATCAACGAGACGCGCGCTGCGATCGAGGGCGGCATGTCGTCGCTCGGCGATGCCGCCAACCCGCCGGCGATGACGCCGTACGGGGCCGCGCACTACTCGACGCCGCCGGCCTACAAGCCGCCGAAGAAGAACTGGCGCCTCAAGCGCGCCGCCGTGCCCACCTGGTACAAGCAACGCAATGGCGTGCGCGCGCACGCGCAATCGGGCGCCGCGCGCGTGGCCCGGTTCCGCCCGCGCCGCAGCAACGGGAGCGCGATTTGAGCGCGATCGCCGCGGCCCTGCTCCTGTCCTTTTCCCGGATCCGCTGAAATGGCCGACGAACACGACGAGCTCGCAGGCACCGAGCAGCCCTTCGTCGCGCATCTGGTCGAGCTGCGCGACCGCCTGGTGCGCGCCCTGATCGCGGTCGGCGTGGTCTTCGCCGTGCTGTCGTTCTTCCCGGGCCCGGCCGCGCTGTACGACCTGCTGGCCAAGCCGCTGGTGGCCCAGCTGCCCGCCGGCTCGCACCTGATCGCCACCAACGTCATCTCGCCGTTCCTGGTGCCGCTGAAGATCACGCTGCTGCTGTCGTTCCTGGTCGCGCTGCCTGTCGTTCTGTACCAGCTGTGGGCCTTCATCGCGCCCGGCCTGTACAGCCACGAGAAGCGGCTGGTGCTGCCGCTGGTGGTCTCGAGCACGGTGCTGTTCATCGGCGGCGTGGCGTTCTGCTACTTCTTCGTGTTCGGGCGGGTGTTCCATTTCATCCAGAGCTTCGCGCCCAAGAGCGTCAACGTGGCGCCCGACATCGAGGCTTACCTCGGCTTCGTGCTGACCATGTTCCTGGCCTTCGGCGCCACCTTCGAGGTGCCGATCGTCGTCGTCGTGCTCGCGCGCATGGGCGTGGTGAGCGTGGCCAAGCTGCGCGAGTTCCGCGGCTACTTCATCGTCATCGCGTTCATCGTGTCGGCGGTCATCACGCCGCCGGACATGGTGTCGATGCTGGCGCTGGCGATCCCGATGTGCCTGCTGTACGAAGTCGGGCTGTGGGCGGCGGCGATCACGGTCAGGAAGCCGGTCGAGAGCCCGGGCACCGAGACGCCCTGAGGGCCGCTCGTTCCGCGCGAAGTCGCGGAATCCATCCCTGAAGGGCAGCCTCGTCGCCGGCGTGGATCCTGCGACTGCGCGCAGGATGACCGGATCGCGACTGGTTGCTTCAGTCCTGATCCGCGTCCCGCGGCTTGGCGGGCGGCCGCTTGGCCACCGGCACGCTCAAGGTCATCGCGTCGCTGCCCCGCTGCACCGCCAGCACCGCATTGGCAGGCGGCTTGAGCGCGCCCACCGCCCGCAACAGCTGCGCGGTGTTGGCGATCTTCACGCCGCCGATCGCGGTGACCACGTCGCCGGGCTTGAGCCCGGCCAGTGCCGCGGGGCCGCCCCGCAGCACGCCGGTCACCAGCACCCCTTCGCGCACCGGCAGCTGGAAGCTGTCGGCGAACTCGGGCGTGAGGTCGCGCGGCTGCACGCCGATCCAGCCGCGCGTCATCTGGCCGTCGCGGATCAGGGCGTCCATCACCTCGCGCGCGATGTCCACCGGGATCGCGAAGCCGATCCCCATGCTGCCGCCGCTGCGCGAGAAGATCGCGGTGTTGATGCCCACCAGCCGGCCCTCGCCGTCGACCAGGGCACCGCCCGAGTTGCCGGGGTTGATGGCGGCATCGGTCTGGATGAAGTTCTCGATCGTCGACAGCCCGAGCTGGTTGCGATCGAGCGCGCTGACGATGCCCGAGGTGACGGTCTCGCCGACGTTGAACGGGTTGCCGATGGCCAGCACCGGATCGCCGACCGACACCTGCCGGATGTCGCCGAACGGGATCACCGGCAGGTTGTCCAGCGACACCTTGAGCAGCGCGAGATCCGAATCCGCATCGGTGCCCACTACCGTCGCACTCGAGGAACGGCCGTCCGACAGCGTGACTTCGATGTCGTCGGCACCTTCGACCACGTGCTGGTTGGTCAGCAGGTAGCCGTCGGCCGACACCAGCACGCCCGAGCCGAGTCCGGCCTGGGTCTGGTTGCGGCCATTGAACAAGTCGCGCGGCAAGGCCTGCGCGGCGCCACCGGCCGTGCGCCGCAGCGTCGTCTTGTTGGCCGTGATCGAGACCACGGCCGGCGCTGCACGCCGCACCGCCGCGGCAAAGCTGCTGGTGCCCGCTCCTGGCCCCGAAAGCGCAGGCGCCAGCGCCGGCGCGCGCGGCGCGGGTGACGCGGGCGCGGCGGCGCTCGCGAGCGTGCGCGAGGAGGCCCACCACTGCGGCTTCCAGGCGGCCAGCACCACGACGACGGCGAGCGCGATGGTCACCGCCTGGGCGAACAGCAGCCAGAGCCGGCGCATCACCTGGCGTCCGCGATCGGCGGCGATGCGGGGCCGCTCCTGGTCCGCTCGATCCATGCATCGATCACGCGCTCCAGCACGGGCAGCGGCAGCGCGCCGTGATCGATGATCTCCTGGTTGAAGGCGCGCAGGTCGAAGCGGTCGCGGAGCGCCTCGTGCGCCTTCTGGCGCAGTTCGCGAATCTTCAGCTCGCCCAGCTTGTAGCCCTGCGCCTGCGCCGGCCAGACGTAGTAGCGGTCGACTTCGGCGGTGGCGTCCTCGCGCGCCAGGCCGCCGCTGTCGACCAGGTAGTCGATCGCCCGGGCGCGCGTCCAGCCGAGCGCGTGGATGCCGGTGTCGACGACCAGCCGGCCAGCGCGCCAGGCCTGCGCGCGCAGGTAGCCGTAGCGCGCGTACGGATCGTCATACAGGCCCAGCTCCTCGCCCAGGCCCTCGGCATACAGCGCCCAGCCTTCGACGTACGAGTTGACCAGCGCCGCGCGGCGGAACATCGGCAGCTGCACCAGCTCGTGCGCGCGCGCGATCTGCAGGTGGTGGCCCGGCACGCCCTCGTGCAGGAACAGGTCGGCCATGTCCCACTTGGGCCGCGACGAGAGGGCGAGGACATTGGCGTTGAACCAGCCTGGCGTCGAGGCGTCGGCCGCGCCCGGGGAATAGAACTCCACCGTGTTGGGGCCCTGGTAGCTGGGGATGGCTCGGATGCCATAGGGCGTGCGCGGCAGCGTCAGGAACAGCTTGGTCAGCATCGGGTCGATGCGCTTGGCGATGTCTCGATAGCCGGCCAGCAGCTCGTCGCCGTTCGTGTAGTAGTACTTCGGGTCGTGGCCCAGCTGGTCGGCGAATTCGGCGTAGCTCCCACTGAAGCCGGCCTGCTTCATCACGGCGTCGATCTGCGCGTGGATGCGCGCCATCTCGGCCAGGCCGATCTCGTGCACCGCCTTGGCGTCCAGCGGCAGCGTGGTCGAGCCGCGCATGAACAGCTTGTAGACCTCGGGGCCGTCCGGATACGCGCTCATCGCGCCGTCCTCGGGACTGACGGGCAGCAGCTCGTCGATCACCACCTTGCGCAGCTCGAGGAAGGCGGGCGCCACCTGTGTCTGCAGCACGGCGGCCGCCTCGTCCTGCAACGCACTCCTCCGGTCGGTCGGTACGTCCGAAGGCAAGTGCATGAACGGCGCGAGCAGCGGCGTCTCGGTCAGCGGCTTGGCCAGCAGCTTGTCGATCTGGTCGGGCACCTGCGACAGCGAGGCCTTGAAGGTGACCCAGCCGGCACGCTTGCCTTCGCGCAGCCAGGCAATGTCCTGCGCGATGCGTTGGGGCATCGCCTTCAGGCGCTCCAGCGCGTGGCGCGCGTCGAGCTCGGTGCGCACCGGGAAGTCCTGCATCATCGACGGCAGGCCCAGCTGCGGGCCGCTCTTGGCCGAGAGCACGCGGGTATGCATCGCGGGGTATTTCTGCCAGTCGACCGCCAACTGGGCGTCCTGCAGCGCGAAGTCGTACGAGATGCGATCCTCGCCGGTCAGCACCTCGACGTCGATGCGCTTGAGCGCCTTCAGGTGCTCGCGTTCGTGCTGCTCGCGGCGCGCGATGGCCTCGGGGGTCACATCCGTCAGCTTGTCGTCGTAGCGATGGTCACCCAGGGCGGTGGCCCACTCGGGGAACTGCTGCATGCGCCACTGCCAGTCGCTGTCGAGCAGCGCGCGAAAGCGCGTCGCTTCGAGCGAGGCATGGAAGCGCCTGGCGTCGCCGGGCGATGGCGCGAGCGGCGTCTTGGGCGTGGCGAGCGGTTGCGCATGCGCGGCGACGGCGCACGCGCACAGCGCGGCGACGGCCAGACGTCTCGAAAGGCGATATGGAAGAGTCACGGCGGCTACGACAGGGACATCGAAGCGGCGAGTGTGGCACGCGCCGTGACCGTGGAACAATCCGCGCGATGCCCATGCACCACACCGCCGGATCCTCCCAGGCGCCGTCGCGCGCCGCGCTGCCCTTGCTCGTCACGATGGGCGACGCCAGCGGCATCGGGCCCGAGATCATCGCCAAGGCCGCGGCGTCCGGCGAGCTGCGCGACGCCGTCGTGATCGGCGACATCGACGTGCTGCGCCGAGCGGTCGCGGCGTGCGGGCTGGTGCTGCCGGTCGCGGTGCTCGAGCATCCCTCCGATCACGCGGCCTGCCCGCCCGATGCGCTGGCCGTGTGCGAGCCCGCCGGCCTGGAGCGCGGACTCTCGGCGCTGCCCTTCGGCGCGGTGTCGGCCCGCGCCGGCGGGGCCGCCGCGCGCTGCATCGAGCAGGCCGTGGCCTGGATCGGCGAGGGCGCAGGCCGCGCAATCGTCACGGCCCCGATCCACAAGGAAGCGCTGTCCGCCGCGGGTGTCCCGTTCCCCGGTCACACCGAGATGCTGCAGGCGCTGGCCGCAATGCCCGGCGAGCCGCCGCCGCCCGTGCGCATGATGCTGGCCAACGACGAACTGCGCGTCGTGCTGGTGACCATCCACATGAGCCTGCGGCGCGCCATCGATGCGCTGTCCACGCAGGGCATCGTCGACACGCTGGCCATCACGCACGCCGCGGGCCTGCGTTTCGGCCTGGCCGCGCCGCGCATCGCCGTCGCCGGCCTGAACCCGCATGCGGGCGAGGGCGGCCTGTTCGGCGACGAGGAGACCCTGCTGATCGCGCCAGCCATCGCGCAGGCGCGCGCCGCGGGCATCCAGGCCAGTGGTCCCTACGCACCGGACACGATCTTCATGCGCGCCCGCGATGCCGCCAACAAGCCGGGCGAGTTCGACTTCGTCGTCGCCATGACGCACGACCACGGCCTGATCCCGGTCAAGTACCTCGGCGTGGAGCAGGGCGTCAACGTCACGCTGGGCCTGCCCTTCGTGCGCACCAGTCCGGATCACGGCACGGCGTTCGACATCGCCGGGCGTGGCATCGCCGATCAGGCCAGCCTGGTCGCCGCGGCGAAGATGGCGCGGCGGCTGGCACCCTGAGCAAAGTCGGCGGCGCACGCGCCGGCGTTGGGGTCACTTCTTCAGCGAATCCCGGATCTCGCGCAGCAGCATGACGTCCTCAGGCGTCGCGGCGACGACCGGCGGCGCTTCCTTCTTCAGCTTGTTGATCTGCTTGACCATCAGGAAGATGATGAAGGCCAGGATGATGAAGTTGATGGCCACGGTGATGAAGTTGCCGTAGGCGAACACGGCGCCCGCCTTCTTTGCTTCGGCCAGCGTCGGCGCCGTCTGGCCGGCGAGCGGGATGAAGTAGTTGGAGAAATCGAGGCCACCGGTCACCTTGCTGATCAACGGCATGATCAGGTCGTTGACGACCGAGTCGACGATCTTGCCGAAGGCCGCGCCGATGATCACGCCCACGGCGAGATCCATCACGTTGCCCTTGACGGCGAATTCCTTGAACTCCGTTGCGAATCCCATGAGTCTTCTCCTGATTTTTTGCAGTTGGATTGTCGTCGGTCATTGATCGGGCGTTGCGCTCCGGCGCGCGAGAGCGTCCCGCACGCAGTATTGCCGCTCCGAAGCTGCCGTCAACACCGGGCGTCGACCCGGGGCGTGCGAGCGAGCGTACCAAGGGTTTGCCTGTGGTGCCCCGGTCGCTCGAACGCGTGGTTGCGCACGCTAAACTCAATGGCGTTGCCCAGAACTGGTATTCAGCTCGAGGATGCTCATGAGTGAAAGCGTTGTAGTGCACGACGGGATCGACGAAAGCAAACGGCGGTGGGTAGCCGCCACGTGCGGAGTGGGAGCAGTGGCAGGGGTGGCGACGGCGGTGCCGTTCGTCAGCACCTTCGCACCGTCGGAACGGGCCAAGGCCGCCGGCGCCGCGGTCGAAGTGGACATCTCCGACCTGAAGCTGGGCGAGAAGAAGACGGTCGAATGGCGCGGCCAGCCGGTCTGGATCGTGCGCCGCACACCGGAGCAGATCGCGACGCTGTCGAAGGACACCAGCGAGCTCGCCGACCCCGATTCGAAGCGCAACCCCGACGAACAGACCCCGCCCTACGCGCGCAACGAACACCGTTCGCGCACGCCGGAGCTGCTGGTGGTGGTGGGCATCTGCACGCACCTGGGCTGCTCGCCCGGCGACAAGTTCACGGCCGGCGCCCAGCCTTCGCTGCCCGCCGACTGGCCCGGTGGCTGGCTGTGCCCCTGCCACGGCTCCACCTTCGACCTGGCGGGGCGCGTCTTCAAGAACAAGCCGGCGCCGGACAACCTGCGGGTGCCGCCGTACAGCTTCGTGCCGGGCAACGATCACAAGCTGATCATCGGCCAGGACGAGACCACGAAGGCTTGAGACGAAGGCAGGGACGACCCCGCGTCGTCTCGCCTTGCCGTTGAACAAACAAGAGGACCGCATGTCTGAATTCAAGGTAGCCCCAGCCAACGCGCCTGCCGCCGTCAAGCTGATGACCTGGGTCGACAACCGCTTCCCCGCGACCAAGCTCTGGAAGGATCACGCTTCCGAGTACTACGCGCCGAAGAACTTCAATTTCTGGTACTTCTTCGGCATCCTCGCGACGCTGGTGCTGGTGATCCAGATCGTCACCGGCATCTTCCTGGTGATGCACTACAAGCCCGATGCGACGCTCGCATTCGCGTCGGTCGAGTACATCATGCGCGACGTGCCCTGGGGCTGGCTGGTGCGCTACATGCACTCCACCGGGGCCTCGGCGTTCTTCATCGTGGTCTACATGCACATGTTCCGCGGCTTCCTGTACGGGTCGTACCGCAAGCCACGCGAGCTGGTCTGGATCTTCGGCTGCGCCATCTTCCTGTGCCTGATGGGCGAGGCCTTCATGGGCTACCTGCTGCCCTGGGGCCAGATGTCGTACTGGGGCGCGCAGGTGATCGTCAACCTGTTCTCGGCCATCCCGTTCGTCGGCCCCGACCTGTCGCTGATGATCCGCGGCGACTACGTGGTGTCGGACGCCACGCTCAACCGCTTCTTCAGCTTCCACGTGATCGCGATCCCGCTGATCCTGCTGGGCCTGGTCGTCGCCCACATCATCGCGCTGCACGAAGTGGGCTCGAACAATCCGGACGGCATCGAGATCAAGGCCAACAAGGACGCCAACGGCATCCCGCGCGACGGCATCCCGTTCCACCCGTTCTACACGGTGCACGACATGATGGGCGTGATCGGCTTCCTGATCCTGTTCAGCGCGGTCGTGTTCTTCGCGCCGGAGATGGGCGGCTACTTCCTGGAGGCCAACAACTTCATCCCGGCCGATTCGCTCAAGACGCCGCCGCACATCGCGCCGGTCTGGTACTTCACGCCGTTCTATTCGATGCTGCGCGCCACTACCGACGACATGCTGGTGTGGTTCCGCATCATCGTGGCCGTGGCGGCCATCCTGGCGCTGTGGAAGGGCCGCTTCGGCCCGCTGGGCAAGCTGCTGATCGCCGTCGGCGCGGTGCTGGTGCTGATCGGCATCGGGGCACTGAAGTTCACCGGCATCAGCGCGCTGTCCGGCTGCGACGCCAAGTTCTGGGGCGTGCTGGTGATGGGCGGCTCGGTGGTGATCCTGTTCTTCATGCCCTGGCTGGACAAGAGCCCGGTCAAGTCGATCCGCTACCGTCCGGGCTGGCACAAGGCGATCTACGGCGTGTTCGTCGTCACCTTCATGATCCTGGGCTACCTGGGCATCGAGCCGCCGGATCCGCTCAAGACGGCCATCTCGCAGATCGGCACGCTGCTGTATTTCGGCTTCTTCCTGCTGATGCCGTGGTGGAGCCAGATGGGCACGTTCAAGCCCGTGCCCGATCGCGTCACCTTCCACGCGCATTGATCGCCATGAACAAAGACACCCTCATGAAGCGTCTTCTTGCCAGCCTCGTCGTGGCGCTCTCGTTGTGCGGCTCCGCGTTCGCGCAGGAGGGCGGCCCGGCCTGGGACAAGTTCCCCGTCGAGCGCCTGACCGACCGCGCCGCGCTGCAGCACGGCGCCAAGCTGTTCGTGAACTACTGCCTCAATTGCCACCAGGCTTCGTACATGCGCTACAACCGCCTGCACGACCCTGAAATCGGGCTGACCGACGATCAGATAAAATCCAACCTGCTGTTCGCCGGCGACAAGGTGGGCGACCTGATGAAGACGTCCCTGGATCCCAAGGATGCCAAGGCCTTCTTCGGTACCGTCCCGCCCGACCTGTCGGTGATCGCTCGCTCCCGCTCCGGCGCCAACGGATCAGGGGCGGATTACCTCTATACCTACCTCAGATCTTTCTATCGGGACGAGACGAGGCCCACGGGATGGAATAATCGCGTTTTCCCGAACGTCGGCATGCCGCACGTGCTGTGGGAGCTCCAGGGCACCCAGCGCGCGGTCTTTGAGGACGAAAAGGGAGAGGGCGGGCAGGTCGAGCATGTGTTCAAGGGTCTCAAGCTGGAGACTCCGGGCACGCTCAATCCGGCCGACTACAACGCCGACGTCGCGGATCTCGTTGCCTACATGCAATGGATGAGCGAACCGGCGCAGAATTTCCGCGTGAGGCTGGGTGTCTGGGTGCTCATCTTCCTGTCGGTGTTCTGGGTGGTCTGCTGGCGGCTGAATGCGGCGTACTGGAAAGACGTGAAATAGCGTCTTTCGCGACCGCCCTGGATGGTTCTTCCGACCGGCTTGCCGGTCGACTGTTTTTTGACGACTGATTTTTCGACGGAGCCCCCGCCATGATGGTGCTGTATTCAGGAACCACCGACCCGTACTCGCACCGCTGCCGCTTCGTGCTGTTCGAAAAGGGAATGGACTTCGAGATCCGCGACGTCGATCTCTTCGCCAAGCCCGAAGACATCGCGCTGATGAACCCGTACAACGAGGTGCCCATCCTCGTCGAACGCGACCTGATCCTGTACGAGTCGCACATCATCAACGAGTACATCGACGAGCGCTTCCCGCATCCGCAGCTGATGCCCGGAGACCCGGTCGCCCGTGCGCGTGTGCGCCTGTTCCTGTTCAACTTCGAGAAGGAACTGTTCTCGAACGTCAACATCCTGGAAGGCCGTGGCGGCGTCAAGCCCAACGACAAGCAGCTCGAGAAGGCCCGCGCGCAGATCCGCGACCGCCTCACGCAGCTCGCGCCGATCTTCCTGAAGAACAAGTACATGCTGGGCGACGATTTCTCGATGCTGGACGTCGCCATCGCCCCGCTGCTGTGGCGCATCGACTACTACGGCATCGAGCTGTCGAAGAACGCGGCGCCGCTGCTGAAGTACGCCGAGCGCATCTTCTCGCGCCCGGCCTACATCGAGGCGCTGACGCCTTCGGAAAAGGTCATGCGCAAGTGATCCGGCGCTGCTGGCTCCCGGCCCCGCGCCGGGGCCGGTATCCTGGCAGCTCCGTTCACCCGGTTTCCCGCTCCGTTCCCATCCGCCGTTCATGACCCAGGTCAGCACCACCGAGATTCCCGGCAGCTCC
>JBJMWF010000386.1:0-3731 GCA_045810265.1 Vitreoscilla sp. | reverse complement strand
GAACTCGATCAGCGCGCTCACCGGCTTCGATCCGGCTGCCGCGCGCGAGATGACGGTCGACCTCGCGCAATTCTTCCGCCGCACGCTGGCGCTGGCCGAGCGCGAGCGCATCACGCTGGGCGAGGAGGTCGCCCTGTGCGGGCACTTCCTGGCCATCGAGAAGCGCCGCTTCGGCGCCAAGCTCAACACCGAACTGCAGGTCAGCGCCGAGGCGGCCGCCTGCCTGCTGCCGCCGATGACGCTGCAGCCGCTGCTGGAGAACGCGATCAAGCATGGCGTGCGCCAGGTCGATGGCGGCGGCACCATCGCCGTCGACGCGCTGGTGCACGACGGCGCGCTGCATATCGCCGTCGTCAACCCGGTGGCACCCGAAGACACGCCTGCCGGCGCGCACGGCGTCGGCCTGAAGAACCTGCGCGAGCGCCTGGCCGTGCTGTACGGCGCCCGCGCCCGCATCGGCTGGCAACGCAGCGACGGCCGCTTCGCCATCGAGATCCAACTGCCCGTCGACAAGGAGAACGGCGCATGACTTCACCCTCGCCCCTTCGCGCCCTCATCGTCGATGACGAGGAGCTCGCCCGCCGCCTGATCCGCGAATACCTCCAGGGGCATGCGGACATCGAGATCGTCGGCGAATGCGAGAACGGCCTGGACGCGGTCAAGCAGATCGGCGCGCTGTCGCCGGACCTGGTGTTCCTGGACATCCAGATGCCGCGGCTGACCGGCCTGGAAGTGCTGGAGCTCACCGGCCGCCGCGCCGGCGTGATCTTCACCACCGCCTACGACGAGCACGCGATCAAGGCCTTCGAGCTGCATGCGGTCGACTACCTGCTCAAGCCCTTTTCGAAGGCGCGCTTCGACGATGCGCTCGCCCGGGCACGCGCGTTCCACGCCCCCGCCATCGCGGCGCCCGCGCCCGGGCTGGACGCGCTGGTCGCACGCAGGACGGCCCCGCTGGAACGCATCCTGATCCGTGACCGCGAGCAGGTGCACGTGATCGCCGTCGAGCAGGTCGAGTGCATCGAGGCCCAGGGCGACTACCTGGCGATCCACGTCGACGGCAAGTGCCACCTGAAGCCGCAGCGCATCTCGGAGATCGAGGAGCAGCTCGACGCGACGCGCTTCCTGCGCGTGCACCGCTCCTTCATCATCAGCCTGGCGCACCTGCAGGCGATCGAGCGGCCCGGGCCCGACCGCCACGCGGCGCGCTTGCGCAGCGGCAAGCGGGTGCCCATCAGCCGCAGCGGCTACGAGAAGCTGCGCACGCTCGTGTAGAAGGCCGCCGCGCCGCAAGGCGGGTACATCGTTTGCAGAGCAGCAGTCCCGCTGCCGTGCAGCTTGTCGTCCGGAGCCACGATGTCTCGTCTGCTGCCTGCCCTGACCGCCGTTGCCGCCGTCGCGGCTGCCCTGTCCGTCCATGCCATGCCCGGGGAGACCGGCGTCGGCCCCGTGGCGTCGCCGCCGGAGACGGTCGGGCCGCATCCGGTGATCAAGCCGGTCGACAAGCACGTGATCCCGACCGTGCAGGTCGCGGTGGCCAAGGGCTGGCCAGCGGGCGCCAAGCCGACGCCGGCCGCCGGCGTCGCGGTGGCGGCCTTCGCGTCCGGCCTGAACCACCCGCGCTGGCTCTGCGTGCTGCCCAATGGCGACGTGCTGGTCGCCGAGACCAACGCGCCGCCCAAGCCCGACGACGCCAAGGGCATCAAGGGCAAGGTCATGAAGGCGGTGCAGAAGAAGGCGGGCGCCGGCGCGCCGACCGCCAACCGCATCGTGCTGCTGCGCGACGCCGATGGCGACGGCGTCGCCGAGACCAGGACCGTCTTCATCGACGCGCTCAATTCGCCGTTCGGCATGGCGCTGGTCGGCGACACGCTGTACGTGGCCGACAGCGACGAGATCCTGAAGTTTCCGTACAAGGCCGGCGAGACCAGCATCGCGTCGCCCGGCGTGAGGGTGACGGACCTGCCCGCCGGCTCGATCAACCACCACTGGACCAAGAACATCATCGCCTCGCCTGACGGCAGCAAGCTGTACGCGACGACGGGCTCCAACAGCAATGTCGGCGAGAACGGCATCGCGGCCGAGGAAGGACGCGCCGGCATCTGGGAGGTCGACCTGGCGAGCGGCAACAAGCGCGTGTTCGCCCACGGCTTGCGCAACCCGAACGGCATGGCCTGGGCGCCCGGCACCAACGTGTTGTGGACCGTGGCCAACGAGCGCGACGAGCTGGGCGACGACCTGGTGCCCGACTACCTCACGTCGGTCAAAGACGGCGCCTTCTATGGTTTTCCGTGGAGCTACTACGGCCAGCACGTCGATGACCGCGTCACCCCGCCCAACCCCGACATGGTGGCCAAGGCGATCCCGCCCGACTTCGCGCTCGGCGCGCACGTGGCGGCGCTGGGCCTGGTCGCGGCCACGCGCACCGCCCTGCCCGCGCCGTTCGCCAACGGCATGTTCATCGGCGAGCACGGCTCGTGGAACCGCAAGCCGCCAGTGGGCTACAAGGTGCAGTTCGTGCCCTTCGCCAACGGGTCCCCCTCGGGCATGCCGATCGACGTCCTGACCGGCTTTGTCAACGACAAGGGCGAGGCCTACGGCCGGCCGGTGGGCGTGGCGATCGATGCCAAGGGCGCGCTGCTGGTGGCCGACGACGTGGGCAACACGGTGTGGCGCCTCACCGGCGCGGCACGCTGACCGCCGCTACCACTTGCAGCCCTTGCCGGTGACGGCGTCCTTGGCCAGCGGGATCACCGCCAGCAGGCCGGCGCCGGCATAGGCCTCCGAGCACTTGGCGCGGTTGGCCTTCTCGAGGTCGGTCTCGAGCTGCGTCTTCTTCTCGGCCGGCGCCGGCAGCATCGGCACCAGGCCGCTGCGCGTGCGGCCCAGGCTGGGCCCCATGCCGCCGCCGTGCAGGTCGAGATTGAGCGGCGCACTCGCGCCCGTGTTGGGCGGCTGCACCGTGCCATTGCCGCCGCCGCTGGATCCATCGAGATTGAGCTTGCCGCTGCCGTTGGCGGGCGGCGCGCTGCCACCGGCGCCGCCGCGTTCTGCCGGGTTGTCGACGGGGCGCACGGACTGCGTCTGCGCCCCGGTCGACGGCGCCGCGGGGGCCGTGCCGTTGGCGGGCGTTCGCGGCTCCGAGAGTGCGGGTCGCGGTGTCGGGGGCGCGGCCGGCGCGGGGACTGGCGCAGGCGCCAGAGCCGGCGCGGGCGCGGGCGCGGGCGCGGGTGCGGGTGCGGGTGCGGGTGCGGGTGCGGGTGCAGGCGCAGGTGCAGCTACGGGCGCAGGAGCCGGTACGGGCGTCGGCGCGGGCGTCGGCATCGGGGGCGGTGTCACCGGTGCCGGAACAGGAGGCGGCGGCAGCGGCTTCGGTGCCGGAGCCGCTGCCGGAACGGCGGCCGGAGCAGGTACCGGCGCAGGCGCCGGGATGGGTGCCGGCACGGGCACCGGCTTGGCCACGGGTACCTGCAGCGGCACGAAGGTCGGCTTGCTCAAGGGTGGCGGCGTGAGCGGCGGCGCAGCCAGCGGGGCCGGGCGCGGTGCCGGCTCCAGCGGAGGCACCGGCGGCACCGGCGGCGGCGGTGCGACCGGCACGTCCAGCGGCGCGAACGTCGGCTTGGGCAGCGCGATGGGCGACGGCGACGGCGCGGCGATGGGGGCCGGCCGCGGTTCCGGCGGCAGCGGCGCGGGCACCGGCAAGGGCTCCGGCGGTGGCGGCGGCTCCGAGG
>JBJMWF010000385.1:0-4088 GCA_045810265.1 Vitreoscilla sp. | reverse complement strand
CTCGCGCTCTCTCCGGCAACGCCTTGACGCGATCCGAGGCGGCGCCAGACACCTCCGGCAGCGACCCGGCGTGTCGATGAGAGCGGCCTCGTTGCGCAACAAGCCGGCCCTCCCTTGTTCGCGGTATACGGCAAGGGGTTCTTCGGAAAAGTCATGACTTCGTCACGCGCGGCACCTATCGTCCGCGCTTTTGTCGATTCCACGAGACTCCTGATGAACTTCTTCACCCACGCGACGCTGCCGCGCCATCCCGCGCTCGTCGCCACGCTCATTGCCGCGGCCACCCTCGCGGCCTGCGGCGGCTCCAAGGATTCGGGCGGCAACGGCCCGGCGGTCGGCACCAGCGTCAACCTGACGCTGATGGAGACGACCGACCTGCACCAGAACATCCTCGGCTACGACTACTACAAGCTCGCCGCCGACCCGTCCGTCGGCATCGAGCGCACCTCGACCCTGATCAAGCAGGTGCGCGCCGCCAACACGAACACCATGCTGTTCGATGCCGGTGACATCATCCAGGGCACCGTGCTCGGCGACTACCAGGCGCTCGTCAGCAAGGTGCCGTGCACCGACAAGCTGGCGATCTTCAAGGCGATGGATTCCGTGGGCTACGACGCCGGCACCATCGGCAACCACGAGTTCAACTACGGCCTGCCCTACCTGGCCCAGGTCACTGGCCACCAGTTCAACGTCAAGAACATGGCCGCCGTGTCGGCGCAGACCAAGTGCCAGGGCCCGGCGTATCCGCAGGTGCTGGCCAACGTCGTCAGTACCACCGATTCCAAGCCCATCTTCGACCCGTACGTGATCCTGACCAGGACGCTCAGCGCCACCACGCCGGACGGCAAGACGGTCACCGTTCCCGTGAAGGTCGGCGTGATCGGCTTCACGCCGCCGCTGATCATGGCCTGGGACAAGGGCAACCTGGACGGCAACGTCACCACCACCGGCCTGCAGGAGACGGCGCAGAAATACATCCCGGAGATGAAGGCCAAGGGCGCCGACATCATCGTCGCGATCTCGCACGGCGGCCCGGACAACACGGCCTACTCGCCCACGATGGAGAACGGCAACCTGTACCTGGCGCAGGTACCGGGCATCGACGTGCTGCTGATGGGCCACATGCATCAGGTGTTCCCCAACGGCAACAGCACGGTCGCCGCGTTCAACATCGCCGGCGTCGACAAGACGGCGGGCACCGTCTCCGGCGTGCCGGCGGTGATGGCCAACTTCTGGGGCAAGAACCTGGGCGTGGTCAACCTCAAGCTGGCGTACACCGCGGCCGGCTGGACGGTCGACAAGAGCGCGACCACCACCGCGACCATGTCGACGCAGAACGCCGACAAGAGCTACGTGGCCGCCGACGCGACCATCGCTCCGCTGGTGCAGACCGAACATGCCGGCACCATCGCCTACGTCAAGACGCCGATCGGCACCACCGACTACGCCATGACGACGTACTTCGCCGACGTGGGCGACACGAGCGCGATCCAGGTCGTCAACCAGGCGCAGGCCGCTTACGTGAAGAACTACGTCGCCGCCAACCTGCCGCAGTACAAGAGCCTGCCGGTGCTCTCGGTCAGCGCACCGTTCAAGAGCGGCTTCGGCGGTGCGAACGACTACACCAACGTCGCCAGCGGCCCGCTGGCCATCAACAACGCGGCCGACCTGTACCTCTACGCGAACACGATCCAGGCCGTGCTGGTGACGGGCGCCGACATCAAGGCCTGGCTGGAGTTCGCCGCCAAGCGCTTCAACCAGATCGACCCGACCCTGGCCACGCCGCAATCGCTGGTGAGCTCGTTCCCGGGCTACAACTTCGACGTGATGGATGGCGACGGCTCGATCAAGTACGAGATCGACGTGACGCAGCCGTTGAACAGCCGCATCAAGAACCTCACGTACAACGGCAACCAGATCGACCCGGCAGCCCAGTTCATCGTCGCGACCAACAACTATCGCGCCAGTGGCGGCGGCGGGTTCCCCGGCCTGAACGGCAGCAAGACGATCTACCAGAGCCCGGACGCCAACCGCGACGTGCTGATCACCTACGTCAAGGCCGCGGCGACGCTGGCCAAGGTGACCAACGGCAGCGATCGCAGCTGGCACTTCACGCGCGTGACGACGGCCGGACCGGTGCAGTTCAGCTCGGCGCCCGGACTGGCCGCGCTGGCGGCTGGCGACGGCATCCCCGGCGTCACGCAGGTGCTGGCCGACGACGGCTCGAACCTGGGCCTGGCGCGCTACCAGATCGACCTGAGCGTCCAGTGAAGCGCCTGGTCGCCGGCGTCGCCTTGCTGGCCGCCCTGGCGGGCGCCGCTGCGTCGACGCGCCCTTTCTGGCTCGCGCCGAATGAGGCGCAGGCGCAGTCCTGGCTGCACGCCGCGGCCGACCGCCGGGATGCGCAGGCCGAGGCCTCGCTGGCGCGCTGGTCGGAGCGCGGAAATGTCCAGGCGCGGCATGCGTTTGCGGCCTTGCTGGCGCATCGCAGCGATGCGGCCTCGCGCCAGCGTCTCGAGGCGGTGTTGAACGACGGCGCGGACGCGGGCACGGCGCATGACGACGCGCGCGTCGCGCGCCTGCTCGCCCAAGGCAGCGCGGGCCACGTGCCGGCCGCGTCGCGCCTGCTGGCGCTGCGCGCGCTGGACGCCGCCAAGGGCACGCCCGACCTCATGCAGGCTGCGACCTTGATGGCACGAGCCGCCGAAGGCGGCGACGCCCCCGCGATGTTCCTCTACGCGAACATGCTGCGCGCCGGACAAGGCGTCGAGCGCGACGAGGCCCGCGCCCTCGCGCTTTACCAGGCCGCCGCGGACGCCGACTACGCCCCCGCAATCCAGGCCCTCACCATCGCCTACCGCTACGGCGAGCTGGGCCTGCAGGCCGACGCCTCGCAGTCGCGCCTGATGGACCACGAGGCGGCCGAGGCGCTGGCGCACGCCACGCGCTGAGGATCGGGATCGCGCCGAGCGGCACCTCGGCGGGGCCAGACCCGAGGGTCAGACCCCGGGGTCTGGCCCCGAGCCGATCCGCCGTGGCACCTGCGAAAATCCTTTTTGCATGGTCGCTCCCGCCTCAGCGCTGCTGCACAGCGCCTTCTACCGCTTCGTTCCGCTCGCCCACCCCGGCGCGGCGGCCGATGCGCTGCGTGCGCTCGCGCGTGACCTGACCGGCAGCATCGTCGTCGCCGCCGAGGGCATCAACGGCACGGTGGCGGGCACGCCCGACGCCGTCGCCGCCTTCGAGACCGCCCTGCAGGACGCCTTCGACGGCGCGCTGCGCGGCATGGTCTTCAAGCACAGCGCCTGCACCACTGCGCCGTTCGGCCGGCTGAAGGTCAACGTCAAGCCGGAGATCGTCGCCCTCGGCCTGCCGGATGACCTGCCCGCGCCCGACGAACGCGACGCGAGCCACCTGTCGCCCGCTGCCTGGCGCGAGCTGCTCGCGCGGGGCGACGTCGTGCTGCTCGACAATCGCAACCACTTCGAGGTGCGCCTGGGCCGCTTCCACGGCGCCGTCGACCCGCAGGTGCACAACTTCCGCGATTTCGTCGCCTGGGTGCAGGCCCGCGCGCCCGCGTGGCGCGAGGCGAAGCAGCCGGTGGCGATGTACTGCACCGGCGGCATCCGCTGCGACAAGACCGCGCCCTGGCTGCGCAGCCTCGGGCTGGAGGTCTTCCAGCTCGAGGGCGGCGTCCTCAACTTTTTCCAGCAGCTGCCCGACGCCGATCGAGACTGGCAAGGCGAGTGCTTCGTGTTCGACAACCGCGTCGCGCTCGACACCGGACTGAACGAGACCGCCACGACCGCGGAGCAGGTGTTCGACGCGGCGCATCCCGACGAGGCCTGGCGCCTGCAGCGCGCACGGCGGCTCGATGCCGCGGGCGACTGAGGTGTCGCCGCCGGCCCGCAGCGTGTTCGTGCCGCCCATGCGCGACGGCGTGGCCGCCAGCCGGGTGGGCGTCGGCGACGGCCGTTTCGCGACGCTGCTGGCCTTTCTCACGGCGCGCTTTCCGGCCGTCCCTGACTGGCCGGCGCGGCTCGCGCGCGGCGACGTGCTCGATGCCGACGGCCGCGCGCTGGCGGCCG
>JBJMWF010000384.1:0-10493 GCA_045810265.1 Vitreoscilla sp. | reverse complement strand
GGCCCGCAGGGCGACTGCGGCCTGACCGGCCGCAAGATCATCGTCGACACCTACGGCGGCGCCTGCCCGCACGGCGGCGGCGCGTTCTCCGGCAAGGATCCGACCAAGGTCGACCGCTCGGCCGCGTACGCCGCGCGCTATGTCGCCAAGAACATCGTCAAGGCCGGGCTGGCGCGCCAGTGCCAGATCCAGGTGGCCTACGCCATCGGCGTGGCCAAGCCGATGAACGTCACGGTCTACACCGAAGGCACGGGCGTGATCCCGGACGACAAGATCGCCGAGCTCGTGCACGAGCTGTTCGACCTGCGTCCGAAGGGCATCATCCAGATGCTGGACCTGCTGCGCCCGATCTACCAGAAGACTGCGGCCTACGGTCACTTCGGCCGCGAGGAGCCGGAGTTCTCGTGGGAACGCACCGACAAGGTGCAGGTGCTGCGCGACGCGGCCGGCCTGAAATAAGCCGGAGGGGTCTGGCTCCGCCCTCGGCAAGCCGAGCGCGAGAGCGAGCGCCGCCGGGCGGTGCCTGACCCCGATCTCGCAACACAACGCTCGAGACCGGGGTCAGGCACCGCCAGTCGCCGAAGCAGGATCGCCGGCATTCCCCGGCGGAGCCAGACCCCTTGCGTCGGATGATGGCATCCTGAGCGCCACCTGCTCCTCGGACTTGGCGAGCGGCGCCGAATGCGCTAGAATCGCAGGCTTTCCCCAATCTTTGCCCGGCTGCTGCATTGGTTTTGCAGCGCCGGTTCGGCAGCAAGGGCATGGGTTCACAGAACGGCCGCTGGTGTCAGCGGCGTTCCCAGGAGTTTTAAAATGGCTGTCCAGCAAAACAAGAAGTCGCCCTCCAAGCGCGGCATGCACCGTTCCCACAACGCGCTGACCACCCCGGGCACCGCGATCGAGGCCACCACCGGTGAAGTGCACCTGCGCCACCACATCAGCCCGACCGGCTTCTATCGTGGCCGCAAGGTCCTGAAGACCAAGGCCGACGCCTGATTGTTTCAGGTGGCTGCGACTGCTCGCAGCCTCGGCGCCCGGCATGGCTGGCGCGCCCACCCACTTGTCAGCACCTCGCGTCGCAGCGTCCTCGCCCTTCGGGCGATGACGCGGCTTGCCTGTTTCCGATGCGTAGCGGGGTCATTCGGGTTGTCATGTGGCCCCCTGACAGGTGCGTCTGATATGGTCCTGGATTGCTGGAATTAGATCGGCTCGACCGATCCTGACTGTGATTCATCCTGTGCCTCTGACACCTCGAACACGCGTGCGCCTGGCGGTGGACTGCATGGGCGGCGACCACGGCCCGTCCGTCACGTTGCCGGCCTGCAAGGCCTTCCTCGACGGCCACGCTGATGCCGAGCTGTTGCTGGTCGGCAGCCCCGGCGCGCTGGCTCCGGCCACCGACTGGCCGCGCTGCACGCTGATCACGGCCAGCCAGGTGGTCACGATGGACGACACGGTCGAGACGGCGCTTCGCCGCAAGCGCGATTCCTCGATGCGGGTGGCGATCGAGCAGCTCAAGGTCAACGAGGCCGGCAACATCGCCGCCGACGTCTGCGTCTCGGCCGGCAACACCGGCGCGCTGATGGCCGTGTCGCGCTACCTGCTCAAGACGATGGACGGCATCGACCGTCCGGCGATCGCCGCGTTCATGCCCAACATCAAGGATCAGTACACCTGCGTGCTCGATCTGGGCGCGAACGTCGATTGCAGCGCCGAACACCTGCTGCAGTTCGCGGTGATGGGCAGCGCGCTCGTCACTGCCACCGAGGGCCGGCCCGAGCCGGTCGTCGGCCTGCTCAACATCGGCGAGGAAGTGATCAAGGGCAGCGAAGTGATCAAGCGCGCGGGCGAGCTGCTGCGCGCGGTGGCGGGCCAGGGCCATCTGAACTACTTCGGCAACGTCGAGGGCGACGACATCTTCAAGGGCACGGCCGACGTCGTGGTCTGCGACGGCTTCGTCGGCAACGTCGCGCTCAAGAGCAACGAAGGCGTGGCCAAGATGATGAAGGCCATGATCCGCCAGGAGTTCGAGCGCAGCGTCTTCACCAAGATCGCCGCGCTGCTGGCCATGCCGGTGCTGCGCCGCTTCCAGGCGCGGGTCGATCCGCGCCGCTACAACGGCGCTGCGCTGCTGGGCCTGAAGGGCCTGGTGTTCAAGAGCCATGGCGGCGCCGACGCGTTCTCTTTCGGCCAGGCGCTGATCCGCGCGCACGACGCGGCGCGCAACCGCCTGCTCGACGGGGTGCACGACGCCATCGTCGAGACCATGCAGGCGCTGCCGCCCACGGGCGGCGAATCCGTTCCACAAGCGGCATGACCAGCGCATCGCCGCCAGAGGGTGGGCGCGAACACGCGCGCACTGGGGAGTACTCTCAAATTACCGCCGCCCGCCATTCCCGCATCGCCGGCACCGGCAGCGACCTGCCGCCGCTGCGCCTGACCAACGACGACCTGGTGCAGATGCTCGCCAAGCGCGGCGTCGAGACCTCCGACCAGTGGATCGTCGAGCGCACCGGCATCCGCGCGCGCCACTTCGTGGCCGACGACGTGCATGCGAGCGATCTGGCCACCACCGCCGCCCAGCGCGCGCTGGAGGCGGCCGGCTGCACCGCGTCCGACATCGATCTGATCATCGTCGCTACCTCCACGCCCGACATGGTGTTCCCGTCGACGGCCAGCATCGTGCAGCGCAAGCTGGGGGTGTTCGGCTGCGCGGCGTTCGACGTGCAGGCCGTGTGCTCGGGCTTCATCTACGCGCTGAGCGTGGCCGACGCGATGATCAAGGCCGGCAGCGCCAGCCGTGCGCTGGTGATCGGCTCCGAGGTGTTCTCGCGCCTGCTCGACTTCGACGACCGCACCACCTGCGTGCTGTTCGGCGACGGCGCGGGCGCGATCGTGCTCGAGGCGAGCGACAAGCCGGGCGTCGTCGCCACCAAGCTGCATGCCGACGGCCGCCACCTGGAGATCCTGTGCACGCCGGGCACCATCAACGGCGGCAAGATCTTCGGGGATCCGTTGCTCAAGATGGACGGCCCCGCCGTGTTCAAGCTGGCGGTCGGCGTGCTGGGCGATGTGGCCAACGAAGTGCTCGAGCTGGCCGGACGCACCACTTCCGATGTCGATTGGCTGGTGCCGCACCAGGCGAACATCCGTATCATGCAGAGCACGGCCCGCAAGCTCAAGCTGCCCGTGGAGCGCGTGGTGGTGACGGTGGCCGAACACGGCAATACGTCGGCCGCGTCGATTCCGCTGGCGCTCGACGTCGCAATCCGCGCGGGCCAGATCCAGCGCGGGCAGCGCCTGCTGCTCGAGGGCGTCGGCGGTGGCTTCACCTGGGGTGCGGCGCTGGTCGACTACTGAAGCGGCGCGGCATTTGCCTGCGTCGTCATTGACGAGAACAACAAGATTTCCGATTCCATGACTGCATTCGCATTCGTCTTCCCCGGCCAAGGCTCGCAGAGCGTCGGCATGCTCGACGCCTGGGGCGACCATCCGGCCGTTTCCTCCACCCTGCAGGAAGCCTCCGCCGCGCTCGGCGAGGACGTCGGCCGCCTGATCCATGACGGCCCCAAGGAGCAACTCGACCTGACCACCAACACCCAGCCGGTGATGCTGGTGGCCGGCATCGCCGCCTACCGCGCCTGGTGCGCCGAAGGCGGCGCGACGCCGGCCGCCGTGGCCGGGCATTCGCTGGGCGAGTACGCCGCGCTGGTGGCCGCCGGCGTGCTGACGCTGGCCGACGCGCTGCCGCTGGTGCGCCTGCGCGCCAGGGCCATGCAGGACGCCGTGCCCGTGGGCGCCGGCGCGATGGCCGCGATCCTGGGCCTGGACGCGCAGGCCGTGCGCGACGGCTGCAAGGCCGCCGCCGAAGCCAGCGGCGAAGTCGTCGAGGCGGTCAACTTCAACGATCCCAAGCAGACCGTCATCGCCGGCTCCAAGGCCGGCGTCGACAAGGCGTGCGAGATGCTCAAGGCCGCCGGCGCCAAGCGCGCACTGCTGCTGGCGGTGTCGGCCCCGTTCCACTCCAGCCTGATGAAGCCCGCGGCCGAGCGCCTGCGCGCCGCGCTGGAGCAGGTCACGCTGCATGCGCCGGCGATTCCGGTCATCAACAACGTCGATGTGGCCACGCCGGCCGACGCCGCCGCCATCCGCGACGCGCTGGTGCGCCAGGCCGCCGGCCCGGTGCGCTGGGTCGAGGTCGTCCAGTCCCTCAAGGCGCGCGGCATGACGCACGTCATCGAGTGTGGCCCGGGCAAGGTGCTGTCCGGCATGGCCAAGCGCATCGACGCCGAACTGGTCACGGGTGCCCTCTACGATCCGGCTTCGCTCGCGGAAGTCAAGGGGCTGCTGGCATGAGCGATCTGAACGACGGCAACGTGCAGACGGCCCTGGTCACCGGCGCCTCCCGCGGCATCGGCCGCGCCATCGCGCAGGAGCTCGCCGCGCGCGGCTTCCGCGTCATCGGCACCGCCACCAGCGACGCCGGCGCGCAGGCGATCACCGAGGCGCTGGCGGGCCACTCCGGCTGCAAGGGCGTCAAGCTCGATGTCAACGACGCCGCGGGCGTCACGGCGCTGGTGGACGGCATCGTCAAGGAATACGGCGGCGTGCACGTGCTGGTCAACAACGCCGGCATCACGCGCGACGGCCTGGCCATGCGCATGAAGGACGACGACTGGGACGCGGTGCACGACACCAACCTGAAGTCCGTCTTCCGCATGGCGCGCGAAGTGATGCGTCCCATGATGAAGCAGCGTTTCGGCCGCATCATCAACATCACGTCGGTCGTGGGCGCCAGCGGCAATCCGGGCCAGGCCAACTACGCGGCGGCCAAGGCCGGCGTCGCGGGCATGACGCGCGCGCTGGCGCGCGAGCTGGGCAGCCGCAACATCACCGTCAACTGCGTCGCGCCGGGTTTCATCGAGACCGACATGACCGACGTGCTGCCCGAGGCCCAGAAGGCCGCGCTGCTGCAACAGATCCCGCTGAATCGCCTGGGCAAGCCCGAGGAGATCGCGCAGGCGGTGGCATTCCTGGCCTCGCGCGAGGCCGGCTACATCACCGGTACTGAGCTGCACGTCAACGGCGGCATGTACATGAATTGAGCGGATTGCCGTATCGGCCGCAAGGCCGGTTCGGCCGTCTGGTTATCTGGGCAAGTAGAATCCGCCCGTTTTTACGCAAACCTCCCGGAGGAGTGTCATGAGCGATATCGAAGCACGAGTCAAGAAAATCATTGCCGAACAACTCGGCGTTCCCGAAGCCGACGTGGCCAACGACAAGGCCTTCGTGGCCGACCTGGGCGCGGACTCGCTCGACACCGTCGAACTGGTGATGGCGCTCGAAGACGAGTTCAGCATCGAGATCCCCGACGAAGAAGCCGAGAAGATCACGACCGTCCAGCTCGCGATCGACTACGCCAAGGCCCACGCAAAGGCCTGATCGAGTCATGAGTCGTCGTCGCGTCGTCGTCACCGGACTGGGTCTGGTCTGCCCCACGGGCAACACCGTGGCCGAAGGCTGGGCCAACATCAAGGCCGGCCGATCGGGCATTGCCACGGTCACCAAGTTCGATGCCAGCGCCTTCGCCTGCCATTTCGCGGGCGAGGTCAAGGGCTTCAATGTCGAGGACTACATCCCCGGCAAGGACGCCCGTCACATGGATACCTTCATCCATTTCGGCGTGGCGGCGGCGATGCAGGCGATCAAGGACGCGGGCCTGAAGACCGGCGACCAGCTGTCCGAGCAGGAAGGCGACCGCATCGGCGTCCTGATGGGCGCCGGCATCGGCGGCCTTCCGGAGATCGAACACACGCAGACCGAATACGCGAACCGCGGCCCGCGCCGCATCTCGCCGTTCTTCGTGCCGGCCTCGATCATCAACATGATCTCGGGCCACGTGTCGATCTACTGCGGCTTCCGCGGTCCCAACCTCGGCCTGGTGACGGCCTGCACGACGGGTCTTCATTCGATCGGCATGGCCGGTCGCATGATCGAATACGGCGACGCCGACGTGATGATCGCCGGCGGCGCCGAATCCACCGTGTCGCCGCTGGGCATCGGCGGCTTCGCATCGGCGCGCGCGCTGTCCACGCGCAACGACGATCCTGCCGCCGCCTCGCGGCCGTGGGACAAGGAGCGTGACGGCTTCGTGCTGGGCGAGGGCGCCGGCGCGCTGGTGCTCGAGGAATACGAACACGCCAAGGCGCGCGGCGCCACCATCTATGCCGAGCTCGCGGGCTTCGGCATGAGCGGCGACGCGTACCACATGACCGCGCCCAACGTCGACGGCCCGAACCGCTCGATGCGTGCGGCGCTGGCCAACGCGGGCATCAACGCCGACCAGGTCGACTACCTCAACGCGCACGGCACGTCCACGCCGCTGGGCGACCTGAACGAGACCAACGCCATCAAGAAGGCGTTCGGCGACCACGCCAGGAAGCTGGCCATCAGCTCCACCAAGTCGATGACCGGCCACCTGCTGGGCGGCGCCGGTGGCATCGAGTCGGTGTTCACGGTGCTTGCGCTGCGCGACCAGCTCGCGCCGCCGACCATCAACCTGGTCAATCCCGACCCCGAGTGCGATCTCGACTACTGCCCCAACACGGCACGCGAGATGAAGATCGACGTCGCGGTCAAGAACAACTTCGGCTTCGGCGGTACCAACGGAACCCTCGTGTTCCGCAAGGTCTGACCGTCCCCGACAGCCTCCTTTCCCGGCGAGCGATGCGCGCGCCGCCTCCCGTCGAGTTCACGAGCGTCCCCGGCCGTGCGTGGCGCGCGGCGCTGTCGCTGCTGGTCGGCGCCTCGGTGGCCGCCCCGCTGGCCTGGGCGCTGCCGTACCTGGCGGCACTCGACGGCCAGAGCGGGGCCGGCGCGCTGGGCAGTCCGGCGGTCCAGGCGGCCGTCGCATTGTCCGTCGCCGCCATCACCGTTGGCGCGTGCTGGCTCGCGCAGGGCCGCTCGACGGCCATCCAGCGCACGCTGCGTTGGGACGGCCAGGAATGGGTGCTGGCCGCGGGCGACGATGTCCATTCCGCCGAGCGCGGCGGCGCGACCCTCATGCTGGACCTGGGCCCCTGGATGCTGGTTCGCTTCCTGCCGCATATGGGCATGGGCTCGCGCATCGCCACCTGGCTTCCGTTGAGCGCCGCCGGCGAAGCGGCGCGCTGGGCCGCGCTGCGCGGCGCCCTCTGGAACTGGCGCGCATGACCATGCTCAACCCCGATCCCGACGCCGCGCTGGTCGAGCGCGTCAAGCAGGGCGACGTGCGCGCGTTCGAGATGCTGGTCGTCAAGTACCAGCGCCGCATCGAGCGCCTGATCGGCCGCATGGTGCGTGACGTCGACCTGGTGGCCGACATCGCCCAGGAAACCTTCATCCGCGCCTACCGTGCGCTGCCGCAGTTCCGCGCCGAGAGCGCGTTCTACACCTGGCTCTACCGCATCGCCGTCAATACCGCCAAGAAGGCGCTGGTCGACATGAAGCGCGATCCCGTGATGACTCACACGGCATTGCAAGGTGCGGACGACGACGATGAAACTTACCGCGGCGGATTGGAACCAACCGACGGCGAGACGCCCGAGGCCCTGCTCGCCAGCAAGGAAATCGCCGCGACAGTGAATGCGGCAATTGCCGCGTTGTCGGAGGATCTGCGCCAGGCCATCACCCTGCGCGAGATCGAAGGCCTCAGCTACGAAGAGATTTCGGACGTGATGAACTGCCCGATCGGTACCGTGCGTTCGCGCATCTTCCGTGCCCGCGAGGCCATTGCCGAGCGGCTGCGGCCTTTGCTCGACACGCGCGAGGGCAACCGGTGGTGAGCGCCCACTACGACAGCGCCACGACACCATGAATCGTTTCTTTCTCCAGACTGCCCCCCGGCGAACCGATGACCCGTTGCGAGGTTTGAATGTCACAGCCTGATAGCGATAGCTCCTCTTCCGACTCCAGCCGCCGCATCCTGTCGGCGCTGGCCGACGGCGATGCCACGGACAGCGAAGCCGCGCGGGCCTTCCAGGCCTGGCGCGACGATCCGCAGGCGCGCGCGTCGTGGCACGCCTACCAGTTGATCGGCGACGTGCTGCGCAGCGAGGACCTGGCCGCGGAGCCGGCCGCCGACGAGGCCTTCCTCGTGGCGCTGCGGGCCCGCCTGGCCGACGAGCCGGTGGTGCTGGCGCCGCAAGCGCGCGTCGAGGCCGAACCGGTCGTCGCGCCGGCCGCAGTCAACGCGTCCACCGCGGCGATCCGCTCGCGTGGCCGCTGGCAGGGGCCGGTGGCGATGGCCGCCGGCTTCCTGGTGGTCATCGGGGGCCTGAACATCGTGCGTCCTTTCAGCCATGGCGGCGCGACCCTCGCCGCGGCCGCCGCATCCGGCCCGATGCAGGCGTCGACGACCTCTTTCAACAACGGCGGCGTGGTCGCCACCGCGCTGCAGAACGACCAGCAGGTGCAGACGCCGGCGCAGCGCCAGGCCGCGGCCGCCCAGCTCGCCCCGTACCTGGCGGCGCACCGCCAGTCGGCGATGAGCGGCCCGTTCCAGATGCCGGGCAGCGACATCCGCAACGCCTCCCTGGTGCAGCCCGCGCAGTGATGGAGCGGGTGCCGTCCCCGGGCCTGCGCCTGCCCACGCCCGCACGTGCGACGGGCGCGCCCGTCACGCACGCGCGCACGACGCTAGCGCGCGTGTCGCGTTTTTCCGGCGCGCTGGTGTGCGCCGCAGCCCTCAGCGCCGGCTCGGCTCGGGCGCAGTCGCAGAAGCCGCCCCCGCCGCCGCCATCGAGCGCCAGCGGCGAGAGCGCCGGCGACCTGCGCGGCTGGCTGACACGCATCCATGACGCCGCCGCGCGCAGCAGCTACGTCGGCACCTTCGTCAACAGTACCGGCACCAGCGTCGTCAGCACCCGCGTGGGGCACTACTGCGAAGGCAAGAACACGCTCGAGCGCGTCGATGCGCTCGATGGCGAGCCGCGTTCCATGCTGCGCATCAACGACGAAGTGCGCACGCTGTGGCCGCGCTATCGGGTGGCGGTGATCGAGCCGGTCGATCCGCGCGCCTCGTTCCCTTCGCTGGTGAGCGGCAGCGAGAAGCACATCCCCGAGTTCTATGAGCTGCACGTGCAGCCCATGGAACGCATCGCCGGCCACGACGCCGACCGCCTGCTGCTCAAGGCGCGCGACGACAGCCGCTTCGACCACCTGATCTGGGCCGACCACGCCACCGGCCTGCTGCTGCGCGTCGACGTGCAGCTGGCCGGCCGCACACTCGAGTCGTCCGGCTTCTCCGACGTCAAGATCGGCGTCAAGCCCGACGCGGCCGCGGTCTACGCGGAGCTGCATCGCGCCGACGGCTACCACGTGGTCAAGCCGGCGATCGAACACACGAAGCTGCAGGCCGAGGGCTGGGTCATGCAGGCGGGAATGCTGCCGGCCGGCTTCCAGGCGCTCGACTGCGTGCGGCGCGCCCTCGACATGCCCGGCGAGACGGCCAGCCAGGCCAAGGTGCTGCAGGCGATCTGGTCGGACGGCATCACGCACGTGTCGCTGTTCATCGAGCCGTTCCAGCCGCAGCGCCATCGCAGCGAGGGCCTGACCGTGATCGGCGCCACGCACACGCTCACGCGCCGCGTCAACGACATGTGGCTGACCGCCGTCGGCGACGTCCCGCCGGCCGCCCTCGACCAGTTCGTGCGCGCGCTCGAACGCAAGCCATGATGGCCCCGGGGCGCCGGCGGCCGGGCCCACGCGTCAGAATACGTCCCTCGCTCCGGAACCATCGCCCCATGCTCAAGCCCACCACCCCCAACGCCTCCTTCGCCACGCTGGCGCTCGCCACCGTGCTCGGAGCCGCGCTCCCGATGACGTCGTGGGCCGAGACCGCCGCCGCACCCGTGCCCGTGCAGGCGCCCGAGACCGCCGTGCGCGGCCTGCCCGACTTCACCGGCCTGGTCGAGACGGTGGGCCCGGCGGTGGTCAACATCCGCACCAACATCAAGCCCAAGGCGGCCGGCCCCGACACCTCGCTGCAGGCCCAGATGCAGCAACTGATCGAGGAATACATCCGCCGCCATGGCGGTCGTGGCGGCCGCAACGTCCCGCCCGGCGCGGGTGGCGGCAACGACGCCCCGGACGACGACGACCAGCCCGAACAAGGCTACATCGGCTCGGGCTTCATGCTGTCGCCCGATGGCTACCTGATGACCAATGCGCACGTGGTCGACGGCGCCGACGAGGTCACCGTCACGCTGACCGACAAGCGCGAGTTCAAGGCCAAGATCATCGGCAGCGACCAGCGCACCGACGTCGCGCTGCTCAAGATCGAGGCCAGCGGCCTGCCCTTCGTCCGCATCGGCGACGTCAACCGCATGAAGGTCGGCGAGTGGGTGATCGCCATCGGCTCGCCGTTCGGCCTGGAGAGCACCGTGACGGCCGGCATCATCAGCGCCAAGCAGCGCGAGACTGGCGACTACCTGCAACTGCTGCAGACCGACGTC
>JBJMWF010000383.1:0-7258 GCA_045810265.1 Vitreoscilla sp. | reverse complement strand
TTCGGCGCCGACGGTGGACGCGGAATACCTGTCCGCGCTGTGGAACGCCGACATCGAGAGCGTGCGGCGCGCCAAGTCGGGCGCGGTCGCCTCCGACGTCTACACCAACAAGATCGTCGCCGAGAAGTCCTACATGCAGGCCAGCTCGACGCGCGTCGTGACCTTCGAGATGTGCGGCAACGACGGCCTGCAGGCGCGCACCGCCTTCAAGAGCCAGAGCGGCACCTGCGACTACTCGGGCATGGACAGCGCGGTCAGCACGTGCAAGCAGTACGTGGCCGCCGCGATGGACTTCATCAATGCCAACGCCTACGCCGGCGTCAAGGCCAAGGTGATCTCTAACCTGCACTATCCGGGCTACGCAGCCGACAACGTGCAGAGCTCGTGCAAGGATGCCACGACCGGCGCCACGGTCAACCTGCAGCAGATCTTCCTGCCGCGGCTGGCCAAGATGAACTACTGGATGTGCGAATACGCCCGTCAGAAGGGCTTCACCTGCGCCGACAATTTCGCGCAGTACATGGGCGCCGACTACGACAGCAACGGCGACGGCATCGTCGACTCCGTCGCACTGCGCTACGTGGCAGGCGATACGGAGGCTGGGTATGTGACGCGCACGGCCACCACCTTGCGCTCGACGATCCGCGACGCCAACACGCACTTCATCTCGGCCGGCACCAGCTACGACTACATCCAGTCCGACGACACCCACCCGACCTACACCGGCGGCACCGTCACGGCGGGCCTGTTCGGCGGCACCACTGGCTCCGGCGCACCGCGCTACACCTCGTTTACCGGCGGCAAGAGCCCGATCTGGAACCAGTACGGCCATGAGCGCATGGGCTGGAACGTGTCGACGTCCAACACCGCGGCGCCCTGACGCGCCACGCCGGCCCTTCCATGGACAAGTTGCCGCGCGGCGGCCGCCCCGCTGATCGCTGGGGCCCCGCCATCGGGTTCCTGGCGATCGCGATTGCGCTGGTCGCCGGAGCGCTCGTGGGTTGGTGGACGTCGATGACGCCATCGATGTCGGCCGCCAGCCAGGCCCCCTCCGTCCCAGGCGTGCCAGTGCCCGCGGCACCTTTGCAGGCGGTGGCCAGCGCGGCGAGCGTGCCCACGCCTGCGCCCGCTCCCGCGCGCGTGACGCTCGCGAGTCCGCAAAGTCCGCCGCCGGCAGCCCAGATCCCGCGTCACCGCGACCCCAACGGTGACCAGACCCCCGACATCGCCGACTACATCAACGCCGGCGAAAGGCCGACGATGAACGAAGTGATCGCCCGGCTGCACGAGGCAGGCGTCCACACCGGCCTGGGCGCCTTCAACCCGCCCGGCACCAGGCCGCCGCTGGTCGGCCTGGCCGTGCCCGAGGGCTTCCCGCTGCCGCCAGGCTACGTGCGCCACTACCAGGCCACCGACGACGGCCAGCGCATCGAGCCGATCCTGATGTTCGCGCCCGACTACCAGCCGATGACGGCGGACGGCCGGCCGGTGGCACTGCCCAGGGATCGCGTGGTGCCGCCGGAGCTGGCGCCGCCTGGCCTGCCGATCCGGCGCATCGTCGTCCCGGCGCCGGCCGCCGGGTCGTGATGGCGATGAGCGCCATCGGCGATTGGCTGTCCCGCCGGCCGCTCACCCGAAGCGCGACGGGCATCGCCGCGACCGCCTTGCTGGCGTTCTTCTATGCGCGAGGCAGAAACGCGTGGCCGCTGGGTTTCGTCGCTCTTGTCCCCTGGATGATGTCGTTAGGCGCCGAGGCGTCGCTCGCGCGTTCGCTGGTCTCGGCCTGGGCGATGGCTGTCGCCTTCACGCTGGCGGTGTTCGCCTGGTTCGGTAGCGCGATCGGTGCCTTCACGCAGTGGGGCCAGGCACCGGGCCTGGCGATCCTGCTGGTCGCGGCCCCGCTGTTCCAGCCGCAGTTCCTCGCCTTCGCGCTCGCTCGCCACGTCGCCGGCCGCCGCCACGGCCCGGCGCTGCGCGCGCTGCCGGCGCGTCGGCCTGGATCGCGGCCGAGTGGCTGGTGCCGCGGCTGCTGGGCGACACCCTGGGCGACGGCCTGTATCCGGCCCGCCTGCTGCGCCAGGCCGCCGACCTGGCGGGCGCCACAGGCCTGAGCTTTGCGCTGCTGCTCGCCAACGAGGGCGTCGCACTCGCCGTCGTGCGGCGTCGCCAGGGCTTGCGCTCGATGGCGTGGCCGCTGGGATCGACGGCGGCGATCGCCCTGCTGCTCGCAGGTTACGGCGCCGCCACGCTGTCCGCCGCCACCGCATCGGCGGCCAGGCCGCTGCGCGTCGCGCTGGTGCAGTCCAACATCGCCGACTACGAGCAGCGGCGCCGCGAGCAAGGGACGGCCGCTGTCGTGCGCGAGGTCCTGGACACGCACTTCGCGATGTCGTACGACGCCGTCGAACGCCAGCACGCCGACGCGGTGCTGTGGTCGGAGACCGTCTATCCGACCACCTTCGGCCACCCCAAGAGCGAGGCCGGCGCGGAGCTCGATCGCGCGATCCAGTCCATCGTCGACGCCGCGCGCGTGCCGTTCGTGTTCGGCACCTACGACGTCGACGCTGACGGCGAGTACAACGCCGCCGCCTTCGTCGAGCCGGGCAAGGGGCTGCTGGGCTTCTACCGCAAGACCCGTTTGTTTCCGTTGACCGAGTCCGTGCCTGCCTGGCTGGACGGCCCGGCGCTGCGGCGCTGGCTGCCCTGGGTCGGCAGCTGGAAGGCAGGCAGCGGAGCGCGCGTGTTCCCGCTGCGCCTGGCCGACGGCCGCGAGATCCCCGTGCTGCCGCTGATCTGCCGCGACGACGTCGACCCCCAGCTCGCGATCGACGGCGCCCGCCTGGGCGCCCAGGCCATCCTGACGATGTCCAACGACGCCTGGTTCACCGAGCACCCGCAAGGCGCCGCGCTGCACCAGGCGGTGGCCGCCCTGCGCAGTATCGAGACTCGGCTGCCGCAGTTTCGCGTGACGACCAACGGCTACAGCGCGGTGATCGACGCGAGTGGCGATGTCGTCGCGAGCGCTCGCATGGGCGAGCGCACCCTGGTGATCGGCCAGCTACCGGTGCGCACGCCGCCGTGGACCTTGATGGTGACCTGGGGGGACTGGGCCGGGCGCGCGGCCGCCACGTTTCTCGCCCTGTGGGCGGCGCTGGCGGTGCTGCGCCGCTCGAGCAAGGTCGTGGCAGGCGAGCCGGTCTTCGAAGCTTCGGCGCTGCCGGCCGACGTGTCGGTCCTGCCGCCGGCGGCCCGCCTGGCTGCAGGTGCGCTGCGCACGCTGGCACGGGCCGGGCTGCTGTGGATGATTGCCGCGGTGCTGCTGGGTGACGCCTCGCTGCAATCGAACACGCTGGCGCAGATCCGCCTGTTCGTCGGTGTGTTCCTGGTGCCGGAGGCGGCGGCGTGGTGCGTGCTGCGGGCCTTCGCGGCGCGGGCCTCCATCGTCGACGGCGTGCTGGTGCTGGCAAGCGGCTCGCGCCGCCTCGAACTGGCGCTGGGCGACATCGCATCCGTGCAGCCCTGGCGGCTGCCGATTCCGGGCCCCGGGATCTCGCTCACGCTGGTCTCCGGGCAGCAGTGGCGCCACGGCCTCGCGTGCGCGCGCCCGGACGCCCTCGCGCGCGCCCTGGCGCCAGCGCGTGACGCGCCCGAGGACACAGCGTCGACCGCTGCCCGATATGCGCGAGCCGTCCAGGCGCCGCGCCGCAGCCGCCTCGACCACCCGCTGGTCAAGTTCGGCCTGCTCCCGCTGCTGCTGGCGATCCCCGCGTTCCGCCTGCACCAGAACATCGCCTACGGCGGCAGCTTCGGCGAATACCTGACGTTCGGTTGGAGTGCCTACCTGGCGACTTTCGCGTTGTGGTGGGCGGCCTGGGCGGTCGGCGTCGTGCTGTGCGCGGCGGCGCTGCGGGCGGCCATCGAGGCCGGCACGCTGGCCGGCGTGGTCCTCGCGCCGGCGCGTGCGGTCGACGCGCGGCTGGCGCTCGAAAGGCTGGGGCTGGCTGCCCTCTACATCGGCTTGCCGGCCTGGCTGCTGGTGCGCATCGTCGGCGCCTGAGTCTTGCCGCCCGCGCAGCTACTGCTTCATGATCTCCGCCGCGATCCCCTGAAGCGGCACGCTGCGTTCCACGCCGCCTCGCTTGATGGCCTCCTTGGGCATGCCGAAGACCACGCAAGTGTCTTCGTCCTGCGCCAGCGTGCGCGCCCCGGCGCTTCGCATCTCCGCCAGCCCGGCGGCGCCGTCGTCGCCCATGCCCGTCATGATGACGCCCAGCGCATTGACGCCGGCGCTCTTGGCCACCGAGCGGAACAGCACGTCCACCGACGGCCGATGCCGGTTGACCACCGGCCCGTCGACCACGTCGACGACGTACTGCGCGCCGCTGCGCTTGAGCAGCATGTGCCGGCCGCCCGGCGCGATCAGGGCCCTGCCGGGCATCACGCGGTCGTTGTGCTGCGCCTCCTTGACCTCGATGCGGCACAGGCCGTCGAGCCGCGCGGCGAAGGCGGCCGTGAACTTCTCGGGCATGTGCTGGACGATCACGATGCCGGGGCACACGCGCGGCAACGCCGACAGGACTTCCTCCAGCGCCTGGGTGCCGCCGGTGGACGTGCCCAGCGCGATCACGCGCTCCGTGGTCTGCGTCATCGCCCGCGGGCCGCCGGGCGCGAGGATCACGTCGGCCGTGTTCTTGGGCGCCACAGCCGGCGGCGCGGCATCCGACCTGGGCACCAGCCGGCGCACGTTGGCGCGCGCCGCGGCGCGCACCGTGGCGACCAGTTCGTCGCCCGCCTCGTTGAGGAACTGCTTGAGCCCCAGCCTGGGCTTGGTGACGATGGCGACGGCGCCGGCCGCCAGTGCCTCCAGCGTCGTCTTGGCGCCCTTCTCCGTGAGCGTGGAGCAGATCACGACGGGGGTCGGACGCTCGGCCATGATCTTGCGCAGGAAGGTGATGCCGTCCATGCGCGGCATCTCGACGTCGAGCACGATGACGTCCGGCCAGGCCTGCCGCAGGCGCTCGATCGCGAGCAAGGGGTCGGCAACGGCAGCGAGCACTTCGATGCCGGGCGCGGCCGCGAGCAATCCGGCGACGACCTGGCGCACGACGGCCGAATCGTCGACCACCATCACGCTGATCGGGCTCATGGCCGCCGCTCCGTTCCAAGCGCGGTCACGCTCACGGGGATGGCATCGACCGGCGGCAGCTGCCGCGCCCAGACGTCGCCGCTGGCGATGTCGAAGACGATCTGGCGGTGGCCGACACCGAACAGGCTTTCCGAGACGACCTCGATGCCGTGCGCCCGCAGCAGGCGGCGCGCGGCTTCGCCGTTGCGGCGGCCGACCGGCACACCGGCACCGCGTTGGGACGGAAACATGTTGCCGCCGCCGAAGATCTTCGCGCTGCACGCCGCCGCCCGCGCATGGCGCCGTTCGAGCGCATGCAACATCAGGTGCAGCGCCTCGTCGGTGTAGCGCGCGTCCAGCCCCCGCAGCTCGAGGCCACGGACGCCGGCCACGCCCACGCGCCCACGCGTAGGCAACAGGCAGTGCGACATGGCCCCCACGCGCAGGGCCGGGCACCAGAGCGCGATCGAGATGCAGGAGCCGAGAACGGTGCGGATCCGGCACGACGACTCCCCGACCGCGTACTCGCCGGGCTTGAGAAAGACTTCCTGCGGGTCGTCATGGGCCATCGCCGTCACGGCTTGCAGTAGATCGACGGGGCGAGCTGCTCGACGGCGGTGCTGATGTCGTTCAGGCTCTCGGAATGCCCGATGAACAGGTGGCCGCCGGGCTTGAGCATGGACAGCACGCGCCCGACGACCTGGCGCTTGGTGTCGCCGTTGAAGTAGATCATCACGTTGCGCAGGAACACGAGGTCGAACGTACCCAGCCTGGGCAGGTCGGTATTGAGATTGACCTGGGCGAAGTTCACCCGGTTGCGCAGCTTGCGCTCCACCAGCAGGGTGCCGTCCTGTTCGCCCTGCCCGCGCAGGCAGTAGCGCTTGAGATAGTCGGGCGGGATGTTGCGCGCCCGCTCCATCGGATAGTGGCCGGTGCGGGCGCGGCGCAGCACGCGGGTGCTGATGTCCGAGCCGACGACGTCCCAGGGCGTCTGCGACGCATCCAGGCAGTCGGCCAGCACCATCGCGATGCTGTAGCACTCCTCGCCGCTGGAGCTGGCGGCGCTCCAGACGCGGAACGGCTGCGGTCGGCCGCGCGCCTGCGTCGCGAGCGTGCGCAGCAGCTCGAAATGCTTGGGCTCGCGAAAGAAGTAGGTCTCGTTGGTGGTGAGCAGGTCGACCGCAGTCTGCACCTCGGCGTCTTCGCGGCCGCTCGTGAGCAGCTCGAAATAGGCGCCGAAGCTGTCCAGGTCGCGCACCTGCAGTCGCTTGGACAGGCGCCCGCACACCAGCGCCTTCTTGGCCGGCGACAGCGTGATGCCGGCGGCGTCGAAGATGAAGCGCTGGAAGCGGGAGAACTCGGTGTCGGTGATGGTGTTCATCGTGTGTGGGCGCGGCAGCCGGGGCGCGACGCCGGTCTGGTCAGAAGCGTGCGAAGTCGGCTTCGTCGACGTCCGCGCCGTCGCCGGTGACGGCGCCCGGCACTCGAGCCGGCACCGCTTTGACGCGCGGCAGCGTGGGCTTGCCGCGCGCCGCCGACTTGCGTGCCGTCGCTATCGTGGCATTGGCCGCCCGGACATGGGGCACGCCCACGGCACGTGCGAGCTTGAAGAACGACATCGTCTGCTGCAGTTGCTCGGCCTGTGAGCTCATCTCCTCGGCCGTCGCCGCCAGTTCCTCGGAGCTGGACGAGTTCTGCTGCGTGGTCTGGCTCAGTTGCACGATGGCCGAATTGATCTGGCCCACGCCCGAGGACTGCTCCTCCGACGCCGCCGTGATCTCCTGCACCAGGTCGGAGGTCTTGCGGATGTTGGGCACGATGGTGTCGAGCAGGCGCCCGGCCTTCTCGGCCAGTTCGACGCTGGAGCTGGCGACGTTCGCGATCTCCTCGGCCGCCACCTGGCTGCGCTCGGCCAGCTTGCGCACTTCCGCCGCCACCACCGCAAAGCCCTTGCCGTGCTCACCCGCGCGCGCCGCCTCGATGGCCGCGTTCAGCGCCAGCAGGTTGGTCTGGTAGGCGATGTCGTCGATGATGCCGATCTTCTGTGCGATCTGCTTCATCGCCACGACGGTGGCCCGGACCGCCTCGCCGCCTTCGCTGGCTTCGCTGGCCGCCTTGGTGGCCATGCCGTCG
>JBJMWF010000382.1:0-14186 GCA_045810265.1 Vitreoscilla sp. | reverse complement strand
GACGTCGGCCGGCGACTCGGTGCGGTGCCTGACGCCGGCCTCGACGGGATCGGCGCCAGCCACGCTCGCGTCCGCGAAGAAGGTATCTCGCTGGCTGGCATTGCAGCGCGAACGAGAGCATGCCAGGCACCTCGCTCTGCGAGGTGTCTGGCATCGCAGCGAGTCGCCGCTGCTGGTGCCGCCATCGGATCGACGGTGGCCGGCGACTCGGTGCGGTGCCTGACGCCGGCCAGGACGGGATCGGCGCCAGGCACGCTCTCGTCCGCGGAGAGGGTATCTCGCTGGCTGGCATTGCAGCGCGAACGAGAGCATGCCAGGCCCCTCGCTCGGACGCCTCCTGAGAGCGGATTGCCGTTTGCAACGTCGCAACGTCCCAGAACATGGGGCCACCTGGCCTCAATTCAACAACATCCGACGCTCCGCAAGGCCAATAAAAGATGACAAGCGCTGCCGGCCCGCGCCCCTAGAATCTTCGGCCTACCCTCCAAAGGACGCACATGAGCGGGCTTATCCGCATTCGCGGCGCGCGGCAGCACAACCTGAAGAATCTCGACCTCGACATCCGCACCGGCGAGCTCACCGTGGTGACGGGCCCGAGCGGCTCGGGCAAGTCCAGCCTCGTGTTCGACACCCTGTACGCGGAGGGCCAGCGGCGCTACGTCGAGACCTTCTCGGCCTATGCGCGACAGTTCCTCGATCGCATGGACCGGCCCGCGGTGGATCACGTGGAGGGCGTGCCGCCCGCGATCGCCATCGACCAGACCAACCCGGTGCGCAGCTCGCGCTCGACGGTCGGCACGATGACCGAGCTCAACGATCACCTGAAGCTGTTGTTCGGGCGCGCGGCCGCGCTGTTCGATCGCGTCACCGCGCTGCCGGTGCGTCACGACAACGCCGACACGATCTGCACCGATCTCGTGCAGCGCGCCGCGGCACTGGGCGATCCCCGCCTCGCGGTCACGTTTCCGGTGGAGCTGCCCGCCAACACGACGGCCGAGGAGGTGACTCAGTGGCTGTCCACCAGCGGCTTCACGCGCGTGCACGGCGAGCGCACCATCAAGGACGAGAAGGGCGAGCGCAAGCTGCTCGATGTGGTGGCCGATCGCTTTCGTGTCGGCAAGGTCGAGAAGGTGCGCGTCGTCGAGGCCATCGAGCTCGCGTTGAAGCGTGGCCAGGGCAGGCTCAACGTCGACGTGCTGCCCGAGAGCGCCGAAGCGCAGGACCCGGGCATCCGCTGGCGCTGGTCGACCGGCCTGCACTGCCCCGAGAGCGACCTGCGCTACGACGATCCGCAGCCGGCGCTGTTCTCGTTCAACTCGGCGTTCGGCGCCTGCGAGACCTGCCGCGGCTTCGGGCGCGTGATCGGCGTCGACTGGGGCCTGGTCGTGCCGGACGAGAAGAAGACGCTGCGCAACGGCGCCGTCAAGACAATCCAGACGCCGGCCTGGAAAGAGCAGCAGGACGACCTGATGAAGTACGCCGGCGACGCCGGCATCCCGCGCGACACCGCGTGGAACATGCTGACCGACGCGCAGCGCAAGTGGGTCATCGAGGGTTCGCCGAACTGGAACGGCAACTGGCACAAGCAGTGGTACGGCATCAAGCGCTTCTTCGAGTACCTCGAATCGAAGGCCTACAAGATGCACATCCGCGTGCTGCTGTCCAAGTACCGCAGCTACACGAAGTGCCCGGCGTGCGACGGCGCGCGCCTGAAGCTCGAGGCGCAGCTGTGGCGCATCGGCACCAAGGAGCAGGCCGACTCGGTGCTGCCGCCGTCGCAGCGCCACATGCCGCACGGCGTCGACTGGTCGCGCGACCAACTGGAAGCGCTGCCGGGCCTGGGCCTGCACGACATGATGCTGCTGTCGATCGATCGTCTTCGACGCTTCTTCGACCAGCAGCACACGCCGGACAACCTGCCCGACGATGCACTCAAGCTGCTGCTGGACGAGATCTGCACGCGCCTCAAATACCTCAACGACGTCGGCATCGGCTACCTCACGCTGGATCGCCAGAGCCGCACGCTGTCCGGCGGCGAGGTGCAGCGCATCAACCTGACGACGGCGCTGGGCACCTCGCTGGTCAATACCCTGTTCGTGCTGGACGAGCCGTCCATCGGCCTGCACCCGCGCGACATGCACCGCATCGTCGAGGCGATGCAGCGCCTGCGCGATGCCGGCAACACGCTGGTGGTGGTGGAGCACGACCCGGCCGTGATGCTGGCCGCCGACCGCCTGATCGACATGGGCCCGGGCCCGGGCGAAAAGGGCGGGCGCATCGTGTTCGACGGCGATCCGGACGCCGCCAAGCTGGCCGACACGCTCACCGGCGCCTACCTGGGGGCGCGCAAGCAGGTGGGCATGGGCATCCGGCGCGCGGTCAACGAGTCGACACCGCGCCTGATCGTGCAGGGCGCCACCGAGCACAACCTGCGCAACGTGACGGTGGAGTTTCCGCTGCAGCGGCTGGTGGTGGTGACCGGCGTCAGCGGCTCGGGCAAGAGCACGCTGATGCAGGACGTGCTGTACCCGGCGCTCGAACGCCACTTCGGCAAGCCCACCGAGACGCCCGGCAAGCATGAGGCGCTGCTGGGCGCGGACTGGCTGTCCGAGGCGGTGTTCGTCGACCAGAGCCCGATCGGCAAGACCGCGCGCTCGAACCCGGCCAGCTACGTCGGCGCGTTCGACGAGATCCGCAAGCTGTTCGCGACGACGCCGGTGGCCATCGAGCGCAGCTACGGCGCCGGCATGTTCTCGTTCAACGCGGGCGACGGCCGCTGTCCGACCTGCGGCGGCTCGGGCTTCGAGCATGTCGAGATGCAGTTCCTGTCCGACGTCTACCTGCGCTGCCCCGATTGCGACGGCAAGCGCTTCCGCGCCGAGATGCTGGACGCGCACCTGGTGCGCCGCGACCGCCAGCTGTCGATCGCCGACGTGCTGGAGCTGACGGTGAGCGAGGCGGTGCAGCTGTTCGCCGATGACCGCGAGGTGATACGCCGGCTGCAACCCATCGTCGACGTCGGCCTTGACTACGTCAAGCTGGGCCAACCGGTGCCGACCTTGTCGGGCGGCGAGGCGCAGCGCCTGAAGCTGGCCGGCTTCCTGGCCGAGGCCGCGCAAGGCCCGCAGCAGCCGGCCGCCAAGAAGGGCACGCTGTTCCTGTTCGACGAACCGACCACCGGCCTGCACTTCGACGACATCGCCAAGCTGATGCGCTCGCTGCGCCGGCTGCTGGAAGCCGGGCATTCGCTGATCGTCATCGAGCACAACCTGGACGTGATCCGTTCGGCCGACTGGCTGGTGGACCTCGGGCCGGAAGGCGGCGAGGGCGGCGGCGAGCTGGTGGGCGTGGGCACGCCCGAAGACCTGAAGGCCAACACGCGCTCGCACACCGGCCGCGCCTTGCGCGACTACGAAGAGACGCTGGGACTGGAACGCTACGCGGCTTCCGACGTCGCCAAGGAAAAGCAGGCGCGCTACGCTGCGGTCGAGGACGCCCGCTTCAAGGCCGAAGGAGCGCGCGACGCCAGCAAGGACGGCCCGAGCCTGCAGTCGCTGGTGAGCAAGCGCCGGCGTGCGGTCGAGGGCAGCATCGAGGACAACTCCATCCGCATCGTCAATGCCCGCGAGCACAACCTGAAGTCGGTGGACGTCAACATCCCGCGCGGCAAGTTCACGGTGGTGACCGGCGTCTCCGGCTCGGGCAAGAGCACGCTCGCATTCGACATCCTGTTCAACGAGGGCCAACGGCGCTACCTGGAGTCGCTCAACGCCTACGCGCGCAGCATCGTGCAGCCGGCCGGGCGGCCCGAGGTCGATGCGGTGTACGGTATTCCGCCGACGGTGGCGATCGAGCAGCGGCTGTCGCGTGGCGGCCGCAAGAGCACGGTCGCGACGACCACCGAGGTGTGGCACTTCCTGCGCCTGCTGTGGGTCAAGCTGGGCATCCAGCATTGCGTCAACGACGGCAGCCCGGTGAGGCCGCAGAGCGTCGAGAGCATCGCCGCGCAGCTGCTGCGCGACTATCGCGGCCAGCACGTGGGCCTGCTCGCGCCGCTGGTGGTGGCGCGCAAGGGCGTCTACACCGACCTGGCCAAGTGGGCCAAGGCGCGCGGGCACACCCACCTGCGCGTGGACGGCGAGTTCATGAAGGTCGATCCATGGCCGCGGCTGGACCGCTTCAAGGAGCACACGCTGGAGCTGCCGGTGGGCGACCTGGTGATCGCGCCGGAGCGCGAGGCCGAGCTGCGCGCCCTGCTCGCCAAGGCCCTGGACACGGGCAAGGGCGTGATGCACCTGCTGACGCCGCTGGATGGCCTGACCGACGCGATGGAGCTGGGCCACTCGACGCTGGGTATCGGCACGGTCAAGGTGTTCTCCACCAAGCGCGCCTGCCCCACCTGCGGCACCAGCTACGGCGAGCCCGACCCGCGCATGTTCTCGTACAACAGCAAGCACGGCTGGTGCCCGGGCTGCGTCGGCACCGGGCTGGCGCTGACTCGGGAGCAGCGCGCGGCCTTCGACGACTCGGTGCTGGACGAGAACGAGCGCGGCCGCGAGCAGGCCTTCATCAGCAAGGAGCCCGACGCCGAGGAGCTGCACGACGCCGCCTGCCCCGATTGCCATGGCGCGCGCCTGGCGGCCGCGCCACGTGCGATCCGCTTCGAGGACCAGGCGATCACCGACGTCGCGCAATGGGCCGTGAGCGACGTGCGCAAGTGGGTCGAGTCCTTGCAGCTGAACGGCCGCGATGCCGACATCGCACGCGACGTGGTCAGCGAGATCCGCAGCCGCCTTGTGTTCCTGGAGGACGTCGGCCTGAACTACCTGACACTGGATCGCGCCGCGCCGACGCTGTCGGGTGGCGAGGCGCAGCGCATCCGTCTGGCGGCGCAGCTGGGCTCGAACCTGCAGGGCGTCTGCTACGTGCTGGACGAACCGACCATCGGCCTGCATCCGCGCGACAACAAGATCCTGCTGGACGCGCTGGCGCGGCTGGGCTCGCAGGGCAACACGCTGGTGGTGGTGGAGCATGACGAGGACACGATCCGCCGCGCCGACCACCTGATCGACATCGGCCCGGGCGCCGGCAAGCGCGGCGGCCGGCTGGTTGCCGAAGGCAAGGCGGCCGACCTGTCGGCGGTGCCGGACTCCGTGACGGGCCGCTGCCTCGCGCATCCGCAGACCCACCCGATGCAGCCGCGCCGCGAGGTCGCCTTCGCGGCCGATGACGCCGGCGCCAGCACGCACATCACGCTGTTCGGCGCCCGCCTGCACAACCTGCAGGGCATGCCGGTGCGCGTGCCGCTGCAGCGCCTGGTGGCGGTCACCGGCGTCAGTGGTTCCGGCAAGAGCACGATCGCGCGCGACGTGCTGCTGGCCAGCGTGGCCGACCTGGTGAGCAGCCGCGGCAAGGCGGAGCCCACGGGGTGCGAGTCGGTTGAAGGCTGGCACTCGATCGACCGCGTGCTGGAGGTCGACCAGACCCCGATCGGCAAGACGCCGCGCTCCTGCCCGGCCACCTACATCGGCTTCTGGGACGCGATCCGCAAGTTGTTCGCCGAGACGCTGGAGGCCAAGGCGCGCGGCTACGCCGCCGGCCGCTTCAGTTTCAACACCGGCGGGGCCAACGGCGGCCGCTGCCCCGGCTGCGAAGGCCAGGGCGTGCGCACCATCGAGATGAGCTTCCTGCCTGACGTGAAGGTGGCCTGCGACCTGTGCCACGGCGCGCGCTTCAACCCGGCGACGCTGGCGGTCACCTGGCGCGGCAAGTCCATCGGCGACGTGCTGCAGATGGAGGTGGACGAGGCGGTGGAATTCTTCGCCAGCATGCCTTCCATCGCGCATCCGCTGCAGCTGCTGCAGGACGTCGGCCTGGGCTACCTGACGCTGGGCCAGCCGTCGCCGACCTTGTCGGGCGGCGAGGCCCAGCGCATCAAGCTGGTCACCGAGCTGAGCAAGGTGCGCGACGATGTCGGCCGGCGTGGCCAGAAGGCGCCGCACACCTTGTATGTGCTGGACGAGCCGACGGTGGGCCTGCACATGGCCGACGTCGCCAAGCTGATCAAGGTGCTGCACCGCCTGACCGACGGCGGCCACAGCGTGGTGGTGATCGAGCACGACCTGGACGTCATCGCCGAGGCCGACTGGGTGATCGACATGGGCCCCGAAGGCGGCTCGGCCGGCGGCCGGCTGGTGGCCGAGGGCCCGCCGGAGCATCTGGTGGCCAAGCGCACGCATACGGGGATTGCGTTGGGGCCGGTGCTGGCGCGGAAGTAGGAACCGGGCGGCCGCGCTCGTCGTTCGGGAGACTGACCGAGGCGCGCCCGATCCACTGCGGGCTCGGGGCCGACGGTCTCCAGCCCCTGTTCGTCACGAGTCAGGCTCTTGCCAGCGTCACGGCTGGCGCGAATCTTTCGCCGGTGCCGCGGCCGCCACCTTCGCCTGTCCGGGCGCGACGTAGCCGTCGGTCAGCGTGCCAAGGAATGCGACGACGTCGGCGATCTCGGCCTCGCTCAGGCGCGGCTGGCCGCCCGGGTTGCCACCGAACGGCGCTTCCTTGTTGAGGTTGGCCGTGTAGGCCTCGGGCAGGTCGTCGAAGCGATGGCCCTTGCCGTAGACGCGCGCCGGATCCGAATCGCGCAGCGCATAGAAGCGCACGGCGTCCTCGAGCCGGGTGTAGACCCCGTTGTGGAAGAACACGCCGCGCAGCGCCACGTTGCGCAAGGAAGGCGTGCGAAAGAGGCCGCAGAACCTGTCCTGCCCGTGGAGGTCGGTGCGCAGCGGGCCGCAGGCGCCGAGGTCGCGGAAGCCGGGCGTCGCATTGGCCGGAATGGCGGCGTTGCGCGGCACGCCGATGGCGATGAGGCCGGCGTCGGTGAATTGCGGGAACGCGCCGCGCTTGACGACGCTGATGTGGCAGGACGCGCAGTTGCCCTTGTCCGCGTCGTTGAACAGCGCCAGGCCGCGCGATTCCTGCACCGACAGCGTCGCCTGGCCGCGCAGGAACGCGTCGTACTTGCTGTCGTACGGATAGAAGTCGCGCGGGCTTTGCTGGAACACCTCGAGTGCCAGCACCAGCGCGTTCCACGCACGGTGCGGATCGTCGAACAGATGCACGCCGAAGGCCGCGCGCATGGCCGCCGCGCTGGGCGAGGCCTGCAGGCGCGCCAGCACGGCCTGCTTGTCGGGATTGGCCATCTCGAAGGGGGACAGCAACGGGCCCGCTGCCTGCTCGTGCGCGGAGTCGGCGCGGCCGTCCCAATCGAGGCCGCCGGTGGGGCCCTGGTCGGCGCTGTCGTTGCCGTCGTTGTCGAAGAAGCGCTCCGAGAACGGCGGGATCGTCTGGCGGTACTTCAGCGAGGGGACCGCGCGCAGCCCCGGCAGCGTGCCTTGCGGGCCGCCAAGCTGGACGGCCAGGCGATTGGCCGGCCCGTATGCATGCGCCGGGTCATGGCAGCTCGCGCACGACATCGTGCCGGAAAGCGACAGCGAGCGATCCGAGAACAGCGCGCGGCCCAGCGCCGTCAGGGTATTGGCGTCGGGCCGCTGCTCGAACCGGGTCGCGTAGAACGGCGCCTCGGCCGGACGCGAAGCGGGTTGCGTCGGCGCAGAAGCCTTGACCCAATGCGCCAGTGCCATGGCGCCGAGGAACAGCATCAGCAGGGCGAGCTTGGCGAACGAGGAAGCGAAGCGGGTCACGGGGAATCTCGGGAGCAGTCAAGGACGAACCCGGCAGGCTAGCCGCGGCCTGTGGCAGCCCTGTGACAGCCGCCGTTCACCCAGCGGCACACGGGGTTGCGCCGGCCTTCTTCGCGCTGTCACACAGGATCGTGATGCTGTCGGGCTACGTCATCAGCTGCCTCGCTCACAAGCCCATCCCATGAACCATCCCATCAAGTCCGCCCTGTTGGCTCCCCTGGCCGTCGCCGCCATGCTGTGCCTGTCCGCCTGCAATGACAGCGACTCGCCGGCACCGGTCGACACGACCACCGCGCTGAAGGACAAGGTCCAGAACATCGTCGTCATCTACGCCGAGAACCGCTCGTTCGACAACCTGTATGGCAAGTTCCCTGGCGCGAACGGCCTGAGCACCGTCGTCGACTCGACCGGCACGGTCACCTCCGCCTACATCCCCCAGGTCGACCGCGACGGCTCGGCCCTCCCGACGCTGCCGCCCACCTGGGGTGGCGTCATGATGCCGGGCCAGAGCGTGACCGTGACCGAAGCGCAGAGCGCCGGCCTGCCCAACGCGCCGTTCAACATCGCCACGGCCTACAACGGCAGCGCCGGTGTCACCATCACCGGCGACATGGTCACGCGTGACCTGTACCACCGCTTCTTCGAGAACCAGATGCAGATCGATGGCGGCAAGAACGACAAGTTCGTCGCCTGGGCCGATTCGGGCAGCCTGGTCATGGGCTATTTCGACTACAGCACCTCGCCGCTGTACAAGCTGGCGCAGCAGTACACGCTGGCCGACAACTTCTTCCAGGGCGCGTTCGGCGGTTCGTTCCTGAACCACCAATACCTGATCTGCGCCTGTGCCCCGACGGTCGACGCCGCGACGGTGACGGCCAACAAGATGACGGTCAACAACGTCGCCACCAACACGGACGGCAGCTTCACGACCAGCCTGGTGCCGGCCGCCACGTCCGCGTCGTCGGTGATGACGGCCAAGCCCAGCCTGCAGACCGGCAACATCACGCCGCTCAACTACTTCGGCGACGGCAAGTACTACGCCGTCAACACGATGCAGGCGCCGTTCCAGCCCAGCGGCAACGCTCCGGCCGACCTGAACGGGGACGACGCCAAGTACGCCAGCCCCACCGGCGCCACCACCCTGCCGGCGCAGACCCAGACCAACATCGGCGACCAGCTGACCGCCGCCAGCGTCAACTGGAAGTGGTACGCGGGCTCGTGGAACGCGGCGATCCAGGACGGCATGCAGGCCTCCAGCGCCAAGCGCAACGTGATCTACGCCGGCGACACCAACGGCGTGGCCAGCACCGCGGCCGTCGACTTCCAGCCGCACCATCAGCCGTTCAACTACTACGCCAACATGGACCCGGTGACGCACGCGACCGACCGCGCGAACCACATGAAGGACTACACGGACCTGGTGGCCGACGCCGCGGCCGGCACGCTGCCGCCGGTGGCGTTCTACAAGCCGGAAGGCCTGTACAACCAGCACCCGGGCTACGCCAACATTACCAACGCCGACCAGAAGATCGCCGACCTCGTCGCCAAGCTGCAGGCCAGCCCGCAGTGGAAGAACATGGTCATCGTGATCACCTATGACGAGAACGGCGGCCAGTGGGACCACGTCGCTCCGCCCAAGGGTGACAAGGTCGGCCCGGGTACCCGCATTCCGGCGCTCATCATCTCGCCGTACTCCAAGGCCGGCACGGTCGACCACACGCAGTACGACACCGCGTCGGTGCTGCGCCTGATCACGCGCCGCTTCGGCCTGACCGCGCTGCCGGGCCTGTCGGCTCGCGACACCGCGCTCAAGGCCAACGGCGCCCCGGTGATGGGCGACCTGACCAACGCCCTGGACCTGACGAAGTAAGCACAACGCGGCGACGCCAAGACGTCGTCCCTTCGTGCCCCGCCGGCCTTGGCCCGCGGGGCATTTTTCATGCTGCCGGCTCAGCGCGACTGCGCGAGCGATACTGGCACGCTCCTCTCGCTGCCCGCCGCAAACTGCCATGACGCTGCCCACGCTATCGCTCCTGGAGACCCGCATCCTCGGCGTGCTCGTCGAAAAGCAGCACACCGTGCCCGACAGCTATCCGCTGAGCCTGAACGCGCTGACGCTGGGCTGCAACCAGAAGACCGCACGCGATCCGGTGATCAACGCGAGCGAGGGCGACGTGCTGGCGGCGCTCGACACGCTGAAATCGCTGCACCTCGTCCTCGAGGGCTCCGGCAGCCGCGTGCCGCGCTTCGAGCACAACGTGGCGCGCGTGCTGAAGCTGCCGGGGCAGAGCGTGGCGCTGCTGGCGATGCTGATGCTGCGCGGCCCGCAGACCGCCGCGGAGCTGCGGCTGAACACCGAGCGCCTGCACCGCTTCGCCGACATCTCGTCGGTGGAGGGCTTCCTCGACGAGATGGCCACGCACGAGCCGCCGTTCGTCGTCAAGCTCACGCGCGCGCCGGGCGCCCGCGAGTCGCGCTGGGCGCACCTGGTCTCGGGCCCGGTGGCCGACGCCGCGCCCGCGGCGCCGCACGGCGGCCCGGGCTCGCCGCTGGCCGACTCGGCGCTCGGGATGTCGGAGGTCGCGGCGCTGCGCGCCGAGCAGCTGCGCATGAAAGCCGAGCTGGAGCGCTTGCGCGCGCAGGTGGCGCGGCTGGGCAAGGAACTGGGCGTCGACCTCGATGCCGACGCGGCCGACCAAGGCTAGATCGGACGCCCGTCGTCGTCGCCGAACAGCTTGAGCGCATCCTTGGTGGCGCGCTCGCGATAGCCCTTGCGGCCGAACAGCTTGGTCTGCGCCTCGACGGGCAAGTCGGTGATGTTGATGACGTTCCTGGAGATCAGCGTGTCGATCACGTCCTCGATCACGCGGATGAAGTCGGCATCGAGCGAGGCGAAGCCGTCGGCACTGACGGCCGGCGCCGGGGCGCCCAGGAAGGCGCGCACGTCGGGATGATCGTCGGGCAGGAACTCCGCACCGCCCTCGTCGCGGCGATGCAGGCTGTCGATGGCGCCCGAGGCGTTGCGGCGGATGAAGGGCATCGGCCGATGATAGCGGCGTGGCCGCCCGGCCGGGCGCGCGTTTGCGCCCGGGCTGCGCATCAGTTCACGCGACGGGCGCCGCGCCCGATGGCTCACTTGCCGGCGTTCAGGCCTTCGACGTAGTCGGAGACCGCGGCGATCTCGGCATCGCTCATGCGCGCGGCGATGGTGGTCATCTGCGGGCTGTTGGCGCGCTTGCCGGAACGGAACAGCGTCAGTTCGGCGCTCACGTATTCGGCGTGCTGGCCGCCCAGGCGCGCGTACTGCGCCGGAACGCCCGCGCCGGCCGGGCCGTGGCAGCCGGCGCACGCGGGCACGGCCTTCTCGGCGATGCCGCCGCGCCAGATCTTCTCGCCCAGGGCGACCGTGGCCGGGTTCTTCGACCGCCCCGGCTTGGCCGCCTTGGACGCATAGAACGCGGCGACGTTGCGCATGTCGTCCTCCGACAGCGTGGACGCCATCGGCTTCATGATGGCGTTGTCGCGCTTGCCGGACTTGAACTCCGCCAGTTGCTTGACGATGTAGTCCGGGTGCTGCCCCTGCAGGATCGGGTTGGTCGGGATGCCGCGCGAGCCGTCCGCCGTGTGGCAGGCGGCGCAGACGGTGGCCGAGATGGTGCCGCCCTTGGCGAGGTCCGGCTTGGCCGGGCCCTTCGCTTCGTCGGCCATCGCGGAAACGGCGAACAGGGTCGCCAGTGCAACAACGTACAGGGACTTCATCTCGGCGAACCCTTCAGGAGAGGCTTTTGGATGGAGCAAACCCAACGATTTTACAATGCACCATGACCGAAGCTAAGCGTACGCGCAAACCCTCCCCCCCTCGCGCCGTGCCGGCTCCCGTCTACAAGAAGCCGGTGGTGGTGTCCAGCCAGGCCAAGGAGGGCCTGGGTTGGCTGCACACCGCCAAGTTCCTGACCTCGGCCAGCAAGATCTCGCAACTGCCCCAGGGCGACATGCCCGAGATCGCCTTCGTCGGCCGCAGCAATGCCGGCAAGTCGTCGGCCATCAACACGCTGGCGCAGCAGCGCCAACTCGCATTCGCCTCCAAGACGCCGGGCCGCACGCAGCTGATCAACCTGTTCACGCTGGGCCCGCGCGAGGCCCCCGACGCCTTCTTCGCCGACCTGCCAGGCTACGGCTACGCCGCGGTCGCGCGTGGCAAGAAGCTGGTGTGGCAGAAGGTGATGGCCGATTACCTCGAGGTGCGGCGCGCGCTGATGGGCGTGGTGCTGATGGTGGACAGCCGCCACGGCTTCACGCCGCTGGACCTGCAGCTGATGGAGTTCATCGCCCAGCGCGTCAAGACCGGCGAGGTCAAGCTGCTGGTGCTGCTGACCAAGTGCGACAAGCTTGGCCAGCGCGACCAGGGCCTGGCCGTCGAGGCCGCCAGCGCGGTGCTGGCCGACTTCACGACCGAGGCCTCGGACATCGCCGTCACGCTGTTCTCCTCGATGCGCCGCGTCGGCGTGGAAGACGTCGCCGAGCAGATGATGGCGTGGAAGAAGGCGATGCCCGAACGCGTGCACTTCGAGGTGCCGCCGATGCCGGAAGGCGAGGGTGGCGCGCCGCTCGATGACGGCGGCGGCGTCGACGAAGCCGCCTGAGAGCGCCACCGGTCATCCTGCGCGCAGTCGCAGGATCCACCCCTGCCATGCAGACAAGAAAAGGTTCTTCGCCAATTCGCGGCGAAGCTCAGCGACAAGCAAAGCGGGGGTGCTTCGCTGAAGCCGCGCCGTCCCGCCGTGAGCTGCAGAGCGAGGTGCCTGGCATGCTCTCGTCCGCGCTGCGATGCCAGCGACCGAGACCCCTTCTTCGCGGACGGGAACGTGCCTGGCGCCGATCCCGTCGGGCCGGCGTCTGGCACCGCACCAAGTCGCCGGCCGGCTTTGGTCCATTGGTGGCGTCGGTCGCAGCGACTCGATGCGATGCCAGACACCTCCAGCATCGACCCGGCGTGTCGACGACCTCGAACAAGCGGCTCCCCGCAGGTCGGCGATGAGCCAAAAAAAAGGGGACTGCCGAGGCAGTCCCTTCTTGCTTGCGTGTCGCGAGGACAGGGCCCCGGGCCGCCTCGCGGCGCCCCGGGCGCGGACATCACATGTCCATGCCGCCCATGCCGCCCATGCCACCCATGCCGCCGCCGCCCATCGAGGGAGCGTCATCCTTCGGCGTCTCGGAGACCATGCACTCGGTCGTCAGCATCAGCGACGCAACCGAAGCGGCGTTCTGCAGCGCGGTGCGGGTGACCTTGGTCGGATCCAGGATGCCCATGTCGATCATGTCGCCATAGGTGCCGTTGGCCGCGTTGTAGCCGTAGTTGCCCTTGCCGGCCAGGACGGCGGCAACGACCACGCTGGCTTCGTCGCCGGCGTTGAAGACGATCTCGCGCAGCGGCGATTCGACGGCCTTGAGCACCAGCTTGATGCCGGCGTCCTGGTCGGCGTTGTCGCCCTTGAGCTCGCCGATGCCTTGGCGGGCGCGCAGCAGCGCGACGCCACCACCGGCCACGATGCCTTCTTCGACGGCTGCGCGCGTGGCGTGCAGCGCGTCTTCGACGCGAGCCTTCTTTTCCTTCATCTCGACTTCGGTCGCGGCGCCGACCTTGATCAGCGCAACGCCGCCGGCCAGCTTGGCCACGCGCTCTTGCAGCTTCTCGCGGTCGTAGTCGCTGGTGGCTTCCTCGATCTGGATGCGGATCTGCTTGACGCGCGCTTCGATGTCGCCGGCAGCGCCGTTGCCATCGATGATCGTCGTGTTTTCCTTGCCCACTTCGACGCGCTTGGCCTGGCCCAGGTCGGCCAGCGTGACCTTGTCCAGCGTCAGGCCGACTTCCTCGGCGATGACCTTGCCGCCGGTCAGGATGGCGATGTCTTCCAGCATGGCCTTGCGACGATCGCCGAAGCCCGGCGCCTTGACGGCGACGACCTTCAGGATGCCGCGGATCGTGTTGACGACCAGGGTCGCCAGCGCTTCGCCTTCGACTTCCTCGGCGATGATCAGCAGCGGCCGGCCGGCCTTCGCCACGCCTTCGAGCGTCGGGAGCAGGTCACGGATGTTGCTGATCTTCTTGTCGAACAGCAGCACGAACGGGTTCTCGAGCAGCGCGACCTGCTTCTCGGGATTGTTGATGAAGTAGGGCGACAGGTAGCCGCGGTCGAACTGCATGCCTTCGACGACGTCGAGCTCGTTGTTCAGGCTCTTGCCGTCTTCGACGGTGATGACGCCTTCCTTGCCGACCTTGTCCATCGCGTCGGCGATGATCTTGCCGATCGAGTCGTCGGAGTTGGCCGAGATCGTGCCGACCTGGGCGATTTCCTTGCTCGTGGTCGTGGGCTTCGTGGCCTTCTTCAGCTCCTCGACGAGGGCCGTGACGGCCTTGTCGATGCCGCGCTTCAGGTCCATCGGGTTCATGCCGGCGGCCACGTACTTCATGCCTTCGCGCACGAT
>JBJMWF010000381.1:0-2941 GCA_045810265.1 Vitreoscilla sp. | reverse complement strand
TGACCGGCGTGCTGTCCGACCACGTGCAGGCCTTCGCCTTCGTGCAGGTGCCGGTGGCCAGCCACCTGGTGGGCTACCAGCTGGCGCCGCGCTGGACCGGGTCGGCCGGACTGAGCTACTCGTTCTGAGTGCCCTGCCTCGTCGTCACTTGAGCAGCTTGCCCGTTTCGCCAATCACCGTCAGATCGACGAAACGCGAGCCGAGGCGGTTGTGCGGGCCGAAGCTCACGCGCAGGCCGCCGAGGTCGTACGGGTTCAGCGACTCCAGTGCCGCGATCAGCCGCGCGCGATCCGGATGCGGACCGGCGCGGCGCAGGCCTTCGACCAGCACCTTGGCGCCGAGGAACTCCTCGAAGTTGGTGTAGTTGATCTCGTGTCCGGGCGCGTAACGGGCCATCGCGCTCTGGAACTCGCGCACCGCGGCGGTCTGCGGTTGATACGGGAACGGCACGACCTGCGTGATGCCCAGCCCATGCACCGCCGCGATGCCCCCGAGGCGCACGAGCTCGGCCGGGTCGACCACCGAGATGCTGAGCAACTGCCCGCCGCCGCCTGCGGCGCGATACGCCGCGATGAAGGCGGCGGCCGGCTTGTTGACCGCGATCAGAATCACCGCCTGCGGCTGCGCCGCGAGCGTCGTCCTGACCGCCGTCCCCACCTCCGTCGTGTTGCGCTCGTAGGAAGCGGCGCAGGCCAGCTGCATGTGGCGTCGTTCGAGCGCACCCTTGACGCCCGCCAAGCCACTCTGCCCGAAGGCATCGTTCTGGTAGATCACCGCGATCCGGCTCTCGCCCTGCGCGACCAGCTGGGCCACCATGTTCTCGGTCTCGTCCGAGTAGCCTGCCCGCACGTGGAATATCCACGGGTTGTACGGGCTGCGCAGAGGCTCGCCGCCGGTGTAGGGCGCGACCAGCGGAATGCCCGCGTTCTCCAGCACCTTCTCGCGCAGCAGGGCCGCGATGTTGGCAGTGCCCGCGAAGCCGAACAAGGCGACGACCTTGGGGTTGGCGACCATGTCGCGCGTCAGGCGCAGCGTCTTGTCGACCTCGTAGCCGTCGTCGGCCGTCAGCACCTTGATCCTCTCGCCGTTGATGCCGCCTTCGGCGTTGACGGCATCGAACACCACCCGCCCGCCCAGCATCATCTGCTGGCCGGTGGTGGCGAGCACGCCCGAGAGCGGCGCCACCTGTCCGACAAGGATCTCCGCGTGCGCAGGAAGCATCGCGCAGGCAAGGACGGCGGCCATCACTCTGGCCCGCCACCGCAGTCCGATCATGTTGTCTCCTTTCATGGTCGGTACCCTCGCTGGCCCGCCATTGCGTTTCGTTCTGGAACGTCCGGACAATACGGCGGGCCGCGGGCGCGGCGCAATATGAGCAAATTACTTCAGTGCGAACCCTTGGATGCACGAGCGCCGTTGCGGCGCGCGATGGCGACGGCAAGTCATCGAACGCCAGTTCGCTTGCCGTACGATTCGCCGCGACGGCCATCGAGCCGCTACCCGCCCATCGGATGCAATCGCCCGCAACGACATCTCGCTCCGCGTCATCCGCCTGGACCGTCTTCCTCGCTTTCCTGCGGCTGGGGCTGACAAGCTTCGGCGGTCCTGCGGCGCATATCGGCTACTTTCGCGCCGAGTTCGTCGAGCGGCGTCGATGGCTCAGCGACGCGTCCTTCAGCGACGTCGTCGCGCTGTGCCAGTTCCTGCCGGGGCCGTCCAGCAGCCAGCTGGGCATCGCGATTGGACTGTTGCGCGCGGGCTGGCCAGGCTCGATCGCTGCCTGGCTCGGATTCACGATGCCATCGGCGCTGCTGCTGATCGCGTTCGGCTACGGCATCTCGCACGTCGCGGCGCTCGCTCAATCAGGCATCGTGCACGGGTTGAAAGTGGTCGCGGTTGCGGTGGTCGCGCAGGCGGTCTGGGGAATGGCGAAGTCCTTGTGTCCGGATCGACCGCGCGCGGCGCTGGCCATCGCCGCGGCGCTGTTGACGCTGGTGCTTCCGAGCGCCATCGGGCAGATCGGCGCGATCATGGTCTCGGCGGCGGTCGGCCTGTGGACCTTGAAAGCTGCCGACCCGGTCCCCGACGAACAGCGGTTGCCCGGCGTCTCGCGCGCAGCGGGCGGCGTCTGGCTCGCGGCGTTCGTCGCGCTGCTGGCGGGCCTGTTCGCCTGGCAAGGGAGCGGGGCGCTGCCCGCGCTCCTGTACGGCTTCGCGCGGGCCGGCGCGCTCGTGTTCGGCGGCGGGCATGTCGTGCTCCCATTGCTGCAGTCCGTCGTCGTGCCGTCAGGCGCCATGAACGACGCCGACTTCCTCGCCGGCTACGGCGCCGCCCAGGCCGTGCCCGGCCCCTTGTTCACGTTCGCGGCCTACCTCGGAACCGCGATGTCGACGCCGCTTCATGGCTGGCTCGGCGGCCTGGTGTTTTTGGTCGTGATCTTCGCTCCGGCCTACCTGCTGGTCGTCGGCACGCTCCCTTTCTGGGACGAGCTGCGACGGCATGCCCCGATGCGTGCCGCGATGGCCGGCGTCAACGCAGGGGTCGTGGGCATCCTGCTGTCCGCGCTGTACGACCCGGTCTGGACGACGGCCATCCACTCGCGCGCCGATTTCGGCCTCGCATTGGCCGCATTCGGATTGCTGGTGCAGGCCCGGATCTCGCCGCTCGTGGTGGTGCTGCTCAGCGCCTTGGGCGGTTGGATGCTGACTCGGATCTAGCGCTCGGTTGCACGCCACCGCGTCCAGTTCCGCAGGCCAGGCACTGATGGCCCGAAACGCCGGTACCCCAGCGCGATGCTCATGCAGAAACAGGAAGGCCCCGGAGCCCTTGAAGATCAAGGATTCACGAGGCCTGGTGTTTTTTGGGGTGGCTAATGGGACTCGAACCCACGACAACCAGAATCACAATCTGGGACTCTACCAACTGAGCTATAGCCACCACC
>JBJMWF010000380.1:0-5964 GCA_045810265.1 Vitreoscilla sp. | reverse complement strand
GGCCTGCCGCCGGACGTCGCCTGGGTCGACGTGGAGTCGCCGTTCGAAGCGTCGCAGCTGCGCGTGCAGGTGGCGCCGCTGTCCACGCGCTTCGCGCACCGACCCGCGTCGCTGGCGCCCATCGTCGAGCTGATGGCGCGCCAGTTCACGCAGGCGCCCGGAAACTACCTCGCCTTCTTCAGCAGCTTCGACTACCTGCAGCAGGTGGCCGACCTGTTCCAGGCACTGCACCCCGAGGTACCCGTGTGGACGCAGGCGCGCCAGATGACCGAAGGCGCGCGCAACGACTTCCTCGCGCGCTTCCATGCCGGCGGCCGCGGCATCGGCTTCGCCGTGCTGGGCGGCGCGTTCGCGGAGGCCGTCGACCTGCCCGGCGAACGCCTGATCGGCGCCTTCATCGCCACGCTGGGGTTGCCGCAGGTCAATCCGGTCAACGAGCAGATGAAGGCGCGGCTGGAGACGCTGTTCGGCGCCGGGCACGACTACACCTATCTGTTTCCCGGCCTGCAGAAGGTGGTGCAGGCGGCGGGCCGCGTGATCCGCACGACCACCGACGAAGGCGTCGTCTTCCTGATCGACGACCGCTTCCGGCGCGCCGAAGTGCGGCGGCTGCTGCCGGCGTGGTGGCATGTCGAGATGGCGTGATCGCGCCGGTTTCTTCCGTCAGGCAAACTGAGCGCACATGCCAGGAACCCCGCCCCTCCACCCGACGATGCCGCCGCCGATTGCCATGAAGCAGTTCGACGCCGCGGCCACCGCGGGGGCGCTCCAATTTCCCGCGCTGATCGACGCGCTCGAGCGCCTGTTCGTCGCCGGCTGCGACACGCCCGCGCGTCACGTGCACGCGGTCGGCGATGCGCTGACCAGCCTGCTGATGCCAGCCTGGTTGCCGGGCCGCTATTTCGGCCTGAAGGTGGTCAACGTCGCGCCCGGCAATGCGGCGCTCGGGCTGCCCGGCCTGTTCGCCACCTACCAGCTGTTCGATGCCGCCACCGGCGCGCCGCTGGCGCTGATCGACGGCGGCGAGATCACGGCGCGCCGCACGGCCGCGGCCTCGGCGCTGGCGGCCTCGCGCCTGGCGCGTGCGGATGCGCGGCGCCAGCTGATCGTCGGCGCCGGCCGCGTCGGCGGGCTGCTGGCGCCGGCCTACCGGGCGGTGCGGGCCATCGACGACGTGATGGTCTGGAGCCGCGATCCGCAGGCCGCCCTGCGCCTGGTCATCCGCCTGGCCGCCGACGGCTATCCGGCGCGCGTCGTGACCGACCTCGCCGCCGCTGCGGCCACGGCCGACATCGTCAGCTGCGCCACGCTCGCGGCCGAGCCGCTGATCGAGGGCGACTGGCTCGCGCCAGGCAGCCACCTCGACCTGATCGGCGGCTTCACGCCCGCGATGCGCGAGGCCGACGACGCCTGCTTCGCGGGCGCCCAGGTCTGGATCGACACCGCCGACGCGCTCGCCAAGGCCGGCGACCTGCTGCATCCGATCGAGTCCGGCGTGCTGCGGCGCGAGGATGTGCGCGGCAGCCTGGCCGATCTCGCCGCGGCGCCCAGCCTGCCGCGAGAGCCCTCTGCACGCACGGTCTTCAAGTCGGTCGGCACGGCGCTGGAGGACCTGGCCGCGGCCATCCTGGTCTACGAGTCGCTTCGATGACCGCCGGCATCGTCACGACCGACCACTGGATCGTCCATCCGCGCGGCCGCCTGTTCGCGCGGCAGTGGTGCCCCGAGGGCGCCGACGCGGCCGGCGCGCCTGTCGTGCTGCTGCACGATTCGCTGGGCTGCGTCGAACTCTGGCGTGACTTTCCGGCGCTGCTGGCCACCGCCACCCGGCGGCGCGTGGTCGCCTACGACCGCCTGGGCTTCGGACGCGCCGACGCGCGCACCGGCCGGCCCTCGAAGGACTTCATCGCCGAGGAGGCGGTCGCCTTCTTTCCAACGCTGCGCGAGCAGCTGGACATCGGCCGTTTCGCCGTCGTCGGCCACAGCGTCGGTGGTGGCATGGCGGTGGAGATCGCGGCGCACGCGGGCGCCGACTGCGAGGCGCTGGTGACGATGTCCGCGCAGGCCTTCGTCGAGGACCGCACCATCGCCGGCCTGCGCGTGGCGCAGGCGCAGTTCGAGGATCCGCGCCAGGTGGAGCGGCTGGCCAAGTACCACGGCAGCCAGGCATCGTGGGCGCTCGATGCCTGGCTCGGCCAGTGGCTGGATCCGGCGTTCGCGACGTGGTCGCTGGCCGCCGCGTTGCCGCGCGTGGCGTGTCCGGTGCTGGCCATCCATGGGGCGCAGGACGAGTACGGCAGCGCGGCTCATCCGAAGCGCATCGTCGACGGCGTGAGTGGCCCCGCCAGTCTCGAGATGCTGCCCGGCGTCGGCCACGTGCCGTATCGCGAGCAGCCCGATCTCGTCGTGCGGCTGATCGCGGATTTTCTCGTCGCGACAGGGCGTGCCGACGTTCAACCGCCGCGCGCGAACTCCGGATAGTCGGTCATCGCGCCGTCCACCATGACGGTGCTGCCGGTGACGTAGCTCGCGACGTCGGAGCACAGCACCACGGCCATGGCCGCGACCTCGTCGGTGCGGCCCATGCGGCCCAGCGGGATCTTGGTGAGCAGGTCCGCGGCGGCCGCCGGGTCGGCCCACACCGACTGGTTGATCGGCGTCTGGATCGCGCCCGGCCCGAGCGCCAGCACGCGCACGCCATGCGGTGCCGCCTCCTGGGCCAGCGTCTTGGTCATCATCGCGAGTCCGGCCTTGCTGGCCGTGTACGCGCTATAACCCGACCACGCGATCACCTCGTGCACCGAGCTGATGTTGAGGATCACGCCGCGGCCTTGCGGCAGCATGCGGGCGAGCGCATGGCGCGCGCAGTCGAAGGCGCCGAACAGGTTGACCTCGACGACGCGGCGCCAGTCCGCCATCTTCGCGTCCTGCGCCAGCGCGCGCACGCCGTCGATGCCGGCGCAGTTGACGAGCAGGTCGATGCCGCCCCAGTGCGCGTCCATCTGCGCGAACATCGCGTCGACCTGCGCCTCGTTCGACACGTCGGCCCGGAGCGCGAGTGCGCGCCGGCCCTTGGCCACGATCTGGCCGACGACCGCGTCGGCCGCTTCGGGATGGCTCACGTGGTTGACGGCCACGTCGGCGCCGGCATCGGCGAAGGCCAGCGCGATCGCCTGGCCGATGCCGGAGTTCGCGCCGGTGACCAGGGCGCGCCGGCCCGCGAGTGAAACGTTCATGTTGGATTTCCTGGCGGCGGGGCGCTTTGCGAGAGCGCCGACCGGTCGGGCGGCGTCGGCGGATCGAACGGTTCGGGCGCCGGCATGTCCAGGGCGGGCGCGCACTCGTCGCCATGCGCAATGGCGTCCAGCCAGCCCCCGGTGAAGCCGGCGCGGCGCAGGCCCGCCACCAGCGGCGCGCTGGCCCGCATCATCTTCCACGGCATCTGGCTGCGGAAGTTCTCGATCATCACGACCGTCGGGCCTTCGTTGATGCCGAAGTGGTAGGGCGAGACCCAGCCGATCGGGTGCCGGCGATCGCCCGGATAGCTGGGATTGAACGAAGCCTTGAAGCCGTACGGATTGGCCACGTGCAGCTGGACGTGGCGGTAGTTGGCGATCGTCGGCAACACGATCTCGGGCGCGAACGGCAGCGACGCGACGACCGCCCACGGCGCCAGCGTGCCGTCGTCGGGGCCGTCGGGCACGCCGCGGGCGACGTAGTCGTAGAACGGCGGCTCGCCGCTGCCTTGCCAGCGCAGGTTGCCCGGGCCGTCGCTGGCCGTGATGCCCCAGCAGAACTCGCCGTACATCGCGTGGCGGCGCGGATTGCGTATCGCATAGCGCTGCTGCACCTGCGCGCCGGCGCGGCTGTTGAGGAAGTAGTCGCTGCCGTGCGCACGCATGAACTCGTCCTGCAGGCCGCGGAAATCCACCCACAGGTGCGACATCTGGTGGATGAACAGCGGGCCGGCGTGCAGGTACGCGATGCCCTCGACCTCCCGCCATTGGTAGGTCGAGCACCAGGCCTCGTAGGACGCCGCGGGGATCGGGTGCGTCGGCGAGCCGAGGGCCAGCAGGTACAGGATCAGCGCCTCGTCGTAACCTTCCCAGTGCCACGGGAGCTTGCCGGTCTCCGGACGCCAACCGTGGCAGATCGTGCCTCGCTCGCCGACCAGCCAGTCCCACTCGACGCGCTCGTACAGCGCGGTGGCGAGCCGGCGCACTTCGGCCTCGTCGTCGGACGACCCGGCGAAGTAGGCGGCCGCGGCCAGCACGCCGGCCATCAGCAGCGCGGTGTCGATGCTGGAGAGCTCGCAGTTCCAGACGCGGCGGCCGCTGCGCATGTCCAGGAAGTGATAGAAGAAGCCGCGATGGCCGGCCGCCGTCGGCGACTCGCCCTGCTCGGCCGCGAACAGGAAGCGCAGCGTCACCAGCGTGCGCTGCAGGGCCTGGGCGCGCGTCATCAGTCCGCGCTGCACGCCCACCGGATAGCAGGTCAGCGCCATGCCCACCGCGGCGATGCTCGCGGGCCAGTCCGGCGCGGTCTTGTCCATCACCAGGCCGTTGGCCTCCTCGACCTCGTGCACGAAGTAGCCGAAGGACTCGCGCTGCAGGTCGGTCAGCATCTGGTCGCGCGCGATCGCCTCGCGATGCGTGAAGCCGTGCAGCACCGCGTGCTTGGCCACCTCCGGCTGGACACCCATGTCGCGCGGCGCCTCCATCAGCGGGCCTCCCACTCGATGCGCACCAGCGCCATCGCGTTGGGCGGCAGCGGCAGCGTGAAGCTGGCGCTGGCGCCGTCGCCGTCGCCCGCGATCTCGATGCGCTCGGGCGCAACGGTGGACGCCATCTCCAGCGCGTCCACCTGATGCGGATGCGGATACTCGGGGCTGCCCAGGCGCAGCCACTCGGCCTGCGGATTCGCGTGGGTGTCATCGATGCGCGAAACCACGGCGGCGCGGGGGCGGCGGCCAGCCAGGCCTTGCAGCTGCACGCTGACCACTTCGGTGGCGACGGGGTGGCGCGGCATGGCGACGTTGAGCAGCAGCACGCTCGTCGCGCTGTCGTCATCGGGCGCGCCCACGTGCAGGCGCACGGTCGGATGGGACTCCGGCACGACCCAGCGCCGCGTGCCGAGCTGGGCCATCATCTGGAAGCCCCGGTAAACCGGCTTGGGCACGCCGTACAGGTTGAGCAGGCCGAAGCCGCCGTGGTACGGGATGCTGGGGAAGTAGTTCTCCTCGAAGATGTCGGTGAAGGCCCACCAGCTGAAGCCGTCGACCAGGTCGTCGACGCTCAGCGCGAAATGCGTGGCCAGGGCGGCGCAGAACGGGCCGTCGTGCATGGAGTCGCGCGGGTTCGACGTGATGTTCCACTCGGTGTAGTACAGCGGCTTCGCGCCCGCGGCCGCCCGCGCCTCGCGCGCGCGGTCATGCATCACGCCCATGGGCGCGTCGGCCAGCTGGGAGAGCGTGTCGGTATCGACCGAGCCGAAGGCGTCCGTCGGGTAGTAGTGCGTGCTGACGAAATCCGGCGGGCAGCCGTTTGCGGCGCAGAACGCGCCGAACTCCTTCAGCCACGCATTGGCCGCAGTGGCAGGGCCGCCCACCTGTAGCCGCGGCGAGATGGCCTTGACGGCGGTCCAGGTCGCCCTGAACAGCTCGAAGTACCTGGCCTGCCCGCCGGTCCAGAACGCCACCAGGTTCGGCTCGTTCCAGACCTCCAGCGGCCACTGCGCCACCTCGTCGATGCCATAGCGCTCCACCCAGTGGCCAACCAGCTTCGTCATCAGCAGCCGCCAGTCTTTCATCCGCCGCGGCGGCGTCACGTTGGCGCGGTAGTGGAAGACGCTGTTGCCGTCCGAGGACAGCGTGGCCGGCATGAACGACAGCTCCACCAGCGGCCGCATGCCGATGGACAGCAGGAAGTCGAACACGCGGTCGATGTTGAAGAACGAGAACAGGAG
>JBJMWF010000379.1:0-6403 GCA_045810265.1 Vitreoscilla sp. | reverse complement strand
GTCGTCTGCCACGTGCCGCCGAACAGCTACTTCATGATGGGCGACCATCGAGACGACTCGCAGGATTCGCGCTACTGGGGCTTCGTGCCCGACGAGAACATCGTCGGACGCGCGTTCTTCGTGTGGATGAACTTCAACGATCTGAGTCGCATCGGCTCGTTCCATTGACCCCGGCGCCGGCTGCAACGCCGGCGCGTTGAACCAAGGCAAACCTCATGATTCGGTCCCGGCCATCCGCCCGCCAGCGCGGCGCGTCCATCCTCACGATGCTGTTCCTGGCCGTCATGTTCGGCGCCCTGTTGCTGGTCGGCCTGCGCGTGTTCCCGTCACTCAACGAGTACCTGACCATCCGCAAGACGGTCACGCACATCATGAGCACCTCCCCATCGAGCCCGTCCGAGATTCGTGAGGCCTTCGAAAGGACTTCGGCGGTGGAGTTCTCGATCAAGACCATCTCGTCCAAGGATCTGAATATCCAGCCGCTCAGCGACACGGGCGGCTTCCGCACGTCGTTTGCCTATAACGTGGAAGTACCGATCTTCGAACCCATGGTATTCATCCTGATGAAGTATTCGGGTTCCGCCAGCTCCGGCGGCATCAAAGGACCCTGAGGCTGAACATGTCCGGCAACGCGTCGTCAACGCCCGCCCGCGGGGCGGCGCTGGTCGAGCAACGGCTCGGCTACCAGTTCGCCGAGCGCGCGCTGTTCGAGCGCGCCCTCACGCACCGCAGCTTCGGCGCCGACCACAACGAGCGTCTCGAATTCCTGGGCGATGCGGTGCTGAACCTGGCCGTCTCGCGTCTGTTGTTCGATCGCTTCTCCGGCTCCGACGAGGGTGATCTGACGCGCGTGCGCGCCCACCTCGTGCGCGAGGACAGCCTGCACAAGGTCGCGCTGGTGCTCGGCCTGCCGGACGCGTTGAAGCTGTCCGAAGGCGAGGCCCGGGGTGGCGGCGCGGCACGGCCGTCGATCCTGGCCGATGCGGTCGAAGCCCTGATCGGCGCCGTCAGCATCGACGGCGGTTTCGAGGCGGCGCAGGCGCTGGTCAAGCGGCTGTTCGGCGAGACCATCATGTCGACCACCACCGACAACTGGCGCAAGGACGCCAAGACCGAGCTGCAGGAATGGCTGCAGGCGCGCCATGTCCCGGTGCCGGCCTACCGCATCTCGGCCACGCACGGCCAGGCGCATGCGCAGACCTTCGAGGTCGAGTGCGACGTCCCGTCCTTGCGGTGGCGCGCCACCGGCGAGGGCCGTTCGCGGCGGGCCGCCGAGCAGGCGTCCGCCCAGCAACTGCTCGATCGAATCAAGGCCGGCGAACTCGACGTGCCGACCCGCAAAGGAAATCCTGGTGCCTGAAATCAAACCTCCCCACGACGCGTCCGACGAGCTCCCGGAGGACGAGTCGCCGCAGGGCGAGGATGATTCCGACGCGCTGCCGGAAGACTTCGCCGACGATGGCGACGACGACATGATCGAGACGCCGCTGAGCGAGGCGGCGATCGCCGCCATGCTGTCGGCCGCCGTGGACGAGCACGGCCAGAAGAAGCGCTGCGGGCTGGTGGCCATTGTCGGCCGCCCCAACGTCGGCAAGTCGACGCTGCTGAACGCACTGGTCGGGCAGAAGATCAGCATCACGTCCAACAAGGCGCAGACCACGCGGCACCGCATCACCGGCGTGCGCAGCGAGGGTCCGGCCCAGTTCGTGTTCGTGGACACGCCCGGCTACCAGACCAAGCACTCGGCCGCGCTGAACAAGTCGCTCAACAAGACCGTGGTGTCGGTGCTGACGGACGTCGACATCGTCCTGTTCATGGTCGAGGCCGGCAAGTTCGGCGCGGACGACGCCAAGGCGCTGCAGCTGATGCCCAAGGGCAAGCCGGTCATCCTGATCCCCAACAAGCTCGACCAGGTGCAGCGCCGCAGCGACCTGTTGCCCTGGCTCAAGTCGATGCAGGACAAGTTCTCGTTCGCCGAGTTCTTCCCGATGTCGGCGTATTCGACCAGCGACATCGAGCGCCTGCTGGGCGTGCTCAAGCCCTACCTGCCCGAGCAGCCGTGGTTCTACGACGCGGAGATGCTCACGGACCGCAGCGAGCGCTTCCTGGTCAGCGAGGTGATCCGCGAGAAGCTGTTCCGCCTGACCGGCGACGAGCTGCCCTATAACGTGACCGTGGTGATCGACCAGTTCGCCGAGGAAGGCACGATGCGCCGCATCGCCGCCACCATCATCGTCGAGCGGGACGCGCACAAGGGCATGGTGATCGGCGCCAAGGGGATGCAGCTCAAGCGCATCGCCTCCGAGTCGCGCCAGGAGCTCGAGCGCCTGCTCGAGGCCAAGGTGTTCCTCGAGGTGTGGGTGAAGGTTCGCTCGGGCTGGGCCGACTCCGAAGAACATCTGCGCTCGTACGGCTACGAGTAGTGGCAACGGCCCGCCGCGTCACCGCGCCACTCGACGCCTACGTGCTCCATCGCTACGACTGGAGCGAGACCAGCCTGATCCTCGACCTGTTCACGCGCAGCAAGGGCCGCGTCACCGTGGCGGCCAAGGGTGCGAAGCGTCCTTACTCGCAGATGCGCAGCGTGCTGCTGCCGTTCCAGCGGCTGTCCGCGGTGATCGGCAAGCAGGCCGAGGATGCGCAGGGCGATGTGGTCACGCTGCGCAGTGCCGAATGGGCTGGCCTGGACGCCACGCCCGTGCTGCCCTCGGCCCGCCTGTTCGCCGGCTTCTACCTGAACGAGCTGCTGATGAAGCTGCTCGCTCGCGGCGATGCGCATCCGATGCTGTTCGACGGCTATGCGGCGACGCTGCGCAGCCTGGCCACGTCCGACGAATTCGCCGAGCAGATCGGCCTGCGGGCCTTCGAGCTGGTGCTGCTCAAGGCGATCGGCCTGCTGCCCGAGCTCGACCGCGTGACGGCCACGCAGCAACGCCTGCAGCCTGAGGCGCCTTACCAGTGGCTCGGTGACCGCGGCATCGTCGACGCGGACCCGGCGCTGGCGGCTGCCCGCTTGCCCGGTGCCGACCTGCTGGAGATCGACGCCGCGCTGCGCGACAACAACCTCGGCGCGCTGCACGTCGCCTGCGCGACGCGGCTGGATCGCCTCAAGCCGGTGCTGCGCGCGCTGGTTCACTATCATCTCGGTTCGCCGTCGCTCAGGACGCGCGACGTGATGCGCGATGCCCGGCAACTGCTTGGTGCCCGCTGAACCAGGAAAGCTTCGCCATGAACCCGCTCGTCGCCCCCGAACAGATCGTCCGCCCGCACCGCTGCGCGCTGTCGGTCAACGTCAACAAGGTGGCCCACCTGCGCAACACGCGCCACCTGGGCGTTCCGAGCGTCGCGCGCGCGGCCACGCTGTGCCTGCAGGCGGGCGCGCAAGGCATCACGGTGCATCCGCGGCCCGACGAGCGCCACATCCGCGCAGCCGACGTGCACGAGCTGCAGGCGCTGTTGAAGCAGTGGCCCCAGGCCGAGTACAACATCGAAGGCAACCCGTTCCAGAACCTGATGGGCTTCATCCGGGAGGTGCGTCCGCACCAGGCCACCTTCGTGCCCGACAGCGAGGACCAGTTCACCTCCGACCACGGCTGGGACGTCGACAAGGACGCCGAGCGCCTGCGTCCGCTGATCGACGAGTGCCATGCGCTGGGCGTGCGCGTGAGCCTGTTCATGGATCCGCTTCCCGAGGCGATGGCCCGGGTACGCGCGCTCGGCGCCGACCGCATCGAGCTCTACACCGAGACCTATGCCAGCGCGCACGGCACGCCGCGCCAGGCCGAGGTGCTGGCCAGGTTCACCCGAACGGCCGAGGCCGCGCTCGCGCTCGGACTGGGCGTCAATGCCGGCCATGACCTGAGTCTGGCCAATCTGACCGACTTCATCCGCGCGGTGCCGGGTGTCGACGAAGTCTCGATCGGCCACGCGCTCGTGGCCGACGCGCTCGAATTCGGCCTGGCCGATACGGTCCATCGGTATCTGCGCGCGATCGTCGAGGCCGAGCCGGCGGAGTCGCTTGCGTGAGCCCGCACGGCCGCCCGAAGGGCGAACTGACCGCAGCGCGCAGCGCGGAGGTTTCCTGATGATCTATGGGATCGGCACCGACCTGTGCGACGTGCGCCGCATCACGGCCACGCTCGCGCGCAAGGGCGATCGCTTCGCCGAGAAGGTGCTCGGCCCCGACGAGCTCAAGGTGTTCCATGCGCGGCGCGCCAAGGTGGACAGCCGCGGCATCCGCTTCCTGGCGACGCGCTTCTCGGCCAAGGAGGCGTTCTCCAAGGCGGTCGGCATGGGGCTGCACATGCCCATGACCTGGCGCAGCTGCGAGATCCTCAACGAGCGCTCGGGCAAGCCGTTCATCCGCCTGCATGGCGAGCTGGCGGCCTGGTTCACCGAACGCAACCTGGTCGCGCACGTGACCGTCACCGACGAGACCGACTACGTCGCCTCCTTCGTGGTAGTCGAGACCGCCGGCAGCGCAATCCAACCCTGAAATCCGATGCCCAGCAAGATCAAGAAGAACGCCAGGACGCCCAAGCCCTCCGGCGAGGCCCGCATCGTCGAGCAGTTCACCGAACCGCTCGATCTCCTGCCCGACGCGCGTTTCGACGACCACGCGCCCGTGATCCTCGACGTCGCCGGCACCACGCTCAACGCGGACGACAAACGCCGCCTCGCCCATCCGCTGACCGGCGGCGCGATCCTGTTCGGCCGCAACTGGGTCAATCGACGGCAGGTCACCGAGCTGGTGGCCGAGATGAAGGCGATCCGGCCCGACCTGCTGGTATGCGTCGACCATGAAGGCGGCCGCGTGCAGCGCTTTCGCACCGATGGTTTCACGCACCTGCCGCCGATGGACTCGTACGGCAAGCGCTGGATGGACGACGGCGCCGGTCCGGCGGGCGACGGCGCGATGGCCGCCACTGACGCCGCGACCGCGGCCGGCTTCGTGATGGCTGCCGAGCTGCGCTCGTGCGGCGTCGACCTGAGCTTCGCACCGGTGCTGGACCTGCACTTCGGCCACAGCGCCGTCATCGGCGATCGCTCGTTCCATCGCGACGCGCGCATCGTCACGCTGCTGGCCAAGAGCCTGATGCTGGGCATGCGCCAGGCCGGCATGGCCAACTGCGGCAAGCACTTCCCCGGCCACGGCCATGTCGCCGCCGACAGCCACGTCGACGTGCCGGTCGACCCGCGGCCGCTCGGCGAGATCCTCCTCGACGACGCGCGGCCGTACGAATGGTTGTCGACCTCGCTGGCCAGCGTGATGCCGGCGCACGTGATCTATCCCGACGTCGACGCCAAGCCCGCCGGCTTCTCCAACACGTGGCTGCAGGACATCCTGCGCAGCCGGCTCGGTTTCACCGGGGCGATCTTCAGCGACGACCTGAGCATGGCCGGCGCGCGCACGCTGGCCGGCCGCACGCTGGGCTACGCCGAAGCGGCCGTGCTGGCCATGAACGCCGGCTGCGACCTGGTGCTGCTGTGCAATCAGAGCGTGGGCAAGGGCAAGCCGCTGGACGACCTGCTGGATGGCCTCGTCCAGGCCCGCGCCAGCGGCGCCTGGCTGCCCGACGGTGCGGCGGAGCGGCGTCGCATCGACCTGCTGCCGCAGACCGAGCCGCTGGCCTGGGACGACCTGATGCGCGACCCGGCCTACCTGCGCGCGCTCGAGCGGCTGTAGGCAAAAAAAGGTTCATCGTCGATCTGCGGGGAACAGATCGGTCGAAATCGTCGGCATGCCAGGTCCGTGCCGGAGGTGTCTGGCATCGCATCGAGTCGCCGCGACCGATCTCATCATCGGACCAGCGGCGACCGGCGACTCGGTGCGATGCCTGACGCCGGCCCCGACGAGATCGGCGCCAGGCACGTTCTCGTCCGCGAAGAAGGGGTCCCGCTCGTTGACATCGCAGCGCGAACTAGAACATGCCAGGCACCTCGGTCCGCAGGTCGTGGTCGAGGCGCCCTGCGTGACTCGACCCAAACGCCGCCTTCTCTTTGCCGCTGAGCACTCCCGTAGATCGGCGAAGAACCAAAAAAAGCCGCGAACCTTGCGGGTCGCGGCTTTCGGTGGACAGGCGGCCGGTCAGCTCATCCTGCCGGCCCGGTCGCGCACTTGTTCTTCTCGCAGTGAGCACCCGGGTCGGCCAGCATGTAGCAGGTCGACACCTGGTGCGAGGCGCGCGCCGCCTCTGCGGCCAGGTCGCGTTCGTGCTGGGCCAGCGCCTCGACGCTCGCGGTGCTGACCGTCTTGCTCGAATACGCGCGGTACTCGGTCGGGCCGCCGCAGGCCTTGGCGCCGACCGCCACCGAGTGGCACTCGTTGTCGGCCGTGCAGCTCGATGCGTTGTTGAGCGTGCTCTCCAACTGGGCGTCGACCGCCGCCAGATTGCCGGACGCC
>JBJMWF010000378.1:0-17446 GCA_045810265.1 Vitreoscilla sp. | reverse complement strand
CTACTGGGGCGACGAGGAACGCACGCGCCAGGCCGTGGTCGACGGCTGGATGCACACCGGCGACCTGGCCACCATCGACGAGGAAGGCTATTGCAACATCGTCGGCCGCGTCAAGGACATGCTGATCCGCGGCGGCGAGAACGTCTACCCGCGCGAGATCGAGGAGTTCCTGTTCCGCCATCCCAAGGTGCAGTCGGTGCAGGTGTTCGGCGTGCCCGACGCGAAGTACGGCGAGGAGGTCTGCGCGTGGATCGTGGTCAAGCCGGGCGAGGCCTGCGTCGAGGACGAGATCAAGGATTTCTGCCGCGACCAGATCGCGCACTACAAGGTGCCGCGCTACGTGCGCTTCGTCGACGAGCTGCCGATGACCGTCACGGGCAAGGCGCAGAAGTTCGTGATGCGCGAGCGGATGATCGAGGAACTGCGCCTGCAGCGCGCCGCGACGGCTTGATCGCCGCCACGCTCAATGCATCGCCTGCCTGACGAGCGCGACGACATCGGCCGGCAACGCCACATAACCCAGGTCGTTGGCGACGTCGGAACCCGACGTCAACGCCCAGTCGAAGAACGCATCCACGCGTGCGAGCTCCGGGCCACTCCGGTGAACCAGCACATAGCTGGCCCCGATGATCGGCCAGCTGTGCGTGCCCGGCTCGTTGGTCAGCCCGCCGATGAGATCGTCGACGGAATGCCAATGCGCGCCGGCCAGGGCGGACTCGAACGCGCCTCGATTCGCGCGAACGACGGGCCCGTCTTGCGAGGGCAGCGCCACGTCGCTCAGGTGATGCTGCCGCGCATAGGCGTAGGCGACGTAGCCGATCGCAGCCCGCGTGCGCTGCACCAGCGAAGCCACGCCCTCGTTGCCCAGGCCCTCGCTGCCGACCGGCCATGCGACCGTCGTCCCGACGCCGATCGATCGCTGCCAGAACGGATCCGACTCGGACAGCCAGCGGGTCCACAGCCACGTGGAGCCTGAAGCGTCCGCGCGATGCACGACGGTGATGCGCGCGTCGGGCAACGCGAGTCCGGGATTGAGCCTGGCGATCGCCGGGTCGCGCCAGTTGACGATCTCGCCGCGATAGATGGCACTGATCGCGAAGGCGTCCAGCACCAGCCTGCCCGGGGCGATGCCCGCGATGTTGACCACCGGCACCACCGCGCCGACCAACGCCGGGAACTGCAGCAGGCCGGCGGCGGCCAGCTGGTCCGCGGGGACGGGTGTATCGGTGGCGCCGAAGTCGACATGGCCCCGGGACACGAGCTCGATGCCCAGGCCGGAGCCGACCGGGTCGTAGCGCACCGGGTTGCCGGATGCACGCGCGTACGTCGTGGCCCAGGCCTCGTAGACCGGTGCAGGGAACGTGGCGCCGGCGCCGTGCAAGGGCTCGGCTGCGTGTGCGCTGCAGGCGATGGTCAGGCACAGCAACCACGATCGGGCGAAGGTCCTCATCATTGCAGTGTCCGGGCTGCGCGTGGCGCCCTCGTGACAGGAGACACGGGCGTGTCACCCGGATCGGGCAAACTGCCGCGCCCAGCCTGAGCGATCTGGCACCCGACAAAGGACATCTCTTGGCCACTCGCGCCAGCCTCCGGCATCCCCCCGTCGCACTCGCTTTCTTGTTCGCCTTGCCGGCCGCGTTCGCCGCGCATCCCCTGCAGACCGAGGACACCGGCACGCAAGGCGCCGGCAACGTCGAGATCGAGAACGGCTTTTCGCGCGCCCGCTTCGATTCGACGACCCTGACGGTCTACCAGCCGCAGGTCTCGGTCGGACTGGCCGCCACGGTCGACGCCATCGTGCAGCCGTCCGCCGTGTGGCTGCACGCGCCCGGTCGGCCGGCGGCGTCCGGCCCGGGCGATACCAACGTCGACGGCAAGTGGCGCTTCTGGGGCAGCGACCCGTGGTCCTTCGCGGTGCGCGCGGGGCTGCTCGCGCCGACAAGCCGTGACGGCCTGGGCCTGCAGCACGGCGACGTCTCGGAGCACGCGCTGCTGGTGGCCACCTGGGACGACGCGCCGACCACGGTGCATGCCAACCTCGGCCTCACGCGCGTGCCGCGCGCGCCCGGCACGCGCGTGACCGTGGTACAGGCCTCGGCCGCCGTGATGCAGCAGGTCGGCGAGCGGCTGATCCTGACGGCGGACGGCGAGGTCGACCAGGATCCCGACCCCTCGCGCAAGTCCTGGCCGGGTTCGCTGCTCGGCGGCATCATCTGGACGGCGCGGCCTGGCCTCGATGTCGACGTCGGCTGGCAGCGCAGCTTCGGCGCACAACCGATCAATCGCCAGTGGATGGCCGGGCTGACCTGGCGCTTCGCGCTGTAGTCAGCGGTCGACGGTGGCCATCCGGTCGGGCGAATAGCGCGGGCCCTGCACCTTGCCAGGTGCCAGCGCCTCGCTGAGCGCGGCCAGCGTTTCAGGGCTCAGCTTGAGCGACGCGGCCGCGACGTTTTCCTCCAGCCACTTGCGTCGCTTGGTGCCCGGGATGGGCACGATGTCGTCGCCCTGCGCGAGCACCCAGGCCAGCGCGACCTGGCCGGCCGTCGCACCGATGCCCGCGGCGATCTCGCGCACCTTGGCCGCCGCGGCGACGTTGGCGTCGAAGTTCGCGCCCTGGTAGCGCGGGTCGTCATGGCGGAAATCGTCGGCCGGCAGGTCCTCGGCGCGCTTGACCTCGCCGGTGAGAAAGCCGCGCCCCAGCGGGCTGAACGGCACCAGCCCGATGCCCAGCTCGCGCAGCGCGGGGATGACGTCGGCCTCGAGGTTGCGCTCCCACAGCGAATATTCGCTCTGCACCGCCGTCAGCGGATGCACGGCATGGGCGCGGCGGATGTTGGCGACACCGGCCTCCGACAAGCCGAAGAAGCGCACCTTGCCTTCCTTGACGAGTTGGCCGACGGTGCCGGCGACGTCCTCGATCGGCACCTTGGGGTCGATGCGGTGCTGGTACAGCAGGTCGATGTGGTCGGTGCCCAGGCGGCGCAGCGAGCCTTCGACGGCCTCGCGGATCTCGGCCGGGCTGCTGGCGCGGGCACCGGGAATCTGCTTGCCGTCCTTGAATTTCCACGCGAACTTCGTGGCGATCGTCACCTCGTGCCGGCGGCCCTTGAGCGCCTTGCCCAGCAACGCCTCGTTGGTCAACGGGCCGTAGACCTCGGCGGTATCGAGGAAGTTGCAGCCGAGCTCGATCGCGCGGTGCAGCGTCGCGATCGACTCGGTCTCGTCGGCCGGTCCATAGGACTGGCTCATGCCCATGCAGCCCAGCCCGATGGCCGAGACTTCGAGGCCCTGCCGGCCCAGCTTGCGTCTTTGCAGAGTCACGTCTTGCCTCCGTCGATGTGGTTCATCCGACTCTATGTCGAATGCGTCGCGGCGGCAGCGCGCGGCGCCGAAGTCACGGTTGGCGTGGGGCCTTGCCGCGCGGGTTCATCTCGCGCACCAGCTCGACCAGCGCGCGCAGCGCGGCGGGCGCGTGGCGTCGGCTGGGGTAGTACAGGCACAGGCCCGGGTTGCTCGGCGACCAGTCGGCCAGCACGCGCACGAGATCGCCGCGCGCCAGGTCGTCGCGCACCCAGTGCTCCGAGAGCCACGCCAGCGCCACGCCCGCCAGGGCGGCGGCGCGCGTGCTGGGCATGTCGTCGAGCGTCAACGGGCCGTCGACATCGATCGCCTGCGCCTGGCCGTTCTTGCGAAACTCCCAGCGCCACATGGTCCCGCTGGGCAGGCGTGTCCGCACGCAGGCGTGACGCGCCAGGTCGGCCGGCGTCTTTGGCCTCGGATGGCGCTGGAAGTAGGCCGGCGAGCCGACGACGGCCATGCCCAGGGCGGGGCCCATCGGCACCGAGACCATGTCGCGCGGCACGCTTTCGGCCAGGCGAATGCCGGCGTCGTGGCCCGCCGCCACGATGTCGATCAGGCGTCCTTCGGTCACGATGTCGACGTGCATCTCGGGGTAGCGACGCAGGTACTCGTGCACGATGGGCGCGGTCATCAGTGCGGCGCCGCCGCTGGTGTTGATGCGCAGCGTGCCGCGCGGTGCCGTTGCGCGGTCGCTGGCGGCCGCCATCGCGTCGCGGATCTGCGCCAGCGCGGGCGCGACCTCGGCGACGAAGCGCTCGCCGGCCTCGGACAGGGCGACGCTGCGCGTGGTGCGGTTGAACAGTCGCACGCCCAGGCGCGCCTCGAGTCCGGCGATGGCACTGCTCAGCGCAGACGTCGACATCGCCAGGTCGATCGCCGCGCCGCGGAAGCTCGCGCGCCGGGCAACGGCCAGCACGGCCTCCAGTTCGACCAGTCCGCTCTTGTGCATTGTCCTGATTATGGCAATGAATCGTCCATCTTTGTCTGGCTTATCAAATCGGTTGGACGGCCGCAGACTTGGTCCATGACTTCCACCACACCCCCTTTCACCGTCATCTCGCACATCCACGTCGGCGGCGCGTTTGTCGAACCGCACGGCACCGAGATGTTCGACCTGTTCAACCCCTCGACCGAGGAGCGCATCGGCCAGGTACGCCTCGGTGACCGCCAGGATGCGCTGCGCGCGATCGCTGCGGCCAAGCACGCGTTCGTCGCCATGGCGCGCAGCACCAAGAGCGAGCGCATCGCGATGCTGGGCCGGCTGCACGAGGCCATGAGCGCCCGCGTGGACGACATCCGCGACGCGATGATGCTCGAGTACGGCGCGCCTCGGGCCTTCGCGAGCGCCGCGGCCGCCAACGCCGCCCAAGCGTTTCGGCGCGCGGCCATCACGCTCGAGTCCTACGACCTCGACCGCCGCATCGGCACCGCGCAAGTGCAGATGGAGCCGGTCGGGGTCGTTGCGCTGATCACGCCCTGGAACAGCAACGCGGGCTTTGTCTGCAGCAAGCTGGCGACGGCGATCTCGGCCGGCTGCACCGCCGTCATCAAGCCGAGCGAGATGAGCGCGCTGCAGACGCAGGTCGTCGTCCAGGCGCTGCATGCGGCCGGCCTGCCGCCAGGCGTGTTCAACGTGGTCAACGGCCGTGGTGACGTGGTCGGCGCCGAGTTCACGAGCCACCCGGACATCGCCAAGGTGTCGTTCACCGGCAGCACCGCCGTCGGCAAGGCCATCCTGCGCGCCGGCGCCGAGACGCTCAAGCGCGTGACGCTGGAGCTGGGCGGCAAGTCGCCGACCCTCCTGCTGGATGACGCCGACTTCTCCCAGGCCGTCCCGATGGCCATCCAGGCCGGCTTCATCAACAGCGGGCAGGCCTGCATCGCCGGCACGCGCATCCTCGTACCGAAGGCCCGCATGGAGGAGGCTCTCGACCGCATCGAACAGGCTGTCGCCGCGTTGAGCGTGGGCGACCCGCTCGTCGGCAGGACCGACATCGGCGCCATGGTCAGCCGCAAGCAATGGGAGCGCGTGCAGCGCTACATCGCTCTGGGCACCCAGGAGGGCGCGCGGCTGGTCGCCGGCGGCCTCGGGCGGCCCGAGGGTCTGCAGCGCGGTTGGTTCGTGCGGCCGACCGTGTTCGCTGACGTGCGCAACGACATGCAGATTGCGAGGGAGGAGATCTTCGGGCCCGTGCTGTGCGTGATCGGCTACGCAGACGAGGAGGACGCCATCGCCATCGCCAATGACACTGTGTACGGCCTGCAGGCCAGCGTGCATTCGGCCGATCTCGCGCGGGCGCACGCGGTCGCGTCGCGCCTGCTCGCGGGCCGCGTGCTCGTCAACGGATTGCATCACGAGCCGATGGCACCGTTCGGCGGCTTCAAGCAGTCGGGCATCGGACGCGAGTTCGGCGAGTTCGGACTCGAGGCATTCCTGGAACCCAGGACACTGCTGGGACTGGGCGAACGCTGATCGACCCGCGCCGACGCGGGACTTCGGTCCACGGTACGCTGGTGAATGCTTCTCCTCCTGGTCCTTGTCGCCGGCCTGTGGGCCGGCCTGCAGAACACGCTTGCCGGCGGCGGCTCGTTCATCACCTTGCCGGCGCTGATCCTCTCGGGCATGTCGCCGCTGGCGGCCAACATCACGTCGACGGTCGCGCTTTTCCCCGGCCAGGTGACGTCGGGGCTGGCGGGCCGCAGCCTGGTCTCGGGCGTGGGCAAGCTGTCGTTTCGCGCGCTGTTCATCCTGAGCCTGGTCGGTGGCGCGGTCGGCGGCTGGCTGCTGCTCAACACGCCACCGACCGTGTTCGCGCGCCTGGTGCCGTGGCTGGTGCTGTTCGCGACCGCCGTGTTCGCGTGGGGCAGCTTCCGGCGCAAGCCGATGGAAGGCAGCGCGCACATCGGGCCGCGCACGGCGGCGGTCGCGCAGTTCCTGATCGGGATCTACGGCGGCTATTTCGGCGGCGGGATCGGCTTCCTCATGCTGGCGGCGCTGACGCTCGCCGGCCTGCCGACGCGCAACGCCGGCGCGACCAAGAACGCGCTCGCCAGCGTGATGAACGCGGCGGCCGTGCTGCTGTTCGTGACGTCGCCGCAGGTGCACTGGCTGCAGGCAGCGGTGCTCGGCGCGGGTGCCATCGCCGGCGGCCTGGCCGGCACCTGGGCCTTGAAGCGCGTCAACGAGCGGGCGCTGCGGATCGCCATCGTGTGCCTGGGCATCGCGTTGACGATCGGGCTGTTCGCGCGGCCGATCTAGTCTGGTTCATCTCCGGCGCGCGGGGAGCCCTTGTCCAAGCTCGTCGACAAGCCCGGTCGGTGCTGAAGGTGTCTGGCATCGCATCGAGTCGCCGTCGCTGATGCCACCATCCGAGCAAGGTCGGCCGGCGACTCGGTGCGGTGCCTGACGCCGGCCCCGTGGGATCGGCGCCAGGCGCCTTCACGTTCGCGGCAAGTGAATTCCGGTCGCAGACGCTGCAGCGCGAACGAGAAGATGCCCGGCACCTTCGTCCGCAGCTCGGCCCTAGCTCTCGTAGTGCAGCACCACGTCGGACAACGGCCGCGCCACGCAAGGCAGCACCAGGCCTTCGGCCTTCTCCTCGCGCGTCAGGCCCGGCCACTCGATCTCGTAGGCGATCTGGCCGCTGTCCAGGCGGCACAGGCAGGTGCGGCAGGTGCCGTTGCGGCACGAGCTGCGCATGGGCAGCATCGCGCGCAGGCCGGCCTTGAGCAGCGACTCGTCGGCGCGGGCCTCGAAGTGCGCGCCTTGCGGCAGCAGCGTCACGCGGTAACGCCGGGGCTCGGTCATTCCAGCGGCTTGAGTGCTTGCAGCATCGTCGGAATCAGTTCGCTGACGGTCGGGTGGATGTGCATGGTGCGCGAGATCGCGGTGTACGGCAGGCCGGCCGACATCACGTCGAGCAGGCCATGGATCGCCTCGTCGGCCTCGATGCCCAGCAGTGTCGCACCCAGGATGCGCTGGGTGTCGGCATCGACCAGTGCCTCGAGGAAGCCGTCGGTCTCGCCGCGCTCGCGCGCCCGCCCGACGCGCGACATCGGCAGGTGGCCCACCAGCACCCGCTTGCCCGATTGCCGGGCCGCGGCGCGCGACAGGCCGATGCGGGCCAGCGGCGGATCGGTGTACAGCGCGTAGGCCGGCACGCGGTCGCTGACACGGCGCGAGTCGCCGTCCAGCAGGTTGGCGACGACGATCTCGTGGTCGTTGTACGAGGTGTGCGTGAAGGCGCCGCGGCCGTTGACGTCGCCCAGGGCCCAGATGCCGGGAACGTTGGTGCGCAGTTGCTCGTCCACCTGCACGATGCCGTGGGCATCGCACGTGACGCCGGCGCGAGCGAGGTCCAGCGCCTCGGTGTTGGGCCGGCGGCCCACCGCGACCAGCAGGTGGCTGCCGCTGATGCGCTGGCCGTCGACGACCAGCGCGACGCCGCTGCCGTCGCGCTCCAGCGCCGTCGCACTGGCGCCGACGCGAAAGCGCACGCCATCGCGCTCGAGCACGGCCTTGACCGTCTCGGCGACCTGCGGATCCTCGCGCGGCAGCAGCCGATCGCCATGCTCGATCACCGTCACCGCGCTGCCGAAGCGCGCATACAGCTGGGCGTATTCCAGCGAGATGTAGCCGGCGCCCAGGATCAGCAGGTGCGCGGGCAGTTCCTGCAGCGCCATCAGGGATTCGCTGGTCAGCCAGGGCACGCCGGACGCCGCGATCCAGTCCGGCACGACAGGCCGGGCGCCCACGTTCAGGAAGATGCGCGGTGCCTGCAGCACCTGCTCGCCGACCTGCACCCTGTCCGGCCCGACGAAGCGCGCCTGGCCATGCACCAGGCTCAAGCCGGGCGTGTCGCGCACCCATTGGCCCAGGCTGTCGCGCGAATCCTGCACCACCGCCATCATGCGGGCGCGCACCGCGGCGTAGTCGACCTTGATCTCGCCCTGGATGGTCACGCCGAAGTCCGCCGCGTGTCGCGCGACCCATGCGGCGCGCGCGCTCGCCACCAGCGTCTTGGTGGGCGTGCAGCCGTTGTTGACACAGGTGCCGCCCAGCTCGCCGCGTTCGACCAGTGCGGTCTTCCAGCCGTGTCCGGCCAGGCGCACGGCCAGCGACGGGCCAGCCTGGCCGCTGCCGATCACGAGGGCGTCGAACGGGGAGGGCGTCATGGCGAGGATCCTTTCTTCGAATCGGCGTCGGGCTTGCGGCCGGAGATGAGCCACCAGGCGCTGAGCGCGCTGGCGAGCGCCAGGCCGGCGGAGGCCAGCATCACGGCGCGAAAGCCGGCGACGAAGGCCTGGCCGACGGCATCGCGCACCTGCGCGGCCACGGCCGATGCCGCGCCGGACGGCGGCGCGATCGCGCCGAGCTTGCTGCGTTGCGCCCAGGCGGCGTCGGCCACGCCTGCGGGCAACTGCGCGTGTGAGAGGGCCTCGTGCAGCCGCGGCTCGAAGACCTGCACCAGCACCGCGCCGAACGCGGCGATCGCCAGCAGCCCCGCGGTGCGCGAGACGGCGTTGTTGACGCCCGAGGCCGTTCCCGCCAGCGACTCACCGAGCGCGTTCATCACCGTGGTGGTCAGCGGCGAGATCGTGATCGTCATGCCCAGGCCGAGCACGCACACGGCCGGAAAGAAGGTGGCCCAGTAGCTGCCGCCGACACCCGGACGCGCCAGCAGCAGGAAGCCGGCGGCCGCGATCGCGGGCCCGACGACCAGCGGGATCTTCGCGCCCACCTTGTCCACCAGCGAGCCGGCCCAGCGCGAGAGCACGAACATGATGGCCACGAAGGGCAGCAGCGCCGCGCCGGCCCCCGTCGCCGCGTAGCCCTGCACCTGGATCAGGTTCAGCGGCAGGAAGTACAGACCGCCGCCGAGTGCGGCGTAGAGCAGCAGCGTGAGCAGGTTGGCGCCGGCGAAATCGCGGTCGGCGAACAGATGCAGCGGCAGCATCGGATTGCGCACGCGCGCTTCGCACGCGACGAACGCCGCCAGCCCGGCCAGCCCGACCACGCCCGCGATCGCCACCGGCGCCGAACTCCAGCCGCGCGCGGGCGCCTCGATGAGCGCGAACACGACGCCGGCCAGGCCCAGCGTGGCCGTCACGGCACCGGCCAGGTCGACCGGGCCGTCCGCCGCGTCGCCGCGGCTCTCCGGCACCTTGGCCATGCAGGCCAGCAGCAGCACGACGCCGATGGGCAGGTTCAGGAGAAAGGCCCAGCGCCATGAGAAGTGGTCGACCAGGAAGCCGCCTACCACCGGCCCGATCGCGGCGGTGATGCCGCTGAAAGCCGACCAGGTGCCGATCGCACGGCCGCGGCGCTCCTCGGGAAAGTTGGCACCCAGCAGCGCCAGGCTGCCCGGCACCAGCAGCGCGGCACCGATGCCTTGCAGCGCGCGCGCCGCGATCAGCTGGCCGGTGTCCTGCGCCGCGGCGCAGGCCCCCGAGGTCGCGGTGAACACGGCGACGCCCAGCACGAACATCCGCTTGCGTCCGAAGCGATCGCCCAGCGCGCCGCCCACCAGCAACAGCGCCGCCAGGAAAAGTGCGTAGGCCTCGATCAGCCACTGCGCGTCGGCGCCGCTCGCGTTCAGGCTGCGCTGGATCGCTGGAAGCGCGACGTTGACGACGGTGCCGTCCATGAAGGCCATGCTCGAACCGAGGACCGCGCTGACCAGCGTCCAGCGGGCCGCTGCGTCGGCATTGGAAGGCTTGGCAGGGGTCGCGAGCGCCGTCATGCCGGCATTCTCTCCCTCACGGCAATGCCCCTGCCGCGACGCTGCGCGACGTCGCACGTCACTCACTGGGGCCGCCGTGAATTCACGAGCCATCTGACAGCCGCGACACAGGTCCTGCGTTCATAATCGAAGACCCATGCGCAAGCTGCTGCTCACCTTCGTCCTGCCGCTGATCCTGCTGTTCTCTCAGCAGGGGGCGGTCGTGCACGAGCTCAGCCACTTGACCGACGCCGTGTCCCGCGCGGCGGCCGGCCAGGGCACGTCCGGCCAGCAGCCGGGCGACCTGCAGTGCGAGGCCTGCCTGGCCTTCGCGCACCTGGCCGGCGTGGCCACGGCGCAGGTGGCGCATCCGGCCTTGCTGAGCTTCAGCTTCGCGGTGCCGGCCAACGAAGCGCCGGTGTTCATCGCCGCGGACGCGCCCACCGCGCGCAGCCGCGGTCCGCCTCCAGTCCTCTGAGCCCCCACGCTCGCTAGCGCTCGCTGCCCCCGAAAGGGCCGGCCGCGACGCGACTGTCACAGCCGGATCTCGCGCTCCCTCGAACTTCGCGCCGCCGCCCGATCGGCAGCGCCCGTTCGTCTGCGCGCCGGCGTCTCTTTCGATCTCAGAGGATTTCTCGCATGTTCGGTTTCAAGCACCGGAACGTGGCGCGCGCGCTCGTTCTTTCCGCACCCCTGTCCGTCACGTTCCCGTCGTTCGCCGACCAAGCCGCCGCGCCCGTGGCAACCGCGGCCTCCGCGCCGCCGCAGGCTCGAACCGTCGTCGCAGTCGCATCGGCCGCGGCCATGCCCATGGGCTCGCAGACCGTCGTCGTCGACGCCGTGCGCCAGAAGCTCGACGCCGCCCGCAACGGCCTGTCGCCCGACACCGGCAGCAACGTCTTCAAGTTCGGCGAAGCCGACATCGCGGCGCTGCCCCTGGGCGAGGCCACGCCGCTGAACCAGGTCGTGCTGCAGGCGCCCGGCGTGGTGCAGGATTCGTACGGCCAGCTGCATGTGCGTGGCGACCATGCCAACGTGCAGTACCGCATCGACGGCGTCGTGATCCCGGAGGCGATCAGCGGCTTCGGCCAGTCGCTGGAGACGCGCTTTGCCGATGACATCGACGTGCTGACCGGTGCGCTGCCGGCGCAGTACGGCTATCGCACCGCGGCCGTCGTCGACATCAAGACGAAGGCGCAGGCCCAGGGCAGCAGCGGCAGCCTCAGCTACACCGGCGGCAGCAACGGCCACAACGAGCAGAGCGGCGAGATCGCCGGCGCGCATGGCCCGCTCAGCTACTACCTCACCGGCTCGTTGCTCAAGGACGGCACGGGAATCGAGAATCCGACCGCGTCGCGCACGGCGCTGCATGACCAGACGCAGCAGGCCAAGGGCTTCGGCACCTTGTCGTACCTGCTGGGGGACGATAGCCGCCTGAACTTCATGTTCGGCGTCTCGAACAGCCGCTTCCAGATCCCCGACGTGCCCGGCCAGGCGCCGCAGTACGCGCTGACGGGCGATCCGGCCGTCGATTCGTCGACGCTGGATGCGCGCCAGCGCGAGCGCAACAGCTTCGAGGTGCTGTCCTATCAAGGCCACGTGGGCGACGCCACCGACTACCAGCTGTCGTACTTCCATCGCCAGACCGATGTGCACTACACGCCCGATCCGGTCGGCGACCTCGTGTTCGACGGGATCGCGGCCGACGTCATGCGCCGGAACACCGCCGACGGCGTGCAACTGGATTCGAGCTACATGCTGGGCAAGGCGCACACGCTGCGCGGCGGGCTGTTCTTCCAGCACGAGCGCTTCGGCGTGAACAACCTGTCGCAGGTGTTCCCCGCCGATGACGGCGGCAACCAGACCAGCATGACGCCGATCTCGATCGCCGACGACACCCGCCTGTCCGGCAACCTGGGGGGCGTCTACCTGCAGGACGAGTGGCAACCGGTCAAGAGCCTGACCATCAACTACGGCGCGCGCTACGACAAGGCCGACACGGTGGTGCGGGAAAGCCAGCTGAGCCCGCGCCTGGGCGTGGTGTGGGACGCCGCTTCGACGCTGCGCCTGCACGCCGGCTTCGCGCGTTACTTCACCCCGCCGCCCACCGAGAAGATCGATACCACTTCCGTCGCGAAGTTCGCCGGCACCACCAACGCGCTGCCGTCCGACGCGGACACGGCGGTCAAGTCGGAACGCTCGAACTATTTCGACGCCGGCTTGGCCTGGGACCCGATGCCCAACCTGTCGCTGGGCATCGACGCCTACGATCGCGAGGTGCGCAACCTGCAGGATGAGGGCCAGTTCGGCAACGCGCTGATCTACTCGGCGTTCAACTACGCCAAGGGGCGCGTGCGCGGCCTGGAGTTCACCGCGAACTGGAAGCAGGACGCGCTGACCGCGTACGCCAACCTCGCGTTCTCGCGCGCGCAAGGCAAGCAGATCGTCACCGGCCAGTTCAACTTCGACCCGGACGAGATCGACTACATCGCCAACCACTGGGTGCACCTGGATCATGACCAGGCGGTGACGGCCTCGGCTGGCGTCTCCTACCGCTTCGCGACGCGCACCACGCTGGGCGCCGACGCGCTGTTCGGCAGCGGCCTGCGCAGCGGCTTTGCCAACAGCGAGCACCTGCCCGGCTACACGCAGGTCAATGCGTCGCTGTCGCAGGCCTTCGACTTCGGCGGCCTGCTCGGCAGGATGGAGGGCCGGCTGTCGGTGCTCAACGTCTTCGACCGCGTCTACCAGCTGCGCGACGGCACCGGAATCGGTGTGGGCGCGCCCCAGTTCGGGCCGCGGCGCACCGTGTACGCGAGCGTGACGAAGTCGTTCTGAGCGCTGTGCGTTGTAGGGGGTGGCATCGAATCGGGAATCCGACTTGCCGCCTGCGGCCACCACGGGTCGCCGCAGGAGGTGGCGGCCCGGGCAACGATCGGCGACATGGGGTCGCCGGCGAATCCTGGAGCTGTCCCCGATGAACTCGCTTGCTGCAAACCGTACCGCCGCTCGTCCGCTGCCACTGGGCCGCGGATTTGCGCAACGCTGCTCTTTTGTCGAAGACCTGAACTGGCCTGCCGCGCGTCCGACGCCCGACAAGAAGGCGCCGCGCCCGACCGAGGTCTGGGTGCCCGGCCCCAACGGCCAATGGGAAGGCGTCACGCCCACACTGCAATGACCTTGCTGCCCACGCGAAAAGGCCGCCTCGAGGGCGGCCTTTCTTTTGGCTGACGAAGCTTGCCTGATCAGCGGCTGGCAGCGGTGGAGGCGTCGCTGGCCGCCTGGGTGGAGCCGCTCGCGGAGCTGGCGCTGCTGATGCTGTCCATCGGCGACGAGGCATTGCCCATCGCACTGGACGCGCTCGATTGCGACGAACTGGCCGAGCTGGACGTGCTTTCCGTGGTCGACGTGGTGCTGTTGACGTCTTCCTTCTTGCTGCAGCCGCCCAGCGCGAACTGGGAAGTGAGCGCGACCGCGAGGGTCAGGGACAGCGAGAGCGAACGAATCATGGCGGACTCCTCTTGGATGTGAATTCAACGCCGCGGTCGCGGCCAGCCCGCCATAGGGCATCCGGCATGCCCAGCCCGCTCAGCCAGCCGGCAGCGAGACCGGACGCAGGCCGGCGGCGCGGGCGAATGCCGCGAGGTGGACGGCGGGAAGAGCGCCGGCGATGGCTGCCGGCTCGTGTGCGAATTCGACCAGCAGCTTGTGCACGCGGTCGGCCGCGCGATCCCAGGTGCAGGAGTGCACGGCGATCAGCGCGTCGATGCGGCGCTGGCGGCGCAGCGGCCCGCGTTCGCACATCGCGGCCCGGCAGGCCTCGACCAGGGAGTTGGCGTCGTGCCCGGTGCGCACGATGTGGCCGTGCAGCGCGACCACGTCCTGCACCGGCGTGCTGACCACCGATTTCTGCCCGGCCAGGTATTCCAGTGCCTCGATCGGCGCTGCCCGGTGGGCGCAAACGTCGACCTTGAGCGGAAGCAGGCACAGGTCCCAGTGCGCCTGCAAGTGCGGCAGGATGGCGTAGGTCTGCGCGCCCAGCCAGGAGATGTTGCCGCGCTGTGGCAGCGCCTCGGGCGCGACGCCGCGCAGCGGGCCGGCCATCACGAAGTGCCAGTCGGGTCGCAGGTCGGCCATGCGGGCGACGAGATCGAGGTCGACGCGCTCGTCGATCACGCCGAAGAAGCCCAGGCGAGGATTGGGGATGGCCGCATGGATCGCGCGTGCCGAGACCGCCTCGATCGACTTGGACGCGATCACCGGCGGCGCGAAGTGCGCGGCGTCGACAGCGTTGGCGATGCACTGCACATTGGCGTGACGGCCGCGATGCGACTGGTAGAGCGACGGGCCGCCGGTCACCACGACGTCGGCCAGCTCCATCAGGCGCGCCTCGCGGTGGCGCAGGATGTCGTCGTCCGAGCTTGCCGCGGCGTCGTCGTGGCAGTCGTAGACCAGGCCGCGCGGCTTCAGCGCTTCGGCCAAGGGCAGCGGGGCGGGCGTGTCCAGCCACACCAGCGGCCCGGCGACGCCGCGCTCGTGCAGGAACTGGGCGAGCAGGCCGCCCATGATGGGCAACTGGTCGTCGTGGAAGCCGCTGGCCTCGCAGCGCGTGTGGGCAACCAGCACCTCGACGCCCGGGGCGACCTCACGACATTCGAGCCACGGATCCTCATGCGTCGTGTGCGGTTCCTCGACGTAGTAGACCCTGTAATGCTTTGCAAGCCGAGTCAGCAATTGTTGCGGTCGCTGCCAGTCGAAACCCCATCGGGCGGCGGCGAAAACGACCAGTGGCGGGCGCTCGGCCGACCCATCCTGGAGCATGTCGCGATCGGGCAGGGCATGCGCAGCGTTGAGGTTCATGGAACGGCTCCTGGTGCCTGCGGCGTTGAAACAAGTTGTCGATGCTGTTGCGGCTGTCGGCTAAGCCTGTCGCGCTGCGCGTCGATGCGATGACCAGAATGGGCTAGCAAATGACGTGCCGCACTGCAACATGAACACTCCGCGTGAGAGAATGGACCCGACACACGAGCTCCCGCCGGGCACCCCTTGGGGTTTTCGCGTAGAGGATGCCAACCCGGGCAACACGGGATGTGCCGCCGATGGAGGACCGCCGTCGGCGGATTTCCGACTCGGCGCCGACGATCCACGGCCTCGCTTCTTCGATGAGGCGCTCGTGGAGGCGGTGTTCGGATCCAGTGGAGAGGGCAAAATGACGATCGTGACGAACGCGCCTGAAAAGATTGGCAAATACCGGATCACCGGGGTCATCGGCGAAGGCGTGAGCGGCGTCGTCTTCAAGGCGTTCGACCCCTCGCTGCAGCGGGTGCTCGCGGTGAAGTCGCTGCAACTGAACGTGCCGGCCGACGCGCGCGCCGCGCGTGCCTTCGCCGGGCGGCTGGCCGAGCAGGCGCAGGCCATTGCGCGGGTCAACCATCCCAGCATCGTCACCATCCACCAGATCGACGAGGCCGATGGCCGCGCCTATGTCGCGATGGAGCACGTCAGCGGCCTGAACCTCGCGCAGTGGCTGTCGGTCACGCCGCTGCCGCCGCAAGCTGCGCTGCTGCAGGTCATGGACCAGCTGCTGGACGCCCTGGAGTGCGCCCACCACGCGGGCGTGCGCCACGGCGACCTGAAGCTCAGCAACGTCATCGTCACCAGCGCCGGCCTGGTCAAGCTGACCGACTTCGGCCTGGCTCGCGCCGAGGGCCGCTCCGGCTCGCTGGCCGGCGTCGCACCGGAGTACCAGAGCGGCCGGCTGATCGACCACCGGGTCGACATCTACGCGGCCGGCGCCATCCTGTATCGCATGCTGGTCGGCCGCGAGCCCTACAGCAACGCGCTGGCCGACACCGCGGCCGACGCCCTCAGTGGCACGCTGCGCCTGCCCAGCACCATCGCGGAGGCCCAACGCCCGCCGGTGTTTGACGCGGTCGTGTCGCGCGCGCTCAAGCTGGATCCGGGCCAGCGCTTCAGCAGCGCGGCGGAGTTCCGCGACGCCCTGCGCGACGCCACGCAGGTGCGCGTGCCCGAGCACGGCACGCGCGCGGTGACCATCGATTCGTCCGCCAGTCCGGCCACCACGGCAGCGGCCACCATCGCACCGATGCTGGGCGAGCAGGTCCACGACGCCTTCCCGACCCGGCGGGCGCCGCCCAGCGGCAAGGCCGCGGGCAGCGTGCCCACGCTGACCATCGCGATTCCCGACAGCGTGCTGTCGATGCCGGCGCACGACCCATGGGCCCACGGTGCCGTGCCGATCCCCGCCCCTTCGGAGCGGCCGGACAGCGTGCTCGCATCCGACCTGGTCGCCAACGACGACGGCTACGCCGCGGCCCTGCAAAGCCAGGTCGAGCGCAACCGCCGGGCTTCGGTGGTGTCCGCCGCCGCGGCCGCCACTGCGGCGCTGAGCGCGGCCGCCGACTCCGCCGCCGCCGAGCCGCCGCCGGTGTCGTATGCGCGCCGCGCACCGCCGCCGAGCGCGACCATCCCGACGCTGATGTCGCTGCCGCGCGACCTGCCGGTGGGCATTGGCAGCGGCATCGTGATCAGCGATCCGGTCTCCCAATCGACGTCCCGGCTGGGCCGCACGCTGCCGGACGGCGCCGCCGAACACGAGCAGACCGACCACCTGGACCTGCCCCTGGCCGGCGATGGCGTCGGCATCCCCGCCGAAGCGCTGCGCCGCCTGACGCGCGTGCTCTCCGCCCACTTCGGCGAGATGGCGCCCGAGATCCTGATGCGCTGCGCCCCCCGCGCCGGCACCATCCCGGAGCTGCACTCCCTGCTGCTGTCGCACGCCGGCGGCGGCATCGACAAGAAGCGGCTCGCCAAGCAACTGCGCGCGATCGCCAAGATGCCGCTCTGATCGGCGCCGAGGCGGCTGCCAGAGAGGTGTCTGGCATGCCCTCGGATCGCGCTGACCGGTTGGCGATGGCTGCTGTGCTTGTCGCGAGCGAGGGCGTGCCTGACGCCGGCCCCGCCCGGGATCGGTGCCAGGCACCCATCGTCCGCGATTCACGACTAGCCGATCGCCAGCATTCCTGCGCGGACGACGGGTGCCAGGCACCTTCGGCTTGCGGCAGGTTCCATGTAGGCCGGCGCTGCCGTTCGCGCGGCGCCCTGAAGTTCAAGGGAGCGGCGGATCCGGCTCCGCCGGGCCGCTCGCGGCCGGCCCCCTCGGGGGCCAGCGAGCGCCAGCGAGCGTGGGGGCTCACAGATTTCCGATGCAGTTCGGCGCGCCGCAGCGGCAGCGCAGCTTGCCTTCGTGGTGCGTCTGGCCGTAGTTGACCGTGATCTCCTCGCCGGGCTCGATGGCGCGCAGCGAATAGAACTCGATGCGGCCGGCGATGATGGCCAGCCGG
>JBJMWF010000377.1:0-3785 GCA_045810265.1 Vitreoscilla sp. | reverse complement strand
CTTGAACGTCGGCGTGATCAGGCCGTTCTCCACCGTCCACGGCTCCGTCATCAGGATCAGCGCCTCGAGCTGCTCGTGCGGATCCAGGCCCAGGTTGACCGTCATCAGGTGGTTGGCCATCGCGTCTTCCAGCGCCGCTCGGCCGGCGGCGTCGCGCGACTTCGCGGCGGCGTCCTCGTTGAGCATCAGCAACGCGAACGGCTGCGGGTAGTTGGCGCCGACCACGCAGCAGGCCTCGACGGCGGGATTGGTGACCAGCCGGTCCTCGATCGGCGCGGGCGCCACGTACTTGCCCTTGCTGGTCTTGAAAAGATCCTTCACGCGGCCGGTGATGCGCAGGCATCCGTCGGCCTCCAGCACGCCCTTGTCGCCGGTGTGCAGCCAGCCGTCGGCCGTGAACGCGGCGGCGGTGAGCTCGGGTTCCTTGTAGTAGCCCAGCATCAGGCAGCCCGTCTTGACCTGGATCTCGCCGGTCTGCGGATCGAGCCGCGACTCGACGCCGTCATAGGGCAGTCCGACCGTGCCGGGACGGCGCATGCCGGCCAGCGTCGCGTGCGAGACGCCGCAGTTCTCGGTCATGCCGTAGACCTCGATCAGGTCCAGGCCCAGCATCGAATACCAGCGCAGCAGCTCGGGCGGCATCGGCGCAGCGCCGCCGGCGGCAAAGCGGCAGGCGTCCAGGCCCAGCGCCTTCAGGATCTTGCGGCGCAGGAAGCGGCCGGCCACCGGGATCTTGAGCAGGCGCTCGAGCTTGACCGGCGGCATCCTGGCGTGGATGCCCTGCTGGAACTTGACCCACAGCCGCGGCACCGAGAAGAACATGGTGGGACGCGCGCGCTGCAGGTCGCGCGCGAAGGTCTGCAGGCTTTCGGCGAAGAACACGTGCATGCCGGTGGCGAGCAGGCCGTGCTCGACGAGCGCGCGCTCGGCCACATGCGCCAGCGGCAGGTAGCTGAGCATGCGGGCATCGGAATCGAGCGTGACGCGGCGCAGGCCCGCGTCGATCGCCCAGGCGAAGTTCGCGAAGCTGTGCATCACGCCCTTGGGCATCCCGGTGGTGCCGGAGGTGTACATGATGGTGGCGAGGTCGCCCGCCTCGCGCACCGGCTGGCCCGCCAGCGGCGCGGTGCGCGCGACGATCTCGTCCCAGCGCATGTCCGCGCGCGCCTGCACGTCCTCGGGCGACAGCGCATAGCTGATGCAGGGCAGGCCGGCCGGCACGCCTGGCCGCATCGCTTCCCAGTCGTCCAGCTTGCCCAGGAACAGCAGCTTGGCTTCGCTGTGCTGAAGGATCTGCGCGATGGTGCCGGCGGCCAGCGTCGGATAGAGCGGCACCGAGACGTACCCGGCCATCCAGATGGCGAAGTCGCTCATCAGCCACCAGGCGCAGTTCTTGGACAGGATCGCGATGCGCGCGCCCGGCTCGAAGCCCTGCTGCTGGAGGAAGGCGGCCATCCGGCGCGACTCGTCGACGACGTCCTTCCAACTGAACTCCTTGAGCAGCTTGCCGCCCATCGGCTGGGTCAAGGCGATGCGATCGGGGGTCGTGCGCTCCCAGTGATAGAGGCGCTGCAGGGCAAGGGACGACGACGGAGGAGGGGTCATGGCGGCACCGCGGGTTGGCCGCCCGGGCTGGCGCGGGGCGTCGAGCCAGACTAGTGCGGCAGCCCCGGCGACGCCATGGTGAAAGCCCGCCCGGGCCATGGCTTTGGCTCGCGCAGTCAGTCAGGTGCCGCGATGGCGGCAGGTGCTACTCGTAGACCTCGGCCTCCGGGTCAGTCGCCTCGAGCTCGTAGGACGCCGCCAGCATGGCCAGCCGGCCGATCACGCCGTACATGTAGAACCGGTTCGGCGCGCTGACGCCCGGCTTCTCGCCCGGCCTGGGCAAGTGGGAACTCTCGGCGAAGGCCAGCGGCACGAAGCTCGCGCCGGGGGCGTTCAGGTTCTCGTCGATGCCGCGCTCGGCGTGCATGCGGTAGAAGCCGCCGACGACGTAGCGGTCGATCATGTAGACGACGGGCTCGGCCACCGCCTCGTTGACGCGCTCGTAGGTCGGCACGCCTTCCTGGATGATGACCTCGGTGACCTGCTGGCCGTCCTTGACCACGTCCATCTTGTTGCGCGTGCGCCGGTTGACCTCGTCGAGCTCCTTGGCGTCGCGCACCGTCATCACGCCCATCCCGTAGGTGCCGTTGTCGGCCTTGACGACGACGAAGGGCTTCTCGTTGATGCCGTATTCCTTGTGCTTGCGGCGGATCTTGGTCAGCAGCGCGTCGACGTTGGTCTGCACGCAGTCGAGCCCGGTGCCCTCGGCCCAGTTGACCTGGCCGCAGTGCGAGTACATCGGGTTGATCAGCCACGGATCCATGCCCAGCAGCTTGGCGAACTTCTTGGCGACTTCCTCGTAGCTGTGGAAGTGGTTGGTCTTGCGGCGCACCGCCCAGCCGGCGTGCAGCGGCGGCAGCAGGTATTGCTCGTTCAGGTTCTCGAGGATCTTGGGCAGCCCGGCCGACAGGTCGTTGTTGAGCAGCACCGTGCAGGGATCGAAATCCTTCAGCCCGAGGCGGCGCGGCGTGCGCAGCAGCGGCTCGTAGGTGAGCGAGCTGCCGTCCGGGAGCTGGAACTCCGTCGGCTCGGTGATGCTGGGGTCGAGCGACCCCAATCGCACGTTCAGGCCGGCGCTGGAGAAGATGCGCACCAGCTGCTTGACGTTGGTCAGGTAGAACGAGTTGCGCGTGTGATTCTCGGGAATCAGCAGCAGGTTCTTGGCCTCGGGGCAGATCTTCTCGATGGCCGCCATCGCCGCCTGGATCGCCAGCGGCAGCATCGGTTCGGTCAGGTTGTTGAAGCCGCCCGGGAACAGGTTGGTGTCCACCGGCGCCAGCTTGTAGCCGGCGTTGCGGATGTCCACCGAGGTGTAGAACGGTGGCGTGTGCTCCATCCATTCAAGGCGGAACCAGCGCTCGATCGCGGGCATCGATTCGAGCACGCGCTGCTCGAGTTCGTTGATCGGGCCGGTCAACGCGGTGACGAGATGGGGGACCATGACGGGATCCTGGGGAGTCTGAAAAATGATTCTAAGGCGCGGGGCCCGAGCCTCCAGTTGAGGGCGCACCGGCCGATTGCAAGCGGCAAGCAAAAAGGGGCTGCCCTCGCGGACAGCCCCAAGCTCTCTCGGCCTGCCGCGGCGAACCGCGGCGCAGCCCTCTGTCAAACCTTACTTGCTGTAGGCGGTTTCGCCGTGCGACGTGATGTCCAGGCCTTCGCGCTCGTCGTCTTCCGACACGCGCAGGCCGATCGTCAGGTCGACCAGCTTGTAGGCGATCAGCGAAACCACGCCCGACCAGACGACGGTGACCGCGACGCCCTTGAGCTGGATGATGAACTGCGCCCACATGCCGTTCGAGCCGGTGGCCATCGTCACCCAGTCGGTGACCATGCCCGGGCCGCCCAGCGACTGGTTGTTCAGGATGCCGGTCAGCAGCGCGCCGACGATGCCGCAGACGCCGTGCACGCCGAACACGTCGAGCGTGTCGTCCGCGCCGAGCAGCTTCTTCAGGCCATGCACGCCCCACAGACCGGCGAAGCCGGCGATGAAGCCGAGGATGATCGCGCCCATCAGGCCGACATTGCCGGCAGCCGGGGTGATCGCGACCAGGCCGGCGACGGCACCCGAGGCGGCACCCAGCATCGAGGCCTTGCCCTTCATCAGGCCTTCGCCCAGGCACCAGGCCAGCACCGCGGCGGCGGTGGCGGTGAAGGTGTTGACGAACGCCAGTGCGGCG
>JBJMWF010000376.1:0-16594 GCA_045810265.1 Vitreoscilla sp. | reverse complement strand
GATGTTCGAGCGCGAGCGCATGAAGCTCGAGAAGGACATCGGCGGCATCCAGGACATGGCCGCGCTGCCGGACGCGATCTTCGTGATCGACGTCGGCTACCACAAGATCGCCATCCAGGAAGCCAACAAGCTGGGCATCCCGGTCATCGGCGTCGTCGACACCAACCACTCGCCGATCGGCATCGACTACGTGATCCCGGGCAACGACGACTCGGCCAAGGCCGTGGCGCTGTATGCCAAGGCCGTCGCTGACGCCGTGCTCGAAGGCAAGGCCAACGCCACGAGCGACGTGGTGCAGCAGGTCTCGGCCGCGGGCGACGAATTCGTCGAAGTCGGCGCCGAAGGCTGACCCCTTGCCCGCTGTGAAGCGGGTCTGTGTTCAAGGGGGCTTCATGGCCCCCTTTTCACAGCCGAGAAGCAATTTGTTCACTGTCGGCCACGAAACTGGCCGGCGCAGATGATGGAGTTTGAAGATGCCCGCGATTACCGCAAGCATGGTTGCTGAACTGCGCGCCAAGACCGACGCGCCGATGATGATGTGCAAGAAGGCCCTGACCGAGGCCGACGGCGACCTGGCCAAGGCCGAGGAACTGCTGCGCGTCAAGCTCGGCACCAAGGCCGCCGGCGCCGGCTCGCGCGTCACCGCCGAAGGCGTGATCGCCACCTACGTCGGCAACGGCGTCGGCGCGATGATCGAAGTCAACTGCGAGACCGACTTCGTCACCAAGAACGACGACTTCATAGTCTTCGCCAACAAGCTGGCCAAGCTGGTCGCCGAGAAGAACCCGGCCGACGTCGCCGCGCTGTCGGCGCTCGAGCTCGACGGCAAGACGGTCGACGAAGTGCGCCTGGCGCTGGTCGGCAAGATCGGCGAGAACATGTCGATCCGCCGCTTCCAGCGCGTCGAGAACGCCCAGCTCGCCCACTACCTGCACGGCACGCGCATCGGCGTGGTCGTCCAGTTCGAAGGCGACGACACGGCCGCCAAGGACGTCGCGATGCACGTCGCCGCGATGAAGCCCAAGGCGCTGTCCTCGGCCGACGTGCCGGCGCACCTGGTCGAGACCGAGCGTTCGGTCGCCACCGCCAAGGCCGCCGAGTCGGGCAAGCCGGCCGACATCGTCGCCAAGATGGTCGAAGGCTCGATCACGAAGTACCTGAAGGAAGTCTCGCTGCTGAACCAGACCTTCGTGAAGAACGACAAGCAGACCGTCGAGCAGATGCTCAAGGCCGCCAACACCTCGATCAAGGGCTTCACGCTCTACGTCGTGGGCGAAGGCATCGAGAAGAAGGTCGACAACTTCGCCGACGAAGTCGCTGCGCAAGTCGCTGCGGCCCGCGGCCAGTAAAGCCGGCCTGGACCGGAGCAGCATGAGTCGGGGCCTTCGGGCCCCGGCTTACACTGCAAGACTGAAACATCACACAACGCCTTCGGGAGCCACTCATCCATGCCGGCGTACAAGCGCATCCTTCTGAAACTTTCCGGCGAAGCGCTGATGGGCGACGATGCCTACGGCATCAACCGGGCCACGATCGTCCGCATGGTGCAGGAGGTGCAGGAAGTCACGCGCCTGGGCACCGAGGTGGCGGTGGTGATCGGCGGCGGCAACATCTTCCGCGGTGTCGCAGGAGGCTCGGTCGGCATGGACCGCGCCACGGCTGATTACATGGGCATGCTCGCGACGGTGATGAATTCCCTCGCGCTGGCCGACACGATGCGCCAGGAAGGCATGGTCGCCCGGGTGATGTCGGCGATCTCCATCGAGCAGGTCGTCGAACCCTACGTGCGCCCCAAGGCGCTGCAGTATCTCGAAGAGGGCAAGGTCGTCATCTTCGCCGCCGGCACCGGCAATCCGTTCTTCACCACCGATACCGCGGCCGCGCTGCGCGGCGCCGAGATGGGCGCCCAGATCGTGCTCAAGGCCACCAAGGTGGACGGCGTCTATACGGCCGACCCGAAGAAGGTGCCCGATGCCACGCGCTATACCTCGATCACCTTCGACGAGGCGATCGGCCGCAACCTGCAGGTGATGGACGCCACCGCTTTCGCGCTGTGCCGCGACCAGAACCTGCCCATCAAGGTGTTCAGCATCTTCAAGCCGGGCGCGTTGAAGCGCGTCGTGCAAGGCGAGGACGAAGGCACGCTGGTGCACGTCTGAACCGGACGCTGGATGCATGTTCGAAGCACGGCGCCGACCTCCGTCGCCGTGTGCTGTGAGGAGTGACGAGAGATCATGAGTACCGCCGACATCAAGAAGACCGCCGAGACCAAGATGGGCCGCACCATCGAGTCGTTCAAGTCCGAACTGCAGAAGATCCGCACCGGGCGCGCCCATCCGGGCATGCTCGACCAGATCCACGTCGACTACTACGGCTCGCCGGTGCCGCTGAGCCAGGTGGCGCAGCTGTCGCTGCTCGACGCCCGCACCATCGGCGTGCAGCCCTGGGAAAAGCCGATGATCTCCAAGGTCGAGAAGGCCATCCGCGAGTCGGACCTGGGCCTGAACCCCTCGACCACCGGCGAGATCATCCGCGTGCCCATGCCCGCGCTCACCGAGGAACGCCGGCGCGACCTGACCAAGGTCGTCAAGGGGCTGGGCGAGGATTCCAAGGTCGCGGTGCGCAACCTGCGCCGCGAAGCCAACGAGCATGGCAAGAAGCTGCTCAAGGACAAGGAAGTGACCGAGGACGAGGAGCGCCGCCTCGTCGACGACATCCAGAAGCTGACCGATCGCACCATCGCCGAGATCGACAAGCTGGTGCAGGGCAAGGAAGCCGAGATCCTCGCGGTTTGAAGCGGTCCAAAGTGAATCCGCCCGCCTCCACCTTCGGAGCCTCGACGCGCGACCCCAACGTGCCGCGCCACGTCGCCATCGTCATGGACGGCAACGGCCGCTGGGCCAAGAAGCGCTTCATGCCGCGCATCTTCGGGCACAAGCATGGCGTCGACGCGCTCGTCAGCACCATCAATGCCTGCGCCAACCGCGGCGTCGAGCATCTGACCGTGTTCGCGTTCTCCTCCGAGAACTGGAAGCGGCCCGAGGAAGAAGTGTCGGGCCTGATGGGCCTGGTGCTGAGCGCCATGACGCGCTATCTCACCAAGATCGCCGGCGACGGCGTGCGCGTGCGCATCATCGGCGATCGCGCCGCGGTGTCGCAGACAGTGCGCAACGCCTGGGAGCGGGCCGAGGCGATCACCGCGCACAACACGCGCATCACGGTGTGGGTGGCGTTCAACTACGGCGGCCGCTGGGACATCGTCCAGGCCTGCCAGCGCGCGATCCAGGACGGCGTGCCCGCCGACGAGCTGACCGAGGACAGGCTGTCGCGCTACATGGCGCAGCGCGAGGCGCCGGATCCTGACCTGTTCATCCGCACCGGCGGCGAGGTGCGCATCAGCAACTTCCTGCTGTGGCAGGTGGCCTATTCCGAGCTGCACTTCACCGATTGCCTGTGGCCGGACTTCGACGAGACGGAACTCGACCGCGCGTTCAAGGTCTACGCCACGCGCGACCGCCGTTTCGGCGGCGTGAAAACCGAAGCGGCCGTGCTGGCCGGGAGCCCTGATGCTGCGTGAACGCGTGATCACCGCGCTGGTGCTGCTGGCGCTGCTGATTCCGGCGGTGATGGCAAAGTCGCCGCTGCCGTTCGCCCTGCTGACCATCGTGCTGATCGCGGCTGCCGGTTGGGAATGGGGCCGGCTGTGCGGCCTGCCGCCCGTGGGCGCCATCGCCTCCGGCGTCGTGCTGGGGCTGGCCTGCCTGCTGATCGCACCGCTGGGCGGCGGCATCGGCGGCGTGGTCGTCCCGGCCGAGGCCTGGGCCGGCGTCACCGCGCTGTGGGTGCTGGTCGGCGTCGTGGCGCTGCGCGCCGGTCCGGACGGATTCAGGCAGGTCAGCCGCCCGCTGCGTTTCGTGGTCGGCTGGGTGTTGATCGCCGCGGCGTGGGCGGCGCTGATGGCGTCGTGGGAGCGCGGCCTGGCCTATCTGGCCACCGTCTGCGCGCTCGTCTGGGCGGCCGACATCTTCGCCTACTTCGGCGGCCGCGCCCTGGGCAAGCGCAAGCTGGCGCCGACCATCAGCCCCGGCAAGAGCTGGGAGGGCGCGGCCAGCGGTCTGCTCGCCGTCATCGTGATCGCCGTCATCGTCGTGCTCGTGACGGCGCGTCCGCACGGCAACCTGTATTGGCTGCTGCGCGAGCGGCTCGGCTTCGCCGGCATGGTCGCCGCCTGCGCGGCGCTGGTCGCCATGGCCGTGATGGGCGACTTGCTGGAATCCCTGGCCAAGCGCTCGGCCGGCATCAAGGATTCGAGCCAGCTGCTGCCAGGCCACGGCGGCGTCCTCGACCGCATCGACGCGCTGCTGCCCGTGTTTCCCGCCGCGCTCGCGCTGGTGACGATCTGACTTCCGCAATGACTTCATCCGCCCGGCGCCAGCGCGTCTGCATCCTCGGTTCCACGGGCTCGATCGGCACCAGCACCCTGGACGTCATCGCGCTGCATCCTGACACCTTCGAGGTCTTCGCGCTCACCGGCCAACGCCGTCTGGACGAGCTGTTCGCGCAGATAGTGCGCTGGCGCCCGCGCTTCGCCGCCGTGCCCGACACCGCCGCCGCCAACGCGCTCGGCGCCCGCGTGAAGGCGGCCGGCCTCCCGACCGAGGTGCTCGCCGGCGCGAAGGCGCTGGAGGAGCTCGCCGCACATCCGGAAGTCGACCAGGTGATGGCCGCCATCGTCGGTGCCGCGGGCCTGCCGGCCTGCCTGGCGGCCGCGCGCGCCGGCAAACGGCTGCTGCTGGCCAACAAGGAGGCGCTGGTCGTCGGCGGGCAGCTGTTCGTCGACGCGGTGCGCGAGGGCGGGGCGACGCTGATCCCGATCGACAGCGAGCACTCGGCCATCTTCCAGTGCCTGCCGACCGATCCGGCGGCGTGGAACGACACGGTCGACCACATCGTGCTCACCGCGTCGGGCGGCCCGTTCCGCACGCGCGATCCGGCGACGCTGGGCGACGTCACGCCCGACCAGGCCTGCGCGCATCCGAACTGGGTGATGGGCCGCAAGATCTCGGTCGACTCGGCCACGATGATGAACAAGGCGCTCGAGGTGATCGAGGCGCGCTGGCTGTTCGACCTGCCGCCCGAGCGCATCAAGGTGGTGATCCATCCGCAGAGCATCATCCATTCGATGGTGGTCGCTCGCGACGGCGCCGTGCTGGCGCAGCTGGGCACGCCCGACATGAAGGGCCCGATCGCGTTCGGCATGTCCTGGCCCGCGCGCATGGCCTCCGGCTGCGACGCGCTCGATTTCACGAAGATGGCGGCGCTGACCTTCGAGGAAGCCGACGCCGTGCGTTTTCCCGGCCTGCACCTGTCGTGGGCCGCTCTGCGCGCCGCGCCGGGGTCGACCGCGGTGCTCAACGCCGCCAACGAGATCGCCGTCGAGGCCTTCCTGGCCGGACGCCTGCGCTTCGACGGCATCCACCGCGTCAACGCGCAGGCGCTCGAGCAGGTGCTGCCGGCGGCCAGCGACGCGGCGTCCCTCGACGCCCTGATCGCGCTCGACGCCCGCGCGCGTGACGCGGCGCGCGCCCACGTGAACCGGCTGGCGGAGCAGCGCTGATGGATTTCCTGCTCGGGCTGCCGTACTACCTGGTGATGCTGGGGATCCTGATCACGGCGCACGAGTATGGGCACTACCGCGTGGCGGTGGCCTGCAACATCCGCATCTACCGCTTCTCGCTGGGCTTCGGGCCGGTGCTGTGGCGGCGCGCGTTCGGCGAGCCCGGTTGCGAGTTCACGCTCAGCGCGATACCGCTGGGCGGCTACGTGATGATGCTGGAAAAGCCGGACGCGGACACGCCGCCGGCGGATGTCGACCGCGCGCTGAGCCGGCGGCCGCTGTGGCAGCGCGCCGCCGTCATCCTGGCGGGCCCGCTGGCCAACCTGATCTTGGGCGCGGTGTTCTATGCGGCCGCGCAGTTCGTCGGTATCCAGGAAGTCGTCCCGGCGCTGAGCCAGCCGCCGGCCGGCAGCATGCTGGCGGCCGCCGGCGTGCGCTCGGGCGACCGCATCGTCGCCTCGAGCGAGGATGAGCTCGACGCCCCCGGCGGCGCCGACTGGCGTCCGGTGCACTCGTTCGACGACTTCTTCGTCGGCGCGATCATCGCGCTGATGGACAAGAAGCCACTGAGCCTGCAGATCCAGCATCGCGGCGAGCAGGGCACGCACGCGATCACGCTGCCGCTGGACACCCTCGGCAAGAACGAGCTCGATGAAGACGCCGCGACGCGCATCGGCCTGACGGCGCCGTACGCGCCGCCGGTGATCTCCGACGTCGTCGCGTCCGGGCCCGCGGCGCACGCGGGCGTGCGCGGGGGCGACGTGGTCGAGCGCATCGACGACGACCCGGTCGTCGATGCCTACGGACTGGCGATGCGCATCCGCGCCGCGGGCGCCGGCGGCAAGCCCAAGACGATGCAGTGGCACGTGCTGCGCGCCGGCGCGCCGCTGACCATCGCGGTGACGCCGCGCGTGGTGAGCCAGGGCGGCGTCCCGGCGGCCAAGGTGGACGTCGTCCTGGGCGGCGCCTACGCCACCGAACTGGTGCACCTGGGGCCGATCGACGCGGTGGTCTACGGCGCGCAGCAGATGGGCCGCCACGCGGTGCTGAGCCTGCGCATGTTCGGCCGCATGCTGACCGGCCAGGCATCGCTGAAGAACCTGAACGGGCCCATCACGATCGCCGACGGCGCCGCCAAGTCGGCCAAGCTGGGACTGTCCCATTTCCTGACCTATCTGGCCCAGGTCAGCGTGGGCATCGGGGTGCTGAACCTGCTGCCCATCCCGGTGCTCGATGGGGGACGGCTGCTGTATTATCTCTTCGAGGGTGCGACCGGTCGTCCGGTCTCGACGCCGTGGCAGACGTGGCTGCGGTATGGCGGGGTCTTCGCGATCCTGCTGTTGATGTCTCTCGCCCTTTCCAATGACTTGGCCCGCTTCCTGGGCCGGTAAAAAACTCCTGATGTCTTCACTCTTCCCGAGCCTGATGCGCCCTGTCGCTGCCTGCGTGATCCTCGCCGGCGCCGCGCTGCCGATCGCCGCACTGGCGATCGAACCTTTCCAGATTCGCGACATCCGCGTCGAAGGCCTGCAACGCACCGACCCCGGCAGCGTGTTCTCGGTGATGCCGTTTCGCGTCGGCGACAGCTACTCGGACGAGAAGGCCGCCGCGGCGCTGCGCGCGCTGTTCGCCACGGGCCTGTTCAAGGACGTGCGCATCGACGTCGAAGGCGACGTGGTGGTGGTCATCGTCGACGAACGCGCCACCATCGCGTCGGTCAATTTCCTGGGCACCAAGGAATTCGACAAGGACACGCTGGTCAAGGCCCTGAAGGACGCCGGCATCGGCGAGGGCCTGCCCTTCGACAAGGCCATCGTCGACCGCGCCGAGCAGGAAATCAAGCGCCAGTACCTGGGCCACAGCCTGTATGCGGCCGAGGTCGTCACCACCGTCACGCCGCTGGAGCGCAATCGGGTCAACGTCACGTTCAAGGTGTCCGAAGGCGACGTCGCGCACATCCGCGACATCCGCATCATCGGCGCCAAGGCGTTCTCCGAGTCCAAGCTGATCGACCAGATGGACCTGACCACGGGCGGCTGGCTCACCTGGTACACGAAGTCCGACCGCTACTCGCGCACCAAGCTCAACGCCGACCTCGAGAAGCTGCGCGCGTTCTACCTGAACAAGGGCTACCTCGAGTTCGACATCACGTCCACGCAGGTCACGATCTCGCCGGACAAGCAGACCATCAGCGTGGCCATCACCGTCACCGAGGGCCAGCCCTACGTGGTCACGGCCGTGCGCCTGGAGGGCAACTACCTCGGACGCGACGCGCAGTTCAAGAACCTGATCAAGCTCAGTCCGGGCTCCGAATACCACGGCGACGAGGTGACCGCAACCACGCGCGCCTTCACCGACCTGTTCGGCACCTACGGCTACGCCTTCGCGCACGTCGAGCCGCGCCCCGAGATCGACCGCAAGACAGGCCAGGTCGTCGTCGTGCTGGTGGCCGACCCGGGCCGCCGCGCCTATGTGCGCCGCGTCAACCTGTCCGGCAACACGATCACCCGCGACGAAGTGATCCGCCGCGAGTTCCGCCAGTTCGAATCCGCGTGGTACGACGGCTCCAAGATCAAGCTGTCGCGCGACCGCGTCGACCGCCTGGGCTTCTTCAGCGCCGTCGACGTCGATACCAACGACGTCCCGGGCGCGCCCGACCAGGTCGACCTGACCGTCAACGTCACCGAGAAGCCGACCGGCAACCTGACGCTGGCTGCCGGCTACTCGCAGGCCGACAAGATCTCGCTGACCGGCTCGATCAAGAAGGAGAACGTCTTCGGCTCGGGCAACTACATCGCGCTCGACGTGAGCACGGCCCACACCAACAAGAACCTGTCGATCAGCGAGACCAACCCGTACTTCACGGACGACGGCATCTCGCGCACCTTCGACATCTACTACCGCACCTCGCGCCCGCTCAACAGCTCCGGCGACGCCTATGCAGTGTCGACGCCGGGCTTCGACGTGCGCTTCGGCCTGCCGTACTCCGAGTTCGACACGGTGTTCGTGGGCATCGGTGCCGAGCAGACCCACATCGGCTCGCTGCAGGGCGTGCCCAACAGCTACTTCGACTTCGTCGGCCAGTTCGGCTCGTACGCCAACTCGTTCCCGATCACGGCAGGCTGGGCACGTGACCAGCGCGACTCCGGCGTCTCGCCGACCTCGGGCCGCTACATCCGTGCCAACACCGACTTCTCGTTGTGGGGCGACGTGCAGTACGCGCGCATGAACGGCCAGGTCACGCAGTACTTCGACCTGGGCAACCACTTCTCGCTGGGCATCAACGCCGAAGTTGGCTACGGCACCGGCCTGAACGGCAAGGAATATCCGGTCTTCAAGAACTTCTACGGCGGCGGCCTGGGCTCCGTGCGCGTGTTCGAGCAGGGCTCGCTGGGCAGGGGCACCGTCGACGTCACGGGGGCCTTCATCGGCGGCTCCAAGAAGATGAACATCAACAACGAGCTCTACATCCCGGTGCCCGGCGCCGACAAGGACAAGAGCCTGCGCCTGTTCGCCTTCCTGGACGCCGGCAACGTGTGGACGGAGCACGATCACATGGCGCTCGGCTCGTTGCGCGCGTCGGCCGGCCTGGGCCTGAGCTGGACGTCGCCGGTGGGCCCGTTCAAGCTCAGCTACGGCCTGCCCATCCGTGCCGAGCCAAACGATAGAATTCAACGGTTCCAGTTCCAAGTCGGTACCGCGTTTTGATGAAAGCCCGTTCCATGAAATTGCTTTTCGCCCTGCTGCTGGCCTCCGTCTCGTCGATCGCGCTCCCGGCCCAGGCTCAAGACTTGAAGATCGGCTATGTGAACGGCGAACGGGTGCTGCGCGAGGCCGAACCGGCCAAGCGCGCGGCCGCCAAGCTGGAGGCCGAGTTCGGCAAGCGCCAGAAGGAACTGAACGACCAGAGCGCGGCGTTCCGCGCCCAGGCCGACAAGCTCGATCGCGATTCGCCCACGCTGTCGGAGGCCGAGAAGGCGCGTCGCCAGCGCGAGCTGATCGAACTCGATCGCGACCTGCAGCGCAAGCAGCGCGAGTACCAGGAAGACCTGACGCAGCGCAAGAACGAGGAAGTCAACAACGTCTCGGAGCGCGCGCAGCGCACCATCAAGGCGATCGGCGAGGCCGAGCACTTCGACCTCATCGTGCAGGATCAGCTGGTGTTCTACGTCAGCCCGCGGATCGACCTGACCAAGAAGGTCATCGACGCGCTGAACGCCGGCAAGTAGATTTCCCGGGACACCGCAATGAACTCAGTTCGCCTGGGTGAAATCGTTGCGGCGCTGGGCGGAGAACTGCGGGGAGACCCCGCGCAGGCGATCGCACGCATCGCCCCGCTGGAGACGGCGGGTGCCGACGCGATCACCTTCGTCGCGCAGGCCAAGCTGCGCCCCCTGCTCGAGGCCAGCCAGGCCGGAGCGATCGTCGTCGCTCCCTCGCTCGTCGCCGCCGCGCCCAACGGCCGCCACCTGATCGTCACCGACGATCCCTACCTGTACTTCGCGCGCCTGACCCAGTGGTGGGCGAAGCGGCTGCGGCCCGTGCCGCCGGCCGGCGTGCATCCGTCCGCGGTGATCGCCGCTGGCGCGCAGATCGCGGCGAGCGCCGTCATCGGGCCGATGGTGGTGGTCGAGGCCGGCGCAGTCATCGGCGAGCGCGTGCAGCTCGGCGCGCATTGCGTCGTGGGCGCGGGGTCGAGCATCGGCGCCGACTCCTTGCTGCATCCGCGCGTGACCATCGCCGCGGGCTGCAGCGTCGGCGAGCGCTGCGTGTTCCAGAGCGGCGCCATCATCGGGGCCGACGGCTTCGGCATCGCCCCCACGCAAGGCCGCTGGGAACGCATCGAGCAGCTGGGCGGCGTGCGCATCGGCAACGATGTCGACATCGGCGCCAACACCTGCGTGGACCGCGGCGCGCTCGAGGACACCGTGCTCGAAGACGGCGTCAAGCTCGACAACCAGATCCAGATCGGCCATAACTGCCATATCGGCGCCCACACGGTGATGGCGGCCTGCGTCGGCATCGCCGGCTCGACCAAGGTGGGCCGCAACGTGATGATCGGCGGCGCCGCGATGATCCAGGGCCACATCGAGATCGCCGACGGCGTCACCGTGTCGGCCTCCACCATGGTGATGCACTCGCTGCGCAAGAAGGGCGTCTACACGGCAATCTTCCCGATCGACGACCACGCCAGCTGGGAAAAGAACGCGGTGACGCTCCGCAACCTGTACGCATTGCGCGAGCGCGTGCGCGCGCTAGAAAAGAAAGACTGAGACTCCCATGTTGATGGACATCCACCAGATCATCAAGAAGCTGCCGCACCGCTATCCGTTCCTGCTCGTCGATCGCGTGATCGAGTTCGAGAAGGACGTGCGCATCAAGGCGCTCAAGAACGTCACCATCAACGAGCCGTTCTTCAACGGCCACTTCCCCAACCGCCCGGTGATGCCGGGCGTGCTGATGCTGGAGGCGCTGGCGCAGGCCTCGGCACTGCTGTCGTTCTCGTCCGAGGGCGAAGAGTCGGATGGCACGCGGCTGTACTACTTCGCGGGCATCGACGGCGCGCGCTTCAAGCGCGTGGTCGAGCCGGGCGACCAGCTGATCCTCGAATCGAGCATCGAGCGCAAGAAGGCCGGCATCTACAAGTACGCGACGCGCGCCACCGTCAACGGCGAGCTGGCCGTCGAGGCCCAGCTGATGTGCACGGTGCGCAGCGTCGCGCCCTGAACGCCGCGGGGATTCCGACATGGCCACGACGCTCATCCATCCCACCGCGCTGGTCGATCCGGCCGCCGAGCTCGACTCGTCGGTCAGCGTCGGCCCGTATGCCGTCATCGGGCCGCACGTGCGCATCGACGCCGGCACCAAGGTCGGCCCGCACTGCGTGATCGAGGGCCGCACCACGATCGGCCGCGACAACACCTTCTACCAGTTCGGCTCCATCGGCGCGATGCCGCAGGACATGAGCCACAAGGGCGAGCTCACCGAGCTGCGCATCGGCGACCGCAACACGATCCGCGAGTTCTGCACGCTCAACACGGGCACGCACAAGGAAGAGGGCGTCACGCGGGTCGGCTCCGACAACTGGATCATGGCCTACGTGCACGTCGCCCACGACGTGCGGCTGGGCGACCGCACCGTGCTGGCCAACGGCGTGACGCTGGCGGGCCACGTGCACGTCGGCGACTGGGCCGTCGTCGGTGGCCTCTCGGGCGTGCACCAGTTCGTCCACATCGGTGCCCACGCGATGATCGGCTTCCAGGCCCACGTGAGCCAGGACGTGCCGCCCTTCATGGTGGCCGAGGGCAATCCGATGGCGCTGCGCGCCGTCAACCTCACCGGCCTGAAGCGGCGCGACTTCACCGCCGAACAGATCACCGCGATCCGCAACATGCACAAGGCGCTGTACCGCAAGGGCCAGACCCTGGAGCAGGCCAAGGCGGAGATCGAAGGGATGCGCGGCGACGACGCCCGGGTCAACGGCGACATCGACACGATGCTGGATTTCATCGCGGCCGGCACGCGCGGCCTGGTGCGCTAGCCGTTCGTCGATGAGCCCCGAGCCCGCGCGAACGCTGCTGCCCGACCCCGACGCCCTGCGCCTGGGCATGGTCGCCGGCGAGACTTCCGGCGACCTGCTGGCCAGCCTGCTGTTGCAAGGCCTGAAAGGGCGCTGGCCGGCCCTGAGCGCCGGCGGCATCGGCGGCCCCCGGATGATCGGCCTCGGTTTCGATGCATGGTGGCCGGCCGAGAAGCTGTCGCTGTTCGGCTACGTCGACGTGCTGATGCACTACCGCGAGCTGGTGGGCATCCGCAACGCCCTCGGCGACCGCCTGATCGCCGAGCGGCCCGACGTGTTCGTCGGCGTCGACGCGCCCGATTTCAACTTCGGCCTCGAGAAGCGCCTGAAGGAGGCCGGCATCAAGACGGTGCACTTCGTCTGTCCGTCCATCTGGGCCTGGCGCGGCGAACGCGTGCACACGCTGGCGGCCTCGGCCGACCACGTGCTGTGCCTGTTCCCGTTCGAGCCCGAGCTGCTGCGCGCGCATGGCATCCAAGCTACCTACGTCGGCCATCCTCTGGCTCAGGTCATCCCGATGGAACCCGATCGCGCGGCCGCCCGCGCGTCGCTGAACCTGCCGGAGACGGCGCAGATCGTGGCGCTGCTGCCGGGCAGCCGCCGCTCGGAGATCAAGCTGATCGCGCCGCGCGTGCTCGGTGCCGCCGCCATCCTGCATCGCCAGCGCGCCGGCCTGCGCTTCGTGCTGCCGGTCGCGCCAGGCATGCGCGCGCTGGTCGAGCCGCTGCTGGAGCGCCATGCGCCGGGCGTGCCCATCGACCTGCTCGACGGCCGCTCGCACGACGCGCTGGCGGCCTGCGACGTCACCATCGTGGCCAGCGGCACCGCCACGCTGGAGGCGGCGCTGTTCAAGCGGCCCATGGTCGTCACCTACGTCGTCAACTGGTTCAACGCGTTGCGCATGAAGCGCCTGCGCCTGCAGCCCTGGGTGGGGCTGCCCAACGTGCTGTGCCGCGAGTTCATCGTGCCGGAACTTTTGCAGGAAGACGCCACCCCGGACGCGCTCGCGCGAGCGACAATCGCCTGGCTGGATGACGAATCGCGCCGTGAGAAGGTGCGCGTCCGTTTCAACGAACTACACCACCTGCTGCACCGCGACACGGTGCGGGAGTCCGCCGATGCCATCGCGCAAGTTGTCAAAGCCTGAGCAGATCTCGCTGCGTTTCGACGCCAACGAGGGGCTGGTCGCCGGGGTCGACGAAGCAGGTCGTGGCCCGCTGGCCGGCCCGGTGGTGGCCGCCGCGGTGATCCTGGACGACATGAAGCGCATCAAGGGCCTGAACGACTCCAAGCAGCTGACCGCGCTGCAGCGTGACCGCCTGTTCGACGAGATCCGCGCGCATGCGCTGGCGTTCTGCGTCGCCGAGGCGAGCGTGGCCGAGATCGACGAGCTCAACATCCTGCACGCCACCATGCTGGCCATGAAGCGCGCCATCGAAGGCCTGCGCCTGCCGCCGCACATGGTCCTGGTCGACGGCAACCGCCTGCCCAAGATCCGCATCCGCGCCGAGGCGGTCATCGGCGGCGACGCCACGGTGGCGTCGATCTCGGCGGCGTCCATCCTGGCCAAGGTCACGCGCGACCGCATCTGCGTCGAGCACGAGGTGCACTACCCGCAGTACGGCTTCGGCACGCACAAGGGCTACAGCACCGCGGCCCACCTGGCCGCGCTCGACGAACACGGCCCCTGCGCCTGGCATCGCCAGTCGTTCGAGCCGGTGCGCGTGGCGGCGCTGCGCCGCGCCTGCCTCGAAGAATGACCATCGTCCGCCAGGTCACGTCGCGCCACAACGACCTGTTCAAGGATCTGCGCAAGCTGCTGGCCGAGCCGACGGCCTATCGCAAGCTGGGCCGCGTCTGGATCGAGGGCGACCATCTGTGCCGCGCGCTGCTTGAACGCGGACGCGCGCCGGCACGCGCCATCGTCACCGAATCGGGCTGGGCGACGCCCCCGCTCGAGGCGCTCGCGCGCAATGCGCCCGAGGTCGTCTGCATCCCCGACGCCTTGATGCGCGAGCTGAGCGGGCTGGAGTCGCCGGCGCCCATCGGCTTCCTGATCGATGCCGACACCGCGGTCGTGCCGCAAGCCGGCCGCGACACCGTCGTGCTCGACCGGCTGCAGGATCCCGGCAACGTCGGCAGCATCCTGCGCACGGCGTCGGCCATGGGATTTGCGCAAGTCCTCGCGTTGAAGGGCAGCGTCGCGCTGTGGTCGCCCAAGGTGCTGCGCGCGGGCATGGGCGCGCACTTCGCGCTGTCGCTGGTCGAGGGCGCGGCCATTGACGACGTCGCCGCACTGGGCCTGCCCATCGTCGGCACCCATTTGCGCGACGCGCAGTGGCTCCACGAGACTTCGCTGCCGGCTCCGCTCGCCTGGGTGTTCGGGCACGAAGGGCAGGGCATGAGCGACGCGGTCGCCGCGGCCTGCACGCTGCGCGTGCGCATCGCGCAGCCGGGCGGCGAGGAGTCGCTCAACGTGGCGGCGGCGGCGGCGATCTGCCTGCACGAATCGGCGCGCCAGCGGGCGGCTCAATCGAGCTTGCGCTCGTAGTTGTCGCGCACGTGCTGCGAAACGAAGGTGCTCAGGCCCTGGCCGGTCTGCGCCAGCGCCTTCATGCGCTCGACCTCGCTGCGTCCGGGACGGATGTAGGAATACCGGTAGCTGTCGCCGTTGACGAAGGTCAGGTCGATGGCGTCGGGCGCGATCCTGTAGGCCCGCACGCCGGAGTGCCCATTGAGGTTGCGGTAGCGCGGCATGGCGGCTCTCCTTGACGGATGGTCCGGGCCGTGCAAACCGCGTACCTTCGCCCCGGGTAGCCGTTGCCGCCGATCAATAGATGAGCTTGTCCGGCCGGATATCGCGCAGGATGGTCGCCGCGATCTCCTCGATCGACTTGTGCGTGGACGACAGCCACGCGATCCCGTTGCGCTTCATCATCGCCTCGGCCTCGCGCACCTCGTAGCGGCAGTTGTCGAGCGCGGCGTACTTGCTCTGCGGCCGGCGCTCGTTGCGGATCTGGGTCAGGCGTTCCGGGTCGATCGTCAGGCCGAAGCACTTGGCCTTGTAGGGCAGCAGCGTCGAGGGCAACTGGCCGCGCTCGAAGTCTTCCGGGATCAGCGGATAGTTGGCGGCCTTGACGCCGTGCTGCATCGCCAGGTACAGCGTGGTGGGCGTCTTGCCGCAGCGGCTCACGCCCACCAGGATGACGTCGGCGGAGGCCAGGTTCTTGGACGACTGGCCGTCGTCGTGCGCCAGCGAGAAGTTGATCGCCTCGATGCGCTCGTTGTATTCCTCGCTCTTGGCGGCGTCCGAGAAGCGGCCCACGCGGTGGTTCGACTTCATGCCGAACTCCTGCTCCAGCGGCTCCACGAAGGTGCGGAACATGTCCATCACCACGCCCGAGCAGTTGGCAGCGGTGATCACGGCGCGCACGTCCTCCGTGGCCATCGTGATGAAGACGATGGGCTTCTTGCCTTCCAGCATCGCCGTGTGGTTGATCTCCGCGACGACGGCCCGGGCTTTCTCGACCGTGTCGATGAAGGGGCGCCGCACCTTGCGCGGCTTGCCGGAAAACTGGGCCAGGATCGAGCTGCCGAAGGTCTCGGCGGTGATTCCGGTGCCGTCGGAGATGAAAAAAACAGTTCGATTGGGCATGTCTGCGGTCGGGTTAGGGCGTCTGTCCTACCCGATGATAGGCAGATCCTCCGTAGAATCCCGGTCAACTCAGTCCTAAATCTTTCCGACCGCCCCTTCCCATGGCCCGCTTCGACCGACAAGTCAAATCAGAAAGCGTCGAAGCGCGTGGCCGGGACATGGGCGTGCGGAGCCCGGTTTTTCATCATCAAGGAGCTTTCCCATGTCCAACCCCACGCTGGCCACCCGACTAGTCGTACCGTTCGAAGAGCTGAGGATGACCGACGTCGACATCGTCGGCGGCAAGAACGCCAGCCTCGGCGAAATGATCAGCCAGCTGGCCGCCACGGGCGTCCGCGTCCCCGGCGGCTTCGCCACGACGGCGCACGCGTTCCGCGAGTTCCTGAAGTTCGGCGGCCTGACCGAGCGCATCGCCAAGCGCCTGAAGTCGCTCGATACGGACGACGTGCGCGCGCTGGCCGAGGCCGGCACCGAGATCCGCCACTGGATCGGTGACGCGCCGTTCCCGCCCGAGCTCGAAGCCGGCGTGCGCGCCGAATTCGCGCGCCTGTCGGCCAGCGATCCGAACGCCTCGTTCGCAGTGCGCTCGTCGGCCACCGCCGAAGACATGCCCGATGCGTCCTTCGCCGGCCAGCAGGAGACCTTCCTGAACGTGGTCGGCATCGACGGCGTGCTGCACAAGATGAAGGAAGTCTTCGCGTCGCTCTACAACGACCGCGCGATCAGCTACCGCGTCCACAAG
>JBJMWF010000375.1:0-8140 GCA_045810265.1 Vitreoscilla sp. | reverse complement strand
TGCCGCGCATGGCCGACGACTTCGCCTGCATCCGGGCGTCATTCACGGGATTGTGGGTGGCGTGCGACGCGACAGGTGGAACGCCCGTCGGTTCGCACGGATCGCCGCAGCCTCAATGCGAGTCGTGCGAGCCGTGGGCCCGGTCGATCAGCGCGGCGTCCCATGCGTGGACCGTCGTCGACTGCTCGCCGAGTCCCGAGATGCCCAGGCGCATCGTGTCGCCGGGCTTGAGAAAGCGCTGGCGGCCCATGCCGACGCCGGCCGGCGTGCCCGTGGCGATCAGGTCGCCCGGCTCGAGCGTCATGAAGCGGCTGACATAGCTCACCAACTGGGCCACGCCGAACACCATGTCGGACGTCTTGCCGTCCTGCATGCGTTCGCCGCTGATGTCCAGCCACAGCGCGAGCTTCTGCGGATCGGGCACCTCGTCGGCGGTGACCAGCCAGGGGCCGACCGGACCGAAGGTGTCGCAGCACTTGCCCTTGTCCCAGGTGCCGCCGCGCTCGAGCTGGAAGGCGCGTTCGGAGACGTCGTTGACGACGCAGTAGCCGGCCACGTGCGACAACGCGTCGGCCTCCGACACGTAGCGTGCCCGGGTGCCGATCACGACGCCCAGCTCGACCTCCCAGTCGGCCTTGGCGCAGTCCTGCGGCAGCACGACCGGGTCGTTGGGGCCGGTCAGGGCGTTGGCCGTCTTCATGAACAGGATGGGCTCGGTGGGCAGCGCCATCTTGGCCTCGGCGGCGTGATCCTTGTAGTTCAGGCCGACGCAGACGAACTTCGACATGCCATGCCAGGGCACCGACAGCCGCGTGCCCGGGGCGATGACGGGCAGTGTCCAGGTCTCGACCGAGCGCAGGCGGTCCAGGCGCGACGGCGCCAGGTCGGCGGCGCCGATGTCGCCGATCTGCGCGCTCAGGTCGCGCAGCACGCCTTCGTGGTCGACCAGTCCGGGCCGTTCGTGGCCCCGCGGGCCGTGGCGAAACAGTTTCATGCGAGTCCTTTTCAGCTGCCGACGATGATGCCATCGGGCCCGCGGACCCGCGCGGCGCGAGGTCTTAGCTCAGCAGCGACGACAACCGGTCCGGATGGATGTGCAGGCCGACCAAGCCCGCCACGCCCATGAGCACGCCGAAGCTGGCCGGCACCAGGCTGAGCAGGTAAAGCCACAGCAACTGCGTCAGCGACGAGACGGCCAGCATCGCGATGGCGATGGCCAGCAAGGCGTCTGACAGGTCGAACTGGTCGTCGCGATAGTTCAGCGCGTCATAGTTCTTCTGGTCGGCGTTGGCCTGGGCCATCACGTCCTGCTTCTTCTGCGCCTGCTCCTTGGCAAGCGTGTCGTACTTCGCGATGGCCTGCGCGTAGCCGGCCTGCGCTGCAGCGGGCGCGGCCGGCTGCTGCAGGCGCAGCTGCACCGCCTGCGCCTCGGCGATCTCCTGGCGCACGTTGCGCGCCTGGTAGTACGACCAGTGGTCGATCTTGTCGGCCTGAGCCTGCTGCATCGCCTGGCAGATGTTGTCGTCCTTGATCTTGCAGATGCCCATGAACGTGGCGAGCAGTGCGACGGTGATGGCGACCGCGGCGTTCAGGCGGGCGCGCTTCCGGTGCTCGCTGGGCGAGGGCGCGTCGTCGTCGCCGAAGCCGGAGGGTTCGGCGACCATTTCGAGGGGATCGAGGTCCATGGGGGCGCGGCGAGCGTAGGGGAAATGGACGATTTGACACCACCATCCTGAAGCGACGGCCCTGGCCGCGCGGACCGGCCCCGTTTCTCGCCGTTTCGTCCTGTCGAGCGGGGAATCGCGGGAAACCGGGCTCTTTTCCACGCTTGGCGGATGCCGGCGAACGTCAAGATATCCCGACTGGACATGCCTGTCCGCGCCGCCGTCGTTCCCAAGCCGAAAGTCCGTTCATGAATTCTCCGCAGACCCCGCCCGTCAGCCTCGTCAACCGCCTTGCCGTCACCGGGGTCGTGGCCGTCCTCGTCAGCGCCGGCGTGCTGGGCACGGTCGCGACGATGCTGGCGCGGCAGTCGCTCCAGGTGCAGGCCCAGGAGAAGCTGGCGGTCGTCGGCGACGCCGCCTCGATGCGCATTGGCGAATGGGTGGCCGGCAACCTGCGCACCGGCGCCAGCGTGACCGCGGCGGCCGCGCCCGACGCCATCACCAAGGCGATGGGCGAGGCCACGCATGCCGGCTTCTCGAAGAAGCGCCGCTCCACGGTCGCAGCAGCCCCGGCCCGCGCCAACGATTTCATCGCCGTCGCCATGAAGACGCCGACCCGCGCGGGTGCGGCCAAGGACGAACCCAAGCAGGACGCGGCTGCGGCTGCGGCGATGGCCGCGATGGCGGCCATGTCCCACTCGGCGCCGGCACCCGCTCCGACGCCCGCACCGGCCGCCGCGCCCGCCCCGGCCGCCAACGGCGGCGCGGCCGCGGCCGCGATGGCGGCGATGGCCGCCATGAACAAGAAGCCGGCCGCGCCGGTGCCGTCCCCGGCGCCTGCGCCGGTGCCCGCCAAGGCCGAAGTCGTTGCGAAGGCGGTGCCGTCGCCGGCGCCCGCCGCCGCCACGCCAGCCCCGACTCCCGCGCCTGCCGCCCAGGCCGCCGTCGCGCCGTCCGATGCCGCCTCGGTGCCGGCGACCGCGCCTGCCGCCGATGACCAGGCCCTGCGCACGGCACTGGCCCAGGCGGTCGCCAGCGGCGACTTCCGCACCGTCTACATGGCCTACGCCGCCGACAAGCGCTTCGTGCAGGTGCCGCAGCAGAAGATGCCCGATGGCTATGACCCGACCAGCCGTCCCTGGTACAAGGCCGCGGTCGCCAGCGGCAAGCCCGTGGTCACCGATCCCTACAGGAACGCGTCGTCCAACGAGATGACCGTCACCTTCGCGCTCCCGGTCATGGCCGATGGCAAGCTGGTGGGCGTGATCGGTGCCAACAAGGCTCTGGACGAAGTCGTCAGGATGGTCAACGGCGTCAAGCCGAGCGAGAACTCGTACGCCTTCGTCCTCGACAAGCAGGGCCGCATCCTGGTCCACCCGAAGGCCGACCTGGCGCTGAAGGCGCTGGGCGAAGCCCAGCCCGGCATGGGCGCGGTGGCAAGCGCCGCCGACAACACCATCGTCGAGGCCAACGACGGCACGCGCGACGTACTGGTGCGCGCCGAAGCGATCCCGGGCACCGACTGGCGCCTGGCCGTGGCCTACGACAAGTCGGCCGCGATGGCCGGGCTGGGCACGCTGATGACGTCGATCGGCGTCGCGGCGCTGCTGGTCGTGATCGTGGCCGGACTGATCTTCACCACCGTGCTGCGCCGCTGGTTCGAGCCGTTGCGCAAGGTGCGCAACGCCATGATCGCGGTGGCCAGCGGCAACGGCGACCTGACGACGCGCATCGCCGTCGCGCACAACGACGAGGTGGGCCAGATCGCCCGCGCGTTCAACGACTTCACCGAATCGCTGCGCGGCATCATCCACGAGGTCAAGCAGGCCAGCTCCGAAGTCAAGACGGCGGCCCACGAGATCGCCACCGGCAACGCCGACCTGTCCTCGCGCACCGAGAGCCAGGCCAGCTCGATCCAGCAGTCGGCCAGCTCGATCCAGCAACTGCATTCGTCGACCATGGCCAACGCCGAATCGGCGCGCGAAGCCAACCGCATCGCCCAGGAAGCTGCCACGCTGGCGGCCCAGGGCGGCACAAAGGTCAGCGAGGTGATCGAGACCATGGGCGGCATCACGGCCTCGAGCAAGCGCATCGGCGAGATCATCGGCGTGATCGACTCGATCGCGTTCCAGACCAATATCCTGGCGCTGAACGCCGCCGTCGAGGCGGCCCGCGCGGGCGAGCAGGGCCGCGGCTTCGCGGTCGTCGCGAGCGAGGTGCGCACGCTGGCCCAGCGCAGCGGCGAAGCCGCGCGCGACATCCGCCAGCTGATCCAGAAGTCCACCGAGGACGTCGAGACCGGCGCCCACCGCGTCGACGACGCCGGCCGCACCATCTCGCAGGTCGTCGAGTCGGTGCGCTCGGTGAGCTCGCTCATGGCCCGCATCGTCGAGGCCACGCAGCAGCAGACCGGCGGCATCGGCGAGGTCAACAACGCGGTCAACCAGATCGACCAGATGACCTCGCAGAACGCGGCGCTGGTGGAGCAGGCAGCCGCAGCGGCCACCTCGCTGAGCGACCAGTCGTCGCGGCTGGTGGAGGCGGTGGGGCGCTTCCGCACCACGCACTGATTTCGGCGGCGGTCCGCCGCACCTTTCGCGCGACGCCGACGGCGCCCCTGGCGGGCCGTCGGCGTCGTCGTCTGGACTGCCGCCGATTGCGCAAAGAGGCACGCTCGCGCACCTGCTCGCAGCCAGCTCTTCCGCGAGCAGGCGTTTGCTGGCATGGCGGCCATCGCACGGTGGTCGTCGGACGGTTACCGCGCCGAAGTATGCTTGCGCCCCATGTACATGCCCTTCTTCGGCCTGAAGCAAAAGCCTTTCTCGATCGCGCCCGATCCGCGCTACCTCTTCATGAGCGAGCGCCATCGGGAGGCGCTGGCCCACCTGTTGTACGGCGTGCAGGGTGGCGGCGGCTTCGTGCTGCTCACGGGCGAGATCGGCGCGGGCAAGACGACGGTGTGCCGCTGCTTCCTGGAACAGATCCCGGCGCGCTGCAACGTCGCCTACATCTTCAATCCGAAGCTGTCGGCGCTCGAGTTGCTGACGACGGTGTGCCACGAATTCGGCATCAAGTTCCCGCCGCTGACGGCGGCCGGCACGGCGCCGACCGTGAAGGACTACGTCGACGGCCTGAACGAATACCTGCTGCGCACGCACGCGGTCGGCCAGAACAACGTGCTGATCATCGACGAGGCGCAGAACCTGTCCTCCGACGTGCTGGAGCAGCTGCGCCTGCTGACCAACCTGGAGACCAGCGAGCGCAAGCTGCTGCAGATCGTGCTGATCGGCCAGCCGGAGCTGCGCGGCATGCTGGCGCGCCCCGAGCTCGAACAGCTGGCGCAGCGCGTGATCGCGCGCTATCACCTCGATGCGCTGTCCGAGAAGGAGACGGCGCAGTACATCTCGCACCGCCTGGCGGTGGCGGGGCTGAAGGCGGCGCTTCCCTTCGACAGTGCCGCGCTGCACCGCATCCACCAGCTCACGCGCGGCGTGCCGCGCCGCATCAACCTGCTGTGCGACCGCGCGCTGCTGGGCGCCTACGCCACGGGCAAGCCGCGCGTGGACAAGGCCATCGTCGACAAGGCGGCGCTGGAGGTGTTCGGGCCCAGCGGCGAGAAGCCCAGGCCGTCGCGGCCGCGCTGGTGGCCGCTGGCGCTGGCCGGCGGCGCCCTGGCGGGCGCGGCGGCGATGGCCGCGGTGCAATGGAGCGGCCGCGACAAGGCGTCGTCCCGGGTTGCCGCCGCGCCGGCGAGTGCGGCCTCGGCCCCGCGTCCGGCGCCGTCGGCCGCCGTGGCCTCGACGCTGCCGACGGCGTCCGCCGCGGCCGCCGTGACGCCGCGCCTGCGCTCGATCGACGACCTCGAGGCCCTGCTGGCGCGCGCCCCGCATGACGAGCAGGAAGCCTTGCGCACCCTGGCGCCCGAGTGGTCGCTGCAACTGGGTGAGGGCGATCCGTGCGCGCTGGCGGCGGAGCACGACGTGCGCTGCTTCCACGCGCATGGCGGCCTGGCGCTGCTGCGCCTGCTGGCGCGTCCCAGCGTGCTGGCGCTGCGCGATGGCCAGGATCGACAGGTCTACGTCGTGCTGGCCGGCCTGGGCCATGACGAGGCAACGCTGGTGGTGGGCAAGACGCCGCTGCAGGTGCCGCTGACGCTGCTGACCACCGCGTGGCGCGGCGATTTCACCACCATGTGGCGGGTGCCAGCCGGCTATTCGGTGCCGTTGGCGCTCGGCTCGCAAGGGCCGCTGGTTGATGCGGTGGGCGCGCAGCTTGCCGAGCAGCAGGGGGCTTCGGCGCCGGCGCCCGACCATGTCTTCGACGCCGCCTTGCGGTCGCGCGTTGCCGCATTCCAGCAGGCGCAGGGGTTGACGCCGGACGGCGTCGCCGGCCCGACGACGCTGATGCAGATCAACCGCGCCAGCGGCGTGGCCGAACCCTGGCTCGCCGGCACGTCGCCGACCGCCTCCGCGGCTTCGGCGCCCGGCGTCGCTCAACGAAAGTAACCGCGCATGTCCTACATCCTCGACGCGCTTCGACGAGCCGATGCCGAACGCTCGCGTGGCGCGGTGCCGGGCCTGCATGCCCAGCGCCTGCCGGCCGACGCCGAGCCGGCGGCGCGCAACTACGCACCGCTGGTCTGGGCGGCGGGCGGCGCTGGCGTCTTGCTGGCCGCCGGCGTCGCCGTCCTGCTGTGGGCGCCCTGGCGCTCCGCGGCTCCGCCTGACAGCCGCGTGGCGCTCGCGCCCGCGCGCGAGCTCGCGCCGGCGGCGCCTGACAACCTGGCCCCGCCGCCACAGCAGCCCGCGCAAACCGCGCAGGGAGAGCTGCCGCCGCCGCAACCGGGCGCGATCGAGCCGGGCGCGCGTCCGGTGGAGCCACCCATCGGGCGCGGCAATCCGCCGCCGTCGACCGGCGATGCGCGCGCGCCGCAGGCCTATCCCCCGCCGCCGATCCAGCGCGCACCGGCGCGCGATACCCACGACACGCGCCCATCCCGCGACACACTTGCCGAGCGCGCGGCCACCGGCCGCGTCGCCACGTTGCAGCCGCGCACCGACGCGCGCGCCACGGCGCTCGCCCCGACGCCTTCGACGGCGCCAGCCCCCGCCCAGCAGGTGGAGCACTACGGCGCTCCGGTCCAGCCGGCGCCCGCCCCGCCGCGCGGCGCCGCCGTGCCCAACATCAACACCCTGGCCCCCGAGGCGCGCGCGCAGCTGCCCCGACTGAGCGTGGGCGGCGCGATCTACTCCGAGACGCCGTCCGCACGCATGGTGATCCTCAACGGCCAGGTCTTCCACGAGGGCGACAAGCCCGCGGCCGACACCGTGCTCGAACAGATCCGGCTCAAGTCCGCCGTGCTGAACTTCCGTGGCCAGCGCTACGAAATCTCGTTCTGACCCTTTCGACGAAAGACCGACGCATCATGATGTCCCGTTCCCTTGCCCTGCTCTGGCCGACCCTGGCCGCCACGCTGCTGGCCGCCTGCGCCAGCACCGCCCCCAAGCCGACACCGCCCACCGTGACCATCCCCGGCAGCCTGGCCGCGCCGGGCAAGCAGGTGCTCGTGCGCACGCTGTGGGCCGACGGCTTCCAGATCTACGAGTGCCGCAAGGCGGCCGACGGCAGCTTCCCGGAATGGGTGTTCGTCGCGCCGGAGGCCAGGCTGGCCGACGCCAGCGGCACCACGGTCGGCCGCCACTACGCCGGCCCCACCTGGGAGGCGAACGACGGCAGCAAGGTGGTGGGCGTGGTCAAGGCCAAGGCGGACGCGATCAACCCGCGTGCGATTCCCTGGCTGCTGCTCGAGACGCACAGCACCGGCGCGCCGGGCGCGTTCGCCAAGGTCACCTCGATTCAGCGCGTGGCGACCGTGGGCGGCGTTGCCCCGGCAACGGGATGCGGCACCGCCACCATCGGCAAGCAGGAACGCGTGCCCTACACGGCGCAGTACGCGCAGTACGCGCCCGCGCCCTGAGCAGGGCTAGAGCACCTGCGGCACCACCGCGGTGACCTCGATCTCCACCTTCGCGCGCGCCTCCATCAACGCGCTGACCTCGACGGCGCTCATCGCCACGTCGTAGTGGCCCATCACCTCGCGGTAGACGGCGCCGATGTCGCGGCCGCGGGCCAGGTAGTCGGCGCGGTCGACCACGTACCAGGTCATTCGCACCATGTGCTCGGGTCGCGCCCCGGCCTCGGACAGCACCGCCCTGACGTTGGCCAGGGCCTGGCGCACCTGATCGACGAGGTCGTCGCTGTCGAATTCGTTCGTGGCGTTCCAGCCCACCATGCCGGCCACGAACACCTGGCGACCCTGTGCGCTGACGCCGTTCGCGTAGCCGCGCGGACGCGGCCAGCCTTCGGGTTGCAGGACGGTCTTCATGGCGCTCTCCCTGTCTCGTCGTTGGCTGGTGACGGGGTCGTCTTCAGGCGGAAGCGCTGCAGCTTGCCGGTGGCCGTGCGGGGCAGGTCGG
>JBJMWF010000374.1:0-8155 GCA_045810265.1 Vitreoscilla sp. | reverse complement strand
CTCCCACTCGTCGCGCAGCCGGCCCTCGAGCTCGAGCGCCTTGGCGTCGCCGCTCTCGGCCTGGCGCGCGAGCTCGCCGTCGAATTCCAGCGTGAAGCGGCCGACGGTCGCGGGCTCGCCGGGCACCAGCTTGATCAGGATGCGGTGGGGGTCGGCCGGGTCGGCCGCGACGCTGACCTCGGCGCGGAAGTAGCCCTCCGTCTGCGCCAGCGCGCGCCCCTGCGCCGGTGCGGCGGCGACCAGGCGCGCCCACTCGGTGTCGTCCAGGCTGTCGGCCTCGGCCAGGCGCGCGGCCCGCTCCAGGTCGAGGTTCTTCTCGAGCAGGGCCTTGAAGGGCGAGGGCGCATCGATCACCAGCTCGCGCGTGGCCGCACGGGCGCCCGTGCATGCCAGCGCGCAGGCGAGCGCCAGTGCGAGCGTGCGGTGGCGCGCGGCCGGCAAACCCTGAACCCTCCGGCCCGCAGCCGTCATTTGGTCAGGAGACGCATCGCACCCTCCAACCCTTGCAGGGTCAGCGGGAACATGCGGTGGCTGACGAGTTGCTCGATCAGCGAGATGCTTTGCCGGTACTGCCAGACACCCTGCGGCTCGGGGTTGATCCAGCAGTGCTTGGGGAACGCGTGCGTGAGGCGCTGGATCCACTCCGCGCCGGCCTCGGCGTTGTTGTATTCGACGCTGCCGCCCGGCTGCAGGATCTCGTACGGGCTCATCGTGGCGTCGCCGATGAAGATCAGCCGGTAGTCCTTGTTGTACTTGCGGATCACGTCCCAGGTGGCGTGCTTCTCGGAGAAGCGGCGGCGGTTGTTCTTCCAGACGAAGTCGTAGACGCAGTTGTGGAAGTAGTAGAACTCCAGGTGCTTGAACTCGCCCTTGGCGGCCGAGAACAGCTCCTCGACGCGGTGGATGTGGTCGTCCATCGTGCCGCCCACGTCCATCAACAGCAGCACCTTGACCTTGTTGTGGCGCTCGGGCTGCATCCTGATGTCGAGCATGCCGGCGGCCGCGGCCGTGGCGTGGATCGTGTCGTCCAGCGCCAGTTCCTCGGCGGCGCCTTCGCGCGCGAAGCGGCGCAGCCGGCGCAGCGCCACCTTGATGTTGCGCGTGCCCAGTTCCAGCGAGTCGTCGTAGTCGCGGTAGGCGCGCTGCTCCCAGACCTTGACGGCGCTGCGGTTCTTGCCGGCGCCGCCGATGCGGATGCCTTGCGGGTTGTAGCCGCCATGGCCGAAGGGCGAGGTGCCGCCGGTGCCGATCCACTTGCTGCCGCCCTCATGGCGGCCCTTCTGTTCCTCCAGACGCTGCTGCAGCGTCTTCATCAGCTCGTCCCAGCCCATCGCCGCGATGGCGGCCTTCTGCTCGGGCGTGAGCTCGCGCTCGATGAGCTGGCGCAGCCAGTCCTCCGGGATCTCCTTGGACTCCGTGAGCTTGGCCACGCCGTTGAAGAAGGCGCCGAAGGCCTTGTCGAAGCGGTCGAAGTGCGCCTCGTCCTTGACCAGCGTGGTGCGCGCCAGGAAGTAGAAGTCGTCGATCGAGGGGCCGATCACGCCGGCCTTCAGGGCCTCGAGCAGCGTGAGGTACTCCTTGACCGAGACGGGCAGCTTGGCTTCGCGCAGCGTGTAGAAAAACGGGATCAGCATGGCGGAGGACGGGCTGGTGCGGCCGGGCACGGTAGGAATTCGCGCGCGGGGACGCCGGAGATCGTGAAGGGTATCACCGATGGCCGACCCGGGCTGCTGTCGGGCTCAAGCTCCGACCGGCCCGGCCGATGTCGCAGTAATGCACCGGTTCGGGGCAGCTTCTCGACGCTTCGCAAGAGCGCCTGCCTGCCCAGAATCTGCGGAGACCCGTTCAGAGGTCGACAGGGGCATTTTCGTTTGGAGACATCTATGAGTTTTCTCAGCCATTGGCGCATCGGACGCCGCTTGAGCGTGGCCTTCGCGGTCGTGGTGGCGCTGACCGTCGTGTCGGCCGCCTTCAGCCAGATCCGGCTGATGGAGATCCGGTCGGCGGCCCACGAGCTGACGGCCGAGCAGGCCGAGCGCACTGCGCTCGCCTACCGCTGGCGCCAGAACGTCTCGGTCAACGCGAACCGCGCGGCGATGGTCGCCTTGATGACGGATGCGACGCTGGCGCAACCCTTGCTCGAGAAGATCAAGGCCACCAGCGCCGACAGCACCAGCGTGCAGAAGCGCTTCGAGGCCATCGAGACCACCCCCAAGGGCAAGCAGCTGCAGCAGACGATCGCCGAGGTCCGCCAGCGCTATCTGGCGGCGCGCGATGTCATGTACAAGGCCGGCGAGGGCGGCGGCTCCATCGCGGCCGCGATCGCCAAGGGCCAGTCGACATCCGCCTTCAACGCGATCGCGGACGAGTACATGGGCAAGCTCGACGCGCTGGTCGCCTACGAATCCGAGCGGGCCGCGGCCAGCGGCGCCGCCATCGCCTCGGCCGTCATGGCCACCAGCGTGGTCAACGTGGCGTGCGGCATCGTCAGCGCGTTGTTCTCGATCGCCATCGGCTTCGCGCTGACGCGCAGCATCGTGCGTCCCGTGCAGGCCGCCCAGAAGGCCGCCGACCGCATCGCCGCGGGCGACCTGACCGGCAACTGCCGCGCAGTCGGCAGCGACGAGGCGGCGCAACTGGTCACCTCGCTGGGCAAGATGCAGGACTCCCTGACGCGCATCGTGCGCGAGATCCGCAGTTCCACCGAGCAAATCCAGGTCGCCAGCACCGAAGTGGCCAGCGGCAACCAGGACCTGAGCGCGCGCACCGAGCAGACCGCCGGCAGCCTGCAGCAGGCGGCCAGCTCGATGGACGAACTGACCAGCACCATCCGGCACAGCGCCGACGCCGCCAACCAGGCGCACGGCCTGGCCAATTCGGCCTCGGAGATCGCCACGCGCGGCGGACAGGTGGTGTCGCAGGTAGTCTCGACGATGAACGAGATCAACGCCTCGTCCAAGAAGATCTCCGACATCATCGGCGTGATCGACGGCATCGCCTTCCAGACCAACATCCTCGCGCTGAACGCGGCGGTCGAAGCGGCGCGCGCCGGCGAACAGGGCCGCGGCTTCGCGGTCGTCGCCGGCGAGGTGCGCTCGCTGGCCCAGCGTTCGGCCGAGGCGGCCAAGGAGATCAAGACGCTGATCGGCGCCTCGGTCGACAAGGTCGAGAGCGGCGCCCGCCTGGTGCAGGACGCGGGCTCGACGATGCAGGAGATCGTCGGCGCCGTGCGCCGTGTCAGCGAGGTGCTGGGCGAGATCACCACGGCTGCCAGCGAGCAGGCCGGCGGCATCCAGCAGGTCAACTCCGCCGTCAACAACGTCGACCAGATGACGCAGCAGAACGCCGCGCTGGTGGAGCAATCGGCGGCCGCCGCGGAGTCGATGCGCGACCAGGCGGGCAAGCTGGCCAGGACCGTCGAACAGTTCCGCACCCAGTGATTCGACGCCCGATGCGTTGATCCGGCAAGGCGTTGCGGCATCGTGCAACGGCGGTTGCGCGGCGCCTCGCCGGTCGGCGGCTGACGCACAATCGGACATGGCCGCCGCTGCAACGGCGGCCGATTGCCGGAGTTGCCCAGATGGGCTCGATCTACATCGCTTCCGAAACGGCGGACACCGTCACGGTCGTCTTCGCGGGAGACCGCCGCGTCCACGATTTCGAGAAGATCGAGGAGCAGTGGGAGTTCTGGCCCGGCGCCACGCAGCATTGCAGGAGCCGGGGCATCCGGCGCGTGCTGGTGCGTAACGAACTGACCGGGCCGATCTCCAGCAACTACGCGCGCGACTTCCACGCCGACCTGGGCCGCTTCGGTCTCGATCGCGAGATCCGCTACGCGATGGTGGTGTGCGACCCGCGTTCACGCAGCGTGCTCAGCCTGGGCATCGCGCTGGCCAAGGAGGCCGGCTGGGACATCGAGATCTTCGAGGAGGAGGCGCCCGCTCTCGCGTGGCTTGCGCGGCCGCTCGAGTAGAGCCGCGTGATGGCCGTCGACCCGGCGCCTCAGCGCGGGGCCGCAGTCGCCGCAAGATCGCGCAGCATGGCCCAGGGGTAGATGCCACGATCGTGGCCGTCGGCAAAGCGCAATTGCAGCGCGTAGTGGCCGATCGCGGCCGCATCGACCAGCGTCGGTGCGCTCGCCGGCGCGATCTCCGTGCCGCGCAAGCGGGCGGACAGGCAGGGTGCGCAGCGGCAGCTGGCCCGCAGGACGGCCGCGGGCACCGACGTGATGGCGTCGGGCCAATGCAGGGTCAGCGCGTGCGGGGCCAGTGCGACCGACAGCGGCGCCTCGGTGACGCTCATCGCAGTGACTCCACGGTGGCCGCCAGCCGGCTCAGGGCCAGACGGGCGGTCTTGCGCACCTCGGGGTCGGGATCGCCGGCGGCCACCTCGAGCGCGGGTACCGCCTCGGCAACGCCGATCTCACCGAGCGCCAACGCCGCCTCCTTGCGCAGGTTGCCCATCGGATGGGCCAGCGCCTGCGTCAACACTGGCAGCGCGGCCGGATCGCGCAGGCGGCCCAGCGCACGCGCCGCGCGCAGGCGCACCTGCCAGGCCTCGTCCTCCATGGCGGTGAGCAAGGCTTCTCGCGCGCCCGCGGGCGCCAGCTTGGCCAAGGTGGTGGCGGCCTCCTCGCGCACCGGCCAGCTGGCGTCCCGCAACGCGGCCAGCAGCGCCGGCAGCACCGTGGCGTGGCCCTGGGCGCTGGACAGCCCCAACGCCCCGGTCGCCGTGCGACGCACCTCGGCGTCCGCATCGCTGGTCGCCAGATGGGCGATGGCGGGCAGGGCCTCCGCGGACTTGAGCCAGCCCAGCACGCCCACGGCCTCGCGCCGCACGAGCGCGTCGGCGTGCGAGAGCGATTCAAGCGCCGGCGCGGCAGCTTGTGCAATGCGCAGTTCCTTCAGGCCACGCAGGGCTGCGGCGCGCACGCTGGGGTCGGCATGCGAGGCCCAGGGCAGCAGGCGATGGCCCGCCTCGGCGTCCTTGAGCTGCGCGAGGGCGGCCGCGGCGCTGGTGCGCACGGCGCCCTCCGCATCGAGCAGCGCCTGCGCGAGCGCATCGACGGCCCAGGCGTGGCCCCAGCCGCCCAGCACGCGGGCAGCTTCGGCTCGCACCTCGGCGGCCGGGTCGGCCAGCAAGGCCGTGGTCAATACGGGCAGGTCGTCGTCGTCCTCGGCGTCGGCGATGTCGAGGATGGCGATGCGGCGCACGCCGGCGTCGGCGCTGGCGAGGCGCGGGTCCTGGTCTTGGGCGAAGGTCATCGTGGCTCGGGTCAGGGGGTGGGCAGCGGGGCGCCTAGCGGCGTCATGCGGGGCAGGGGTGCGTCGGCCTCGCCGCGATGCAGCAGGTGCAGGCAGTGGCGCTTGAGCGCGGCGAATTCGGGCGTGGTCACCAGGTCGGCGTCGCGCGGGCGGGCGAAGTCCAGCGGCAGGTCTTCGATGATGCGGCCGGGGCGCGCGCTCATCACCAGCAGCCGGTCGGCCAGGAACAGGGCCTCGTCGATGTCGTGCGTGACGAAGACCACGGTGGTGCGGATGCGCGTCCACACGTCCAGCAGCAGACGCTGCATGCGGGCGCGCGTGAGCGCATCCAGCGCGCCGAAGGGCTCGTCCATCAGCAGCACGCGCGGATGGTTGATCAGCACGCGGGCGATCTCCACGCGCTGCTGCATGCCGCCCGACAGCTGCGATGGATAGCGCGACTCGAAGCCGGCCAGGCCGACGCTGGCGAGCAGCTCGCGCGCCTGCGCGTGACGCGAGGCGCGCGCGACGCCCTTCATCTTCAGGCCGAACGCGACGTTGTCGATCACGCGCTGCCAGGGAAACAGCGTGTGCTGCTGGAACACCAGCCCGCGGTCGGGATGCGGGCCGTCCACCACGGCGCCGTCCACGCGCACCGTGCCGCGCGCCGGCGTCAGGTGGCCGGCCAGCGCGCCCAGCAGCGTCGACTTGCCGCAGCCCGAGGGCCCGAGCAGGCAGACGAACTGGCCGGGCGCGATGTCCAGGCTGACGTCGTGCAGCGCCTCGAAGCGGGCGGTGCCTTCGCCGACTTCCATGTGCACGTGGTCGATGGCGATGCGCCCGGCGCTGACCGACGTGTTCATCGCGCGCTCCCGGCGGCCGTCCACGGCATTGCGAGTCGCGCGACGAGGCGGATCAGCGCGCTGCAGCCCATGCCCAGCACGCCGATCACCAGCATGCCGACGACGATGCCGCCGTAGTTCTGCAAGGTGTAGGACTCCCAGGTGTAGTAGCCGATGCCGAACTGGCCGGCGATCATCTCGGCCGAGACCAGGCAGAACCAGCAGGTGCCCATGCCGATCGCCAGGCCCGTGGCGATGCTGGGCGCCGCCGCCGGCACGATGACCTGCGTGAACATGCGCCAGCGCCCGGTGCCCAGGCTGCGCGCCGCGGCGACCAGCCGGCGGTCGACGCCCTCGACGCCGTGGATGGTGTTGAGCAGCACCGGGAACAGCGCGCCGATGAACGTGATGAACACCATCGAGAGTTCGGCCGAGGGGAACATCAGGATCGCCAGCGGGATCCAGGCGACCGCGGGGATCGGGCGCAGCAGTTCCAGCGGCGGCAGCAGCACGCGGCGCACGGCGGCAAAGCGACCGATCGCCAGTCCCAGCAGGATGCCGCTGGCGGCGGCACCCAGGAAGCCGGCACCGACGCGCCAAAGGCTGTAGCCCAGGTGGCGCGCCAGCTTGCCGCTGTCCACCAGCTCGCGGCCGGCCTCGAGCGCGGCCACCGGCGTGGGCACGTTGGCAAAGCTGACGATGCCCAGGCGCGCATGCGATACCGCGAGCACCTGCCACAGCACCATGAAGGCGGCGATGGCGGCGCCCTGGCCCAGCCAGGTCGCGGCCCGCCGGCGCACGGCTGCGGCTGCAGGTCTTGCCTGGACGGGCTGGGCGGCGAGGGGCTCGAGCACGGCGCTCATGGCGATCCGTCCCCGCTCACTGCGCCGACGCGACGTGCGTGGCGGCGAAGCCGCGGGCGGCCGCGAAGTCGAACACCTGGGCGTGGTTGTCCTGCGCCCAGCGCGTCGCATCGTCCTTGAGCAGGAAGGCGCTGAGGCGGCCCTGGGCGTCGGCGGCGAACCAGGCCTGGGTGGCCAGCAGCTTGATGCCCAGCTTGCGATCCTGCGTGTAGACTACGCGCACCTTGCCGCCGACGGCCTCGACCTTGCGGGCGTCGGCCAGCGCGTTCTCGGGCGAGGCGTAGCTGCGCACGCTGGTCTCGCCGGCCACCCAGACCTGCGCGGCGCGCCGGTCGTCGGTGATGGGTTTGCCGGTCAGCGCGTCGCTCGCCTTGAGCGCCAGCCTGGAGTAGTCCTTGAGCTGGGCGTCGTAGTCCAGGCCTTCGGCCTTGAAGGCGGCGCGCAGGTAGCTGTCGTCGATGAAGCCGTCGGCCGTCAGCGCGGAGTCGTGCCGCTTGAGCAGGCGCAGGGTGTCGATGGCGGTGGCCAGCGCCTGGCGGTACTCGGGTTTCCAGGTCAGGTCACGCGTCTGCAGTCCGAGCGGGCCGCCGAACAGGTAGGCCACTTCGGGGTCGATGCCGGTCACCTTGGCCACCAGCTCGCTGTATTTGAGCGGGTCGGCGGCGAACAGCCGGTTCGCCTCGATCGCCGCGCGCAGGTAGGCGACGACGATCTCGGGATACTTCTTGGCGTAGTCGGCGCTGACCAGCGTGCCGTGGAAGGTGGGCGCGTTGGCCTGCGCACCGTCGTAGATCTTGCGCGCGAAGCCCTTGAACGGGAACAGGTCGGCGAACGGCACGAAGTCGGCATGCGCGTCGATCTTGCCGGCCTGCAGCGCGGAGCCGGCCACCTCCGGCGCCTGCGTGAGGATGGTCACGTCGCGCTCCGGATCCCAGCCCTGCGCCTTGACCGCGCGCAGCAGCATGCCGTGCGCGGTGGACGCGAAGGGCACCGAGATCTGCTTGCCCTTGAGGTCGGCGAGCGACTGAACCGGCGAGCCCAGCGGCACGACGATGCCGTTGCCGCTGCCGATGGTCGAGCCGGACAGCACCGACAGGAAGATGCTTCGCTTGCCCGCCTTGAGAAAGGCCGCGCCGTTGAGCGAGCCGGGAAAATCGGCCATCGCGCCGAAGTCCAGCTTGTCGGCCACCATCTCGTTGGTCAGCGG
>JBJMWF010000373.1:0-10048 GCA_045810265.1 Vitreoscilla sp. | reverse complement strand
GATCGACTATGCGCGCGAGATGGCCTTCATCGCGCTCGACACCGCGCCCGACGGGCCGCAGGAGACGCTCGGTGTCGTCCGCGCGGTGTGCGATCCCGACGATATCGAAGCCGAGTTCGCGCTGCTGGTGCGCACCGACGTGCAGGGGCACCGGCTGGGCACCGTCCTGATGACCAAGATGGTGGGCTACCTCGCATCGCGCGGCGTGCAGCGGATGTGCGGCTACGTGCTGCGCGAGAACGCCCCCATGCACGCGCTGCTGCTGGGGCTGGGCTTCGAGCCGGAGTCGCACACGCGCGAGCCCGGCACCGTGTACTACAGCCTGGCCCTCCATCCCGCTGCCGAGGCCGCCGTGCCGGCCTGAGGTGAATCCGCCGCCGCCCCGGCGCTCGGTGCCGCGGTTGCGATGGATCAACCAATCGGGCTGGACACCACGAAAGAATCGGCTTCGAACGGCGCACGTCGCGTCGCCCGTGAAAGGCCTGTCATGAGCTACCCAAGCATCCTCGTCCCGCTGGATCACCAGCCCGCATGCATCGCCCGCACGCAGGCCGTGCTGGCCTTGGCAAGGACCATGGGCAGTCACGTGACGGGCGTCGCCCCGACCGAGGTGCTGGACCTGCGCGCCAACCTGCGCCTGTCCTCGATGGCCGCCTCGCTGCCCCTGCTGGGGCGCGACGTCCTGCTGGAGGACGCGTCGCGCGCCGCCCTGGCCTTCGACGCCGCCTGCGAGATCGCAGGGCTGCGCTCCCACGATGCGCTGGTCGAGGAAGGCGACATGAGCTTTGCACTCAACCGGCGCGGCCGCGTCAACGACCTGCTCGTGCTCACGCAGTCCGACCCGCGCGCCCACGACGGCCAGGCGTTCAGGAACCCGCAGATCGAATCGGCGATCCTCGCCAGCGCCCGTCCGGTGATCGTGCTGCCTTACGCCAACGCGGTCGACACGCTCGGCACGCGCGTGCTGGTGGCCTGGGACGACAGCCATGCGGCGGCACGGGCGGTGGCCGACGCGCTGCCGCTGCTGCGCCGCGCCGAGTCGGTACAGGTGATGTTGTTCAACCGCGACGTGCCCGCCGACGAAGGTGGCAACAGCGACGACCTGGCCAGCGTCGCGCAGTGGCTCGGGCGGCATGGGGTCTCGGCTCGCACGCAGCTCGAGACCACGAGCGTGCGGGTGGGCGAGGCGCTGCTGTCGCGTGCCGCCGACCAGGGTGTCGACCTGATCGTGATGGGCGCCTTCGGCCATTCGCGCTGGCGCGAGCGGCTGCTGGGCGGGACCACGCGCGACGTGCTGGGATCGATGACGGTGCCGGTGCTGATGTCGCATTGACCGCGCGTCGAACGGAGCGCAGCCGGCTTGGCCGGCGTCGCGCCGGACCCGCGGGGAGTCAGCGGCCGGGCACGCCGGCAGGTCGCCGGGCGTCAGTGCGACATCAGCACTGGCACCGGCATGCGCGCCAGCATCGAACGCGTGCTGCCGCCGACCAGACGTTCAGCCCAGCGCGGCATGCCCCAGGCACCCATCACGACCAGGTCGGCGCCAATTGCGTCGGCGCGCGACAGCAAGGCCGTGCAGACATCGTTGGCGCTGCGTTCAAGCAGCGCGTCGACGCGCACGCCATGGCGCCCCAACCACTCGCGCGGCAGGTCGAATCCGGAGCCCGCGATGTCGCGATCCAGTTCGACGCTGGTTTCGCAGCGCACCAGATACACCCGGTTCGCACGCCGCAGAAGCGGCATCGCGCCGGCGACCGCGCGCGCCGCGCCGTGCGAGCCGTCCCAGGCCACCATCACCCGATCGACCGACAGCGCCGGGCTGCCGGCAAAGGGCAGCACCAGCGTCGGCGCGGCGCTCTGCAGGACAAGCTGTTCGAGCTGGTCGCGCGAGCGCCCATGCGCCGGCCACGCCGGATCCGGCTGGGCCACCACGATCAGGTCGGCGCAGGCGCTGCGACGCACCAGGGCCGTGAGGTCGTCGTCCGCCTCGACCGCCGCCTCGAAGGAGGGCACGGCCGCCGACATCTCCATGCGCTGGCAGAAGCGTTGCGCGCGTTCGCGCGCCGCCGCCACGGTTTCCTCCAGCGCCCGGGCCAGGCGCGGCGTGCCGGAGAAGCCGGTGGCCACGCTCTGGCCGAACAGGCTGTGCCCGGCGGCGGCGACACCCACCAGGTGGCTCTCGAACCGGCGCGCAAGCCGCGCCGCCTGGTCGATGCGAGCGTCCAGGCCCGCGTGAGCATCCAGGTGAAGGACAACGTTCGCATAGGACATGGTCGACTCCCGCAAGCTTGGCAGGCTTCGATTCTGTCGGGCTGCCCGGTCCGCGACCTTGCGACAGCGCAAGGCGCGGCCTCGAGGCCGGGGAGCGTTGAGCCGCGCGCCGTGTTCGCTCTGGCGTGATGCAGATCAAGAAGCTGCTCAGCGCTGCTGCCTAGACTCGAAGATGTCGGCGTGTCCTCGTCCCTGGACGTCGGGTCGCCGCGCCATCCGCTCGCCTCGAGCGCGCCATCCCAGGAGAAAATTCCATGACGTCCCGTCGCACCTTCATCCAGATCCTGCCGCTCGCCGGCGCCCTCGCGCTGGGCACAAGAGCCGCCCTCGCCGCCGCGGCGCCCCAGGTCGATCCGAAGGATCCCCAGGCCTCCGCGCTGGGCTACGTGGCCGATGCCTCGAAGGCGGACAAGGCCAAGTTCCCGAAGTACGCTGCCGGCCAGGCCTGCGGCAGCTGCCAGCTGTATCAGGGCAAGCCGGCAGACGCCGGCGGCCCCTGCGCGATCTTCGCGGGCAAGCAGGTGCTGTCCAAGGCCTGGTGCAGCGCCTACATCAAGAAGGCCTGATCCGTCGCTTCGCGGCGACGCGGCCCCAAGCGGTGCGGCGGGCTACCGCACCGCGCGTCGTGCCGTCAATCGGCCGGCGCTTGATCTGCCGCAAGACTCCTTCGTCCAAGCCGCCAAAGAATCGGCGACATGACCAACGTCAATGTCTCCGAAGCCGGCATCGCCGCCTGCCAAGGGCCGCAAGGCCACGCGGCCGCGGCCTGTTCCAACTGCAACCTGCGGGGAATGTGCCTGCCGACCGGCCTGTCGGCGAGCGACCTCGACCGCCTCGACACCCTGGTCGACGTGCGCCGTCCGGTGCGGCGCGGCGAGAACCTGTTCAGGCGCGGCGAGCCCTTCGCCTCCATCTACGCGGTGCGCACCGGCTTCTTCAAGACGACGATCTCGACCGAGGATGGGCGCGACCAGGTCACCGGCTTCCAGATGGCCGGCGAACTGCTCGGGCTGGACGCGATCGGCGACTCCTCGCACCACTGCGACGCCGTGGCGCTGGAGGACTCGCAGGTCTGCGTGATTCCCTACGCGCGCCTGGAAGAACTGGCGCAATCGTTCCCGGTGCTGCAACGCCAGTTCCATCGCATCATGAGCCGCGAGATCGTGCGAGACCACGGCGTCATGCTGCTCCTGAGCGGCCTGACCGCGGAGGAGCGCGTCGCGGCCTTCCTGCTGAACCTGTCGCAACGGCTGCAATCGCGCGGCTTCTCGCCAACCTCCTTCGTGCTGCGCATGACCCGTGCCGAGATCGGCGCCTACCTGGGCATCAAGCTGGAGACGGTCAGCCGCACGTTCTCGCGCCTGCATCAGGACGGCGTGATCGAGGTGGACCAGCGCGAGGTGCGCATCGTCGACCTGGACGCGTTGCGCAGGCTGGTGGCCGGCGACGACGCCTGAGCGCGCGGAGCAATCGATGAGCGCGGTCGCGGAAACCTCGCTGCGCATCGGCGGCATGCATTGCGCCGCCTGCGCCGACCTGGTGGAGGACGCCGTGCGGCGCCAGCCGGGCGTGGTCGACGTGCGGGTCAGCGCCGCCGCGCAATGCGCCTGCGTGCGCTGGAATCCGGCCTTGACGGATGCCCGTGCGATCGGCGAGGCGGTGCGGTCTGCCGGCTACGAGGCCTCGCCAGACACCTTCGCCGATGCCCGCGCGGCCCGCCTGCGCGAATCGCGACTGGCCTTGTGGCGCCTGTTCGTCGCGGCCTTCTGCGCGATGCAGATCATGATGCTGGCCGCGCCGGCCTACTTCAGCGCACCGGGCGAGCTGTCGGCCGAATACAAGCGGCTGCTCGACTGGGGCAGCTGGCTCTTGTCCCTGCCGGTGCTGTGCTTCGCGGCCGCGCCCTTCTTCGGCGGTGCCTGGCGCGCGCTGCGGCAAGCCCGCATCGGCATGGACGTTCCGGTGGCCCTGGGCATCGCCGTCGCCTTCGTCGCGAGCACCGGTGCGGCGTTCGCACCGGGGGGCGCCTTCGGCAGCGAGGTCTTCTTCGACTCGATGTCGATGTTCATCAGCTTCCTGCTGGCCGGCCGCTACCTCGAGACCCGCGCGCGCCATCGCGCCGAGCGCTCGCTCGAGGAGGTCACGTCCGGCCGACCCGACGTCGTGCAGCGCGAGCAGGCCGATGGCACGATCCTGCTTGTCGCCGTCGACCTGCTGGCTCCCGGGGATCGCATCCGGGTTCCCTACGGCGAGGCCTTCGTCGTCGATGGCACGGTGGTCGCCGGCTGGACCCAGGCCGACGAATCCCTGCTGACCGGGGAGTCGCGGCCAGTTGCAAAGCGTGAAGGCGACGCCGTCATTGCCGGCAGCCTCAACGTCGGCGGACCGGTGACCGTGCGCGCGGAGCGCGTGGGCGCCGACACGCGCGCCGAGGCGATCGCCGCGCTGATGCGTGCCGCGCGGTCGCAGCGGCCGGCGGCCGCCGCGATGGCCGATCGCTGGGCCGGGCCCTTCCTGTGGACGGTGCTGCTGCTGGCGGCGGGCGCCGGCGCGGCGTGGAGCGCCATCGATCCATCGCGCGCCGTCGCCGTCGTGGTGGCCGTGCTCGTGGTGACCTGCCCGTGCGCGCTTTCACTGGCGGTGCCGTCGGCCTTGCTGTCCGCCACGGCCGCGATGGCACGCCACGGCCTGTTGCTGCGCAATCTGGACGCGATCACGGGCCTGGCACGCGTGCGCACGCTGTTCGTCGACAAGACCGGCACCTTGACCGACGGCAAGATGCATTGCATCCGCGTCCGGCATCCGGACGGCGCCGCGCACGAGCGGCTGCAGTTGCTCGCGAGCACGGCGTCCTCGCTGGCGGCCTGGTCGACGCATCCGCTGTCACGGGCACTGCACGACGCATTCCCGGCTGACGGAACGACGTGGACAGCCCTGCGCGAAGTCCCGGGACAGGGCATCGAAGGCCTGGATCCATTCGGCCGTCAGTGGCAGCTGGGCTCGGCGGGCTGGGTCGGTGGCCCGTCGCGCCTGTCATCTGCGACCGGGCAAGTCTGCCTGTCCACCGAACAGCGCCTGGTCGCCGTGTTCGAGTTCGAGGAACGGCTTCGCGACGATGCGCCGGATGCGGTGACCGCCCTCCATGCGCAAGGCGTGCGGATCAACCTGCTCTCGGGAGACGACCCCGAGCGGGCCATTGGCCTGGGCCAACGCCTGGCGCTGGACTCCGCTCGCGGCGGCATGACGCCGGAGGCCAAGCTGGAGGCCCTGCGCGCCGCGCAGCAGGCCGGCGAGCAGGTCACCATGATCGGCGACGGCGTCAACGACGCCCCGGTGCTGGCACAGGCCGACGTGTCGATCGCCATGGGCGAAGGCGCGCTCGTCGCGCGGACGCAGGCGGACGCGGTGCTGGTCTCGAACCGGCTCGGCGACGTCGCACGGGCGCGCGCGCTCGCGCAACGAACCGTTCGCATCGTGCGGCAGAACCTGGCGTGGGCGGCGCTCTACAACCTGTCGTGCGTGCCGCTCGCGCTGACCGGCCACCTGCCGCCCTGGGCCGCCGGCCTGGGCATGGCCTGCAGCTCGCTGTTCGTCGTCGCCAACTCGCTGCGCCTGGCGCGCTGAGCCATGGACATCCTGTACCTGCTTGTCCCGTTCTCGGCGCTGCTGGTGCTGGCGCTCATCGCGGTGTTCGGCTGGGCGCTGTTCGGCGGCCAGTTCGACGATCTCGACCGCGAGGGCGAGCGAATCCTCGCCGACGGCGCTTCCGCGCTTGATTCTCGTCAAGTCCGCCGGGCCGCCCGCACGGAAGAATGACCCCGAGTCTCGTAGCCGCGAGGCGACAAGGGGTTGTGAATGGTCAAGTCTTCCGTGCCGGCGCCCGCGCCGGCCGCATCGCTCTACGACGATGACGCCGTACGCCTGTTCTCGATCGCCGCGGTGGTCTGGGGTGTCGTCGGCATGCTGGTGGGTGTCTACATCGCCGCCGAACTCGCCTGGCCCGACATCAACTTCGGCATCCCGTGGCTCAGCTACGGACGGCTGCGGCCGCTGCACACCAATGCCGTGATCTTCGCGTTCGGCGGCTGCGCGCTGATGGCCACCAGCTACTACGTGGTGCAGCGTACCTGCCAGGTGCGGCTGTTCTCGCGCACGCTGTCGCTGCTGCACTTCTGGGGCTACCAGGCCGTGATCGTGCTGGCGGCGATCACGCTGCCGCTGGGCATCACGCGCGGCAAGGAATACGCCGAGCTCGAATGGCCGATCGCCGTCCTGCTGGCCGTCGTGTGGGTGATCTACGCGCTGGTTTTCTTCGGCACGATCGGCATCCGCAAGGTGCGCCACATCTACGTGGCCAACTGGTTCTACGGCGCGTTCATCATCGCCGTGGCGCTGCTGCACATCGTCAACGGCGCGGTGATCCCGGTCAGCCTGACCAAGAGCTACTCGGCCTACGCCGGCGTGCAGGACGCGATGGTGCAGTGGTGGTACGGCCACAACGCGGTCGGCTTCTTCCTGACCGCGGGCTTCCTCGGGATGATGTACTACTTCATCCCCAAGCAGGCCGAGCGGCCCGTCTACAGCTACCGGCTGTCCATCGTCCACTTCTGGGCGCTGATCTTCACCTACATGTGGGCCGGCCCGCACCACCTGCACTACACGGCCCTGCCCGACTGGGCGCAGAGCGTGGGCATGGCCTTCTCGCTGGTGCTGCTGGCGCCCAGCTGGGGCGGCATGATCAACGGCATCATGACCTTGTCGGGCGCCTGGCACAAGCTGCGTGACGACCCGATCCTGAAGTTCCTCATCGTCAGCCTGTCGTTCTACGGCATGTCGACGTTCGAGGGGCCGATGATGTCGATCAAGACGGTCAACTCGCTGTCGCACTACACCGACTGGGGTATCGCGCACGTGCACTCCGGCGCGCTCGGCTGGGTCGGGCTGATCTCGATGGGATCGCTCTACTACCTGGTGCCGCGCATGTTCGGCCGCACGGCGATGTACAGCGTCAAGGCGATCTCGCTGCACTTCTGGATCGCCACCATCGGCATCGTGCTCTACATCGCCTCGATGTGGATCGCCGGCGTGATGGAGGGCCTGATGTGGCGCGCCATCAACACCGACGGCACGCTCACCTACAGCTTCGTCGAAACGGTCAAGGCCACCTTCCCGTTCTACGTCGTACGCCTGTGCGGCGGCCTGCTGTACCTGTCGGGGATGCTGGTGATGGCCTGGAACGTCTTCAAGACCGCCACCACCGGGCGCTATGCCCCCGTGCGCATCCCGCTGGCCGCGGCCTACGCCTGAACGAGGAACCAACGCCATGTCCAACGACACCGCCAAGCCCGCTGGCTTCTCGCACGCGAACATCGAGACCAACAACTTCCTGATGATAGTGCTCATCCTCCTGGTCGTCGCCGTCGGCGGCCTGGTCGAGATCGTGCCGCTGTTCTTCCAGAAGTCGACCACCCAGCCGGTGGATGGCCTGAAGCCCTACACGCCGCTGCAGTTGGCCGGCCGCGACGTCTACATCCGCGAAGGCTGCTACGGCTGCCATTCGCAGATGATCCGGCCGCTGCAGGCCGAGACGCTGCGCTACGGCCACTACTCGGTCGCCGGCGAGTCGGTCTACGACCATCCGTTCCAGTGGGGCAGCAAGCGCACCGGTCCTGACCTGGCGCGCGTGGGCGGCAAGTACAGCGACGACTGGCACCGCATCCACCTGAACAATCCGCGCGACCTGGTGCCCGAGTCCAACATGCCGGCCTATTCCTGGCTGGCCGGCGACAGGCTCGACCCGCTGGACCTGGCGCCCAAGATGCGCGCGCTGCGGCATGTCGGCGTGCCCTACACCGACGACGAGATCGCGCACGCCGGCGACGACCTGGCCGACAAGACCGAGCTCGATGCGGTCATCGCCTACCTGCAGGTGCTCGGCACCGCCGTCAAGTAAGGAGCCCTTCCATGGACGTCAACGACCTTCGCGTGGGAGTGACCCTGCTGTCGTTCCTGCTGTTCGCCGGCATCGTGCGCTGGGCGCTGTCGCCGCGCAACAAGGCCCGCTTCGACGAGGCGCAGCAGCTTCCCTTCATCGAGACCGGAGCCCGCGATGAGTGACTTCTTCTCCTCCGGCTGGTCGATCTATATCGCCGCCGTCACGCTGGCGAGCCTTGCGGCCTGCCTGTTGCTGCTCGTCGTAACCGCGCGCAGCAAGGCCGGCAAGGCCGGCGAGTCGACCGGACACGTCTGGGACGACGACCTGCGCGAGCTGAACAACCCGATGCCGCGCTGGTGGATGGTGCTGTTCATCATCACGATCGCCTTCGCGCTGCTCTACTTGCTGCTCTATCCGGGCCTGGGCAGTGCGCGCGGCCTGCTGGGCTGGAGCAGTACCGGCGCGTTGCAGCAGGAACAGCGCAGGACCGACGCCGACCTGGCCGTCGTGTACGCCAAGTACGCGGCGGCGCCGTTTCCCGACCTGGCGCGCGACAAGGGCGCGATGGCGATCGGCGAACGCCTGTTCATCAACAACTGCGCCGCCTGCCACGGCTCGGACGCGCGCGGCGGCAAGGGCTTTCCCAACCTGGCCGACAACGACTGGCTACACGGCGGCACGCAGGACGACATCCTCGAGACGATCACCCACGGCCGCGTCGGCATGATGCCGCCGATGGCCGCGGCGGTGGGCAAGCCGGCAGACGTCTCCGACGTGGCCGAGTACGTGCTGAGCCTGTCCAACAGTCCGCACGACGCCAACGCTGCCGCGCGCGGCGCCGCGAAGTTCGTCGCCTGCGCCGCCTGCCATGGCCCGGACGGCAAGGGCAACACGGCGATCGGCTCGGCCAACCTGACGGACGACATCTGGCTGCATGGACGCGGACACGAGGCGATCGTGGCCATGGTCGACCACGGCAAGACGAACGTGATGCCGGCGCAGGAGCATCGCCTGACGCCCGCGCAGATCCACGTGGTGGGCGCCTACGTGTGGGGCCTGTCGCATTCGGGCAGCGCCACGCAGGGCGTCGCCGACGCGGCGCACTGAGGCGAAGACCAAAACCATGACGCCGGCGCCGATCGGGAGCGGAACCTTCGGGCGACGACCGGTGATCCCGATCGTCCCCAGCGCAGGCGGCGGCCTGTACCGCGCGGAACGAAAGATCCATCCACGCTCGGTCAAGGGCTGGTTCGCGTCCTGGCGCTGGCTGCTGGTCGCACTGACGCAGGCGTTGTACTACGGCCTGCCCTGGCTGGAATGGAACGCGCGCCAATCGGTGCTGTTCGATCTTGGCGCGCGCCGGTTCTACATCTTCGGTCTGGTCCTCTATCCGCAGGACTTCATCTACCTGACCGGGCTGCTGGTGGTCAGCGCCTGCTCGCTGTTCCTGTTCACCGCGATCGCCGGCCGCCTGTGGTGCGGCTTCGCCTGCCCGCAGACGGTCTACACCGAGATCTTTCTCTGGGTGGAACACCGCTTCGAAGGCGACCGGTCGGCGCGCCTGCGGCTCGACGCCAGCCCGTGGACCTTCGACAAGGCCTGGCGCAAGGCGGGCAAGCAGGCCGCCTGGATCGCGATCGCACTGTGGACCGGCTTCACGTTCGTCGGCTACTTCACGCCCATCCATTCGCTGGCAAGCGAGACGCTGCACCTGTCCTTCGGGCCCTGGGAATGGTTCTGGATCCTGTTCTACGGCTTCGCCACCTATGGCGCCGCCGGGCACATGCGCGAGCAGGTCTGCAAATACATGTGCCCGTATGCGCGCTTCCAGAGCGCGATGTT
>JBJMWF010000372.1:0-8673 GCA_045810265.1 Vitreoscilla sp. | reverse complement strand
CCGTGCGCGCGATGACGCGCGTCGCATGCAGCTTCGAGCCCGACGCCAGGAACGCGGCCCTGTACGACCAGCTCTACGAGCAGGTCTACCAGAAGATGTACCCGCGCCTGGCGCCGCTGTACGCGCGCATCCGCGCCATCACGGGCTATCCCGCGCGAGATTGACCCGGCGTTGCTTGCAGGCCCGCGAGGTGTCCGCCGCAAGGTGTCTGGCATCTCGAATCGCGCCGGGCGGTTGGCAACGAACCACCATGTCGCTCGCGATTCGAGGTGCCTGACGCCGGCCGCCCCGTTCACGATCGGCGTCAGGCACCGCCCCCTCCGCGAGCAGCGTGATCGCTGCGAGCCGGCGCATGGGCGCGGACGAGGCGGTGCCAGACACCTCCAGCTGCTGCACCGTCAGCGCGACACCTCCAGCAACTGCACCTCCAGCAGCTGCACCTCCAGCAGCCGCCCGGCGCGCTCAGAAGGAGACGCCCAGGCCGAGGTCGACGCGCGTCAGGTCGGTGTTGGTCTGGAAGCGCTGGTAGTCCGCCTTGAGCACCACGTTCGGATTGAGGTAGAAGTTCGCGCCGGCCGTCCACACGCGGTCGTGCGGCTGCGGCCACGGCTTGCCGTCCGAGGCCAGGCCGGTCGGCGTGGTCGCGAAGCCGGGGGCGATGCCGGCGTAGCTGGCGGCCATGTCGTAGTGCTCCCAGCGCACGAACGGGGACAGCTTGTAGCCGCCCTGTTCCCACAGCTTGTACGCGCCCTGCACGTAGTAGCCGAGGAAGGACGACGGCAGCGGGTTCGACACGCCGGTGTTGACGAGGTTGTAGGTGGCCGTGTTGGAGAACGAGCCGTGCGCGTAGACGGCCGAGATGTCGGCGTTGCCCGGCGTCCAGCGCGCATGCGCCTCCCACAGCGTGACGCGCGACTGCGGCAGGTTGGCCGGCTGCGCCGGCATCGCCATGTTGCCCGTGAAGGCGAAGCCGCCGACCAGCAGGCCCGGCACGCCGGTGTAGTTCAGCGCCGCGTACTGCGACAGGTGCTGCGCGTTGGCCAGCTGCAGTTCCTGGTGCGTGGCCTGCATCGGCGCGACGCCGCTGTTTTCCAGGTCCAGCGCGGTGCGGTACTGCGGATCCTCGGGGTTGTTGTTCCAGCCGCCCAGGTTCAGGCCGGTGGTCACGCCGATGTCCCAGCCCAGGCCCAGTTCGTTCGTGCCATGCAGGCCGATGCCGCCTTCGCGCCAGGTGCTGGGGATGATCAGCGTCTCGACGAAGTTGCGCTGCACGCCGAAATAGGCCGTCGGCTCGTGGTGTTCGTTGAGCAGGCCCACCGGCATCAGGAACAGGCCGGCCTTGGCGTTGAGCGAGTCGGTGACCTGATGGTCGATGTAGAACTGCTCGACCTCGAACTCGCCCGCATCGTCGGCCGAGGACACCGCGTGCTCGACCTCGAACTCGGAGTTGAAGCTGGTGCGCTCATCGAACTTGTAGCCGATGCCGAACACGGCGCGCGCCAGGTCGGCCTGGGTCAGGCTCTTGTCCTTGGTCGGATGCGTGTAGTACATCTCGCCGTAGCCCCAGAGGCCGAGGTTGGGCGGGATGGCGCTGACCGGTGCCGCGGCCGGCGCAGCCGCGACGACCGGCGCGGGCGTCGCGGCGGTTTTGGCCTGCGCCGCCTGTTGCGCCGCAAGCGCATCGTTCTGCGCCTTCACGCGCGCTAGCTCCTGCTTCATCGCATCGAGCTGCTGCTGCATCTGCTCGATCTGCTGGGCCAGCTTGTCGGCGACGGCGGGCGACGGCTCGGCGGCGTGCGCCGACGCGAGCAGGCACAGGGACAGGGCGGCGAAGGTGGCAGGCGTGGTTTTCATGATGGTCAGCGACGATGGAAGTTCAGGGAGCGGCCGTCGCGCGGACGGCGGCCTGGCATTGCGCGGGCAGCACCTGGGCCGCCGGATGGGCCGGGTCGTAGCCGTCGGTCAGCGTGCACAGGAAGGTGATGAGGTCGTCGATCTCGTCGGGCGAGAGCGCCGGCGTGTCGCCGATCGAGCGGTTGTACGGGATCTCGCCGGTGTTGACGTTGCCCAGGTAGCCGGCGTCGCTGCCGGCGACGCCCGGCCGCACGCTGAACTGGCCGCCGTAGATCGCGGGCAGGTCGTCGAACTTGGTCACCGTGCCGTCGGGGTTGGCGGGGTACCACTCCTCGGGGTTGGTGTCGCGGCGCACGTAGAAGCCGATCGTGTCATTCAGCGTCGCGAAGCGGCCGTTGTGGAAGTAGGGCGCAGTCACGGCGACGTTGCGCAGCGTGGGCACCTTGAACTGGCCGCAGTGGCCGGAGAAGTTCACTGTCTGCTCGCGGAACGGGCCGCAGACTCCCAGGTCGTAGTAGCCCTGCACGCCGTCCTGGCTGTTCAGCGGCGTGCCATCCGGTGCCGAAGCGAGGTTGGCCGGAATCAGGCCGTTGCGTGGCACGCCCAGGTTGTCGTAGCTGTAGTCGGTGAACATCGGCGGCGTGGCGCCGTCGCTCGAGCTGCTGGGATGGCACGCGGCGCAGTTGCCCTTGGCCGGGCCGTTGAACAGTGCGAGCCCACGCAACTCCTGCGCCGTCAACGTTGCCTGGCCCTTCTGGAACCAGTCGTACTTGCTGGTGAAGGGATGGAACGCCGGCTCCTCGGCTTCGAAGGCGGCCAGCGCCTGGCCCATGCGCGCCAGCGCGCTGGCCGGGTCGGACAGCACCGCGCTGCCGTACAGCGCCTGGAAGTCGGCCAGGTAGGGGCGCGTCTTCAGCTTGGCGATGACGGCGCTCGCGTCGGCATTGCCCATCTCGAAGGAGGTCGTCATCGGCAGCACGGCCTGGTCGGCCAGGGTCGCGGCCCGGCCATCGCGAAAGAAGCCGCCATTCGGATCGCCGTCCGCGTCGATGCTGAACGCCGGCGTCAGCGAGGCGTACATCAGCGAGGGGGTGTTGCGGAAGCCGGACTGGTCCATGCTCGCCCCGCCCAGTGGCACCGGCGAACCGTGGTCGACGCCGCTGGCGCTGGCGTCCTCGGCGAACGCCGAGGCGGCCACGTGGCAGCTTGCGCAGGATTGGGTGCCCGAGACCGACAGCGCCGTATCGTTGAAGATCTTCTGGCCGAGTTGGGCGGCCGCCGACCGCGTCGTGCCGTCGCTGCCGCCAGTCGTTGCAGAGGAGTCGCTGCCGCCGCCGCAGGCCGCGAGCAGCAGGCAAGCCGAGAGCGCCAATCCTCTTTGGACGGATGCCGAGATGAAGCCGCGAAGAGTCATTGTCCAGTGGGTTGCGTGCGGCGAGGCCGCCGGCGCTGAGTGGTAGTGCAATTGCGACTGATTCGCAATCACGTCCCGACTTTACAGGCGCCGAACCGTCCGGACAAGGATGAGCGGCCGTCGCCCAAGGGCTTTGCTGCCCTGACGTGCATCTTTGTGGCGGTTTCGCTGCAACCGGCGCGAGATCGTCGGCCTACGTCGGCGGGCGATCACGGCTCCCGGGTCGCATCCATCAACAGCGGCACGACGGCGAGCAGCGGCGGCACGACGAAGCAGACCATCCTGAACTGGCTGAACAGCAGCGCGCCGGCCGCGCAGCCGAGCGCGAACGCGCCCACGTTGATGCCCATGCGCGACAGGCGGCCCAGCGCGGCGGCGCGCTGGTCGTCGGGCAGGCCGCGCAACAGGTCGGCGATGTCCAGCATCATCTGCGTCGTGGTGCCGGTCATCAAGGTGGTGGGCGGCGACGTGCCCAGATGGACGCGCGAGATCGCGTTCTGGATCGCCATCGCCGACACCAGCAGCATGCCCGTGACGACCATGGCCGGCTCGCCGGCGGGATGCCCCGGCCCGATCGAGATGGCCAGCGCGGCGCCGGCCGCGAGCAGCGCCAGCTTGAGCCACAGCATCGTGCGCAGCGCGGGCAGGCCCAGGCGCGGCAGCGACGGCGCGACCAGCCGGGTCGCGACGATGACGACGCAGAACACGGGCAGTGCCAGCAGCTTGGCCAGGATGCCGGAGGTGCCCAGCACCAAGGCGGCGCCCAGCGTCACGAAGTTGCCCGTCACGTGTGCCGTGAACAGACCCTGCAGCGCCAGGAAGCCGGCGGTGTCGACGTAGCCGGCGTTCAGGCTCAGGAGCGCGGGAAGGCTGAGCTTCATGGCATCAGGACGCCGGCTTGCACTTCAGGCGGTCGATCGCAGACTTGCAGGCAGGCCGAAACGGCCAACCGCAGGACGACGCAGTGCAGGGTGGTCGGCGGCTTACGGCTCATCTCAAGCCGCCCAGCAGGCGCAGCCCAGCGCGCCCCAGAAGCCTCGTGCGTCCGACGCCGGCAGCTCCGCGGCCCAGGCACTCGCGTGCGCGTGGCCGTGCACGCCGCACAGCGCGTCGCAGCCGCAGGCCGACGCGTTGCGCTTGAGCGCCGATTGCAGCGGCCTGCCTTGGGCATCGCCCCAGGCACCGTAGCCGCCGAAGGTGCGCACCGGCGACCAGTCGGGCATCGCCGGCAGCGGCGCGGCGTCGTCCTCGGGCGCGAAGCGTCCGGCGGCCCAGACGACCTTGCCGCCCACCAGCGTCAGCACCGACGTGATGTCAGCGACGTCGACCTCGGGACAGGCGAAGAAATCGCGATCGGGCACGACCAGGTCGGCCAGTTGCCCGACCTCGATGCGGCCCTTGCGGCCTTCCTCGTTGGAGAACCAGGTGACGTTCTCCGTCCACATGCGCAACGCCGTTTCGCGATCCAGGCAGTTGCGCTGCGGCGTCAGCTGCAGGCCGCCCACCGTCTTGCCGGTGATCATCCACGCCAGCGACACCCACGGGTTGTACGACGCCACCCGCGTGGCGTCGGTACCGCCGGAGACCTTGACGCCGCGCGCCAGCATCTTGGCGATCGGCGGGGTCGCCTCCGCGGCGCGCGCGCCGTAGCGCTCGACGAAGTACTCGCCCTGGTAGGCCATGCGGTGCTGCACGGCGATGCCGCCGCCGAGCGCGGCGACGCGGTCGATCGACTTGTCGGAGATCGTCTCGGCGTGGTCGAAGAACCAGTTCAGGCCGGCCAGCGGGATCTCCTTGTCGACCCGCTCGAACACGTCGAGGGCGCGGCTGATCGACTCGTCGTAGGTCGCGTGCATTCGCCACGGCCAGCGGTTCTGCGCGAGCACGCGCACCACCTCCTCGAGCTCGCCTTCCATCTGCGCGGGCAGCTCGGGCCGCGGCTGGCGGAAGTCCTCGAAGTCGGCCGCCGAGAACACCAGCATCTCGCCGGCGCCGTTGTGGCGGAAGTAGTCGCTGCCCTGCTTGTAGGTGGACGACGCCGTCCAGTCCAGGAAGTCCTGCTTCTCCTGCTTGGGCTTCTGCGTGAACAGGTTGTAGGCGAAGCGCACGGTGAGCTCGCCGTCGGCCTCCAGATCGCGGATCACCTTGTAGTCGTCCGGCCAGTTCTGCGATCCGCCGCCGGCATCGATCACGCCGGTGACGCCCAGGCGGTTCAGTTCGCGCATGAAGTGGCGCGTGGAATTGCGCTGGTAGTCGTAGGGCAGCTTGGGGCCCTTGGCCAGCGTCGCGTAGAGGATGGACGCGTTGGGCTTGGCCAGCAGCAGGCCGGTCGGGTTGCCGTCGGCGTCGCGCAGGATCTGGCCGCCGGGCGGCTCGGGCGTCTCGCGCGTGTAGCCGACCGCGCGCAGCGCCGCGCCATTGAGCAGCGCCCGGTCGTACAGGTGCAGGATGAAGACGGGGGTGTCGGGCGCGACGGCGTTCAGTTCGGCGATCGTCGGCAGCCGCTTCTCGTCGAACTGGTGCTCGGTGAAGCCGCCGACGACGCGCACCCATTGCGGCGCCGGCGTGATCGCCACCTGGCGCTTGAGCATGCCCATCGCGTCGGCCAGGCTGCGCACGCCGTCCCAGCGCAGCTCCATGTTGTAGTTCAGGCCGCCGCGGATCACGTGCGAGTGGTTGTCGATCAGGCCAGGCAGCGCGCTCGCGCCGTGCAGGTCGATGATGCGCGTGGCCGGACCGGCCAACGCCATCACCTGGGCGTCGTCGCCGACGGCGTGGAACCGGCCGTCGAGGATGGCGACGGCCTGGGCGACGGGGTTGGCGCGGTCCAGCGTGGTGAAGCGGCCGGCGCGAAGGATGAGGTCGGGCGGGCGGGACGCGATCATGGCGACATTCTGGCTGGAGTCAGACATGGGAATCGGCGGTGACTCGATGGGCGTTCAGTCGAGCAGGGCCACCGACTTGACCATCGCCCACACCGCCTTGCCCGGCGCGAGCGCGAGCGCCTGCGCGGAGCGGCGCGTGACGCGCGCGAGCAGCGCGCTGGCGCCTTCGCGGGTGCGCAGGCGCACGAGCACCTGCGAGGGATGCGCATCGTCGGCGATCGCCTCGACGGTCGCCGGGATCTGGTTGACGATGCTGCTGTCGGGCTGCGCGACCAGGCTCAGCGACACATCGCGCGCCAGCACGCGCAGGCGCAGGCGATGTCCGATCGGCAGCGCGGGGTCGCGCGTCCAGAACGAGGCGCCGGGGACGTCCAGGCGGGCCAACTGCCAGGGAGTGTCCAGCGCACCGACCTCGCCCAGCAGCACGACGCCGGCGTCTTCGCCGGGCGGCAGCGGCAGGTCCAGGCGGCTCAGCAGATCGGCCACGCCGCCCGAGGCGGTCACCTTGCCGGCGTGCATCAGCACGATGTGGTCGGCCAGCCGCGCCACCTCCGCGATCGCGTGGCTGACATAGACGATGGTGATGCCGGACAACTCATTGAGACGCTCGATGGCGGGCAGGATCTCGGCCTTGCGCGCGGCATCGAGTGCGGCCAGCGGCTCGTCCATCAGCAGCACGCGGGGGCTGACCGCGAGCGCGCGGGCGATGGCCACGCGCTGGCGTTCACCGCCGGACAGGCCGGTGGTCGACCGTCCGAGCAGCGACTCGATGCCGGTCCAGGCGACGGCGTCATCGAAGGCCACGCGCCGCTGCGACGGCGCCAGGCGCTTCCAGCCGAATTCGACGTTGGCGCGCACGTCCAGGTGTTCGAACAGGCTGGCCTCCTGGAACACCACGCCCACCGCGCGCCGGTGCGTGGGCACGAACAGGTTGGCGGCGTCGTCCTGCCAGAGCTCGCCATCGACGACGACGCGCCCGCCGGGCGCGCGCTCCAGGCCGGCGAGACAGCGCAGCAGCGTCGTCTTGCCGCAGCCCGAAGGGCCGAACAGCGCGCTCACGCCGCGCGCCGGCAGCGACAGGGCGACGTCCAGCGTGAAGGCGCCGCGCGGCAGCCGCAAGGTGGCGTCGATCATGCGCGTGGCGCTCCATCGGCCCGGGTCGAACCGAACAGGGCGCCGGGTGCACGCAGCCGATGCACCCACAGCAGCACCGCGAAGCTGAACAGCAACAGCACTGCGGCAAGCCGATGCGCCGCGGGGTATTCGAGCGCCTCGACGTGGTTGTACAGCTGCGTGGAGATCACGCGCGTCGCGCCGGGGATGTTGCCGCCGATCATCAGCACGACGCCGAATTCGCCCACGGTGTGCGCGAAGCCCAGCACCGCCGCCGTGATGACGCCGCGCCGCGCCAGCGGCAGCACCACGTGCACGAAGCGCTCCCACGGGCCGGCGCGCAAGGTGGCGGCGGCCTCGAGCGGGCGGGCGCCGATGCCCTCGAACGCCGTCTGCAGCGGCTGCACGACGAAGGGCATCGAGTACAGCATCGACGCGATCACCAGGCCGGCGAAGCTGAATGGCAGTAGCCCGAGTCCCAGCGCCTGCGTCAGCTCGCCGACGACGCCGTGCGGGCCCATCAGCAGCAACAGGTAAAAGCCCAGCACCGTTGGCGGGAGCACCAGCGGCAGGGCCACGAACGCCGCCAGCGGCGCCTTCCAGCGCGAACGCGTGTGGGCCAGCCACCACGCGAGCGGCATGCCGAGCGCGAGCAGCAGCACGGTGACGACGAACGCCAGCTTGAGCGTGACGGCCACCGCCTGCAAGTCGGAGGCCCAATCGACGTCGGAGGCGTTCAACGCATCACCAGCCGTAGCCGCAGGCCTTGATCACCGCGCGCGACTTGTCGCTGGCCAGGTAGTCGACGAACTCGGTGGCGGCCTTGCCAACCTTGCTGGCGGCGATGACGACGGCGTCCTGCCGGATCGGCGCGTACAGGTTCTCCGGCACCAGCCACATCGAGCCCGGTACCTTCGAGCCGTCCGGCGGCTGCACCTGGCCCAGCGCCACGAAGCCGAGTTCGGCGTTGCCGCTCTGCACGAACTGCAGCGCCTGCCCGATGTTCTCGCCGGTGACGATGCGCGGGGCCACGGCCTCGCTCAGCTTGAGGGCGGCCAGCGTCTCCCTGGCGGCCTGACCGTAGGGGGCGAGCTTCGCGTCGGCCACGGCCAGGTGCTTCCACTGGCCGGACCGGAGCACCTCGCCCCTGGCGTCGACCAGGCCGGGCTGGGCCGACCACAACACCAGCTTGCCGACCGCATAGGTGTGCAGCGTGGCCGGCAGCGCCTTGCCTTCGGCGACCAGTCTGCCCGGCGTGGCCTGGTCGGCGGCCAGCAGCACGTCGAAGGGCGCACCGGCCTCGATCTGCGTGTAGAACTTGCCGGTGGCACCGAAGGACAGCTTCACCACGTGGCCGGTGTCGTGCTCGAACTGCGCGGCGATCTTCTGCGCAGCGGCCGAGAAGTT
>JBJMWF010000371.1:0-17283 GCA_045810265.1 Vitreoscilla sp. | reverse complement strand
GGACTCGAGCAGGTTCTCGGGGATCGCGCCGCAGTTGACGGCCACGAACGGATGGCTGGCCCGCGGGCTCGCGCGATGGATCGCCTGCGCCACCAGCTCCTTGCCGCTGCCGCTCTCGCCGCGGATCAGGACGCTCGCGTCCGACGCCGCCACCAGCTTGGCCTCGGCCAGCACTTCGGCCATGCGGTTGGAGCGGCTGACGATCTCCGAACGCCAGGCCTCGACCTCGCCGCCGTCGGACGCGGCGTGGTCGGCGCCTTCCATCGCGATCGCGTTGGCGATCACGTCCAGCAGCGCCTTGCCGTCGAACGGCTTGGTCAGGTAGGTGAACACGCCGCGCGACGTCGCCTCGACGGCGTCCGGGATGGTGCCGTGCGCGGTCAGCAGGATCACCGGCAGCGACGGATGTTGCACGCGGATGGCGTCGAACAGCGCGAGGCCGTCCTTGCCCGGCAGCTGCACGTCGCTCAGCACGAGCTGCGGCCGCTCCATCGCGATCTTGACCAGCGCCTCCTCGGCCGACGCGGTGGCCGTGACGCGATAGCCCGCGCCCGACAGCCGCATGGACAGCAGCCGCAGCAGGTCGGGGTCGTCGTCGACGACCAGGATATGGGCAGCCGTGCTCATTCAGGAACTTTCGTCTTGCCAGCACCTTGGTGCGGCGGGGCGTTGCTCATCACGCTATTTATAGCGCCTCAAGGCTTGGGTGACGAGGCCGGCGGCGCCTGCCGCGTGTTGAGACTGCGCTCGATCGCCTTGAGCGCCTCGAGCTTGGCGTTGGCGTCGTCGAGCTTGCGCTGGTTGTCGCGCTGGGCGTCACGCAGCTGCTGCGCGTTGCGCTCGGCGGCGTCCTCGGCGCGTCGCTGCTCGCCCAGCCGATAGGCCAGCAGGCGGGCGAGCGAGCGCCAGGGATCGGCCTGCGGCGTGTTGTTGTGCAGCACCTGGTCGAGCACGCCTTGCGCGCGCGCGAGGTCGCCGGGGTTGTGCGTCATGCTCATCGCCAGCGCCTGGTCCATCTGCTGCTCGACGGAGGCGCCCTCCAGCGGACGGCTGGCCTCGGCCGTCAGGTCGGCGGTGTTGAGCGCGCTGTAGCGATCCTCCGTGGCCAGCAGGTGGCGGGCGGCCAGGTCCTGCGCGTCGCGTGCCGGGTCGCACTTGACCTCGGGCGCGACCACGACCGGCGGCGCCGGCGGCGGCGAGGGTGGCGGCTTGGCCGTGACGCAGGCTGCCAGGCTCAGCGCCGCGAACGCGGCAGCCAGGCCGGCGCGCAAGGGCTTGGAGGGGACTTCAATCGCTGACATGAGGAAGCTCGATTCGAAAATGGGCGCCGGGTCCGTCGGACAACAGGTCGACGCGGCCGCCATGGGCCTGGATGTATTCGCGCACGATGGACAGCCCGATGCCGGTGCCGCGCACCGCGTCGTCGGGCTGCACCTCGCCGCGGAAGAACGGCTCGAAGATGCGCTCGCGATCGGCGGGCGCGACGCCGGGGCCCTGGTCGCGCAGGTCGATCCGCACCGTTCCGGGCGACGACGACAACGCGATGAACAAGGTCCCGCCGACAGGGCTGAAGCGTATCGAATTGGACAACAAGTTGCCCACCGCCGCCGACAGCTTGTCCGCGTCCACGGCCAGCAGCGGCGCCTCGCCCTGCAGCTCGATCGTCAGCTGGCGAGCCTGCCATTGCAGGCGTTGCTCCTCGACCAGCAGCTGCAGCAACTGGCGCAGGTCGGTGTCGCTGCGATTGAGCCGTCGGGCCTCGAAGGCGGCCGCGTTGAAGCGCAGCAGTGCCTCGATCTGGTTCTGCAGCGTGGCCGTGTTGTGGCGCAGGATGCGCGCGATCTCGTGCTGGTCGGCGGTCATCGGGCCGGCGACGCCGTCCTCCAGCAGCGCCACGCCCTCTCGCAACGCGGCCAGCGGCGTCTTGAGCTCGTGCGAGGTGTAGCGCAGGAAGCGCGCCTTGTCCTCGTCGAGCTCCTTGAGCCGCAGGCGCAGCCACTCCAGGCGGCGGCCGAGCGAACGCATGTCGCTCGGGCCGCGGATGTCCACCGGGTGATCCATGCGGTTCTCGCCCAGCCCCGCGATCGCGCGCTCCAGGCGCTTGAGCGGCCGGGTGAGCCAGACGCCGAAGGCCAGCGCCAGTAACGCCGCAAGCACGATGGCACCCAGCACCTGGGTGCCGACCGAGGCGCGGCCCGCCTCCAGCTGCTCCTGCAGCGCGGCGTTGTGCTCCTCGCCGCTGCGCCGCACCGCATCGGCGATCTCGCCGTCGAGGCGGTCCAGCGTGCGAAAGCTCGCATCCAGCCCGTCCTCGCGCTGCTGGATCGAGGCCTTGGGGCCGCCGAGCTGGCTGCGGATCGGCTCGATCTGGGCCAGCCATTGCGTCGACAGGCCCTTGGGCAGGTCGTGGCGGTCCATCTCGCCGAGCAGGCGGGTGGCCTCGTCGCAGGCCTGCGTGAAGCCGCGCAACAGGGACGGATCATCCAGCACGATGTACTGCCGCGCACTGCGCTCCATCGCCACGCGCAGCTCGCCCAGCTGGCGCGCATCGGCGGTCAGCAGCAGGGCGCTGGCGGTGGCGACGCGGCTTTGCGCCATCACGCGCTCGAGCGTGAACAGCCCGCCCAGCGACGCGGCCGCGAGCAGGCCGGCGATCAGCAGGAAGGCGGCAAGCAGGGTCTGCCGGAACGACAGGCGCAGGAAGTTGGACAAGCGGGTCGGGTTTGCGAAAGGGCGAAGGGCGCATTGTCACGCGAGTGCGCCGCACGCCGCCAGCGGGTCATTCCGAGCGAGTGCTGCGCCGAGCGGCCGCGTGCTCGATACTGCCCGACAACATCGAACGACCGAGGGTGTGCCCATGAAGATCCTGATCGTCGGCGCCGGTTCGACCGGCGGCTATTTCGGCGCCCGCCTGACGCAGGCCGGACGCGACGTCACCTTTCTCGTGCGGCCCGCGCGCGCGGCGGCGCTGCGCGCGAACGGCCTGCAGGTGCTGAGCCCGCGCGGCAACTTCAGCGTCAAGCCGGCACTGCTGCTCGCCGCCGAGATCGACCGGCCATTCGACATCGTGCTGGTCACCGTCAAGGCCTTCGGCCTGCCGGCCGCGATCGAGGACTTCGCCGCTGCCGTCGGCCCCGAGACCATGATCCTGCCCGTGCTCAACGGCATGAAGCACATCGACGACCTGCAGGCCCGCTTCGGCGCCGAGCGCGTCGTCGGGGGGGTCTGCCGGGTCTCGACGACGCTCGATGCGCAGGGCCGCATCGTGCACCTGGCGCCGCTGCACGAGCTGGTCTACGGCGAGCTGGACGGCCGCAGCACGGCCCGCATCGAGGCGCTGCATGCGTTCCTGAGCGACGCCGGCTTCGACGCCCATCTCAGCACGCACATCGCGCAGGACCTGTGGAACAAGTGGGTGCTGCTGGCGTCGCTGGGCGGCCTGTGCACGCTGGCGCGCGGCAACATCGGCGAGATCGTCGCCAGCGACGGCGGCGTCGAGCTGGCGCGCGCGTTCCTGGCCGAGGCCGCGGCCGTCGCCGGCGCGGCCGGCTTTGGGCCCAGCCCACCGGCCCTGGATTTCATCGCTGGCGTGCTCACCGCGCCCGGCTCGCCGATGACCTCGTCGATGTATCGCGACCTGGTGGCCGGCGACCGCGTCGAGGCCGACCAGATCCTGGGCGACCTGCGGGCACGGGCGCGCCTGGCGGGGATCGCGACGCCGCTGGTGTCCGCCGCGTACATCCAGCTGGACATTCACCAGCGCCGTCGCCTCGGGCCCTAGATCGAGATCGACAACCGGTTCGCCCCGCCTGACCGCTCGCAAACGCGCGACCCTGTGATGCACGAAATCGTGCATCGGCAGAGGCCTTCTCGCTAAACTGGGTCGATGCCGAATCCGCCTTCCCCGAACGGGCCGCCCTCCTATTCGACGGCGTATCTCGCACGCCGCCTGGGCGTGTCCGTTCCGACGGTGCAGCGCTGGGTCGACCTGGGACACCTCAAGGCCTGGAAGACGGTCGGCGGCCACCGCCGCATCGATGCCGAGAGCGCCGAGGCGTTCATCCGCACGCAGGCGCAGCAGCGGGGGGGCGAGGCGGCAGCGCCGTTCTCGGTGCTCGTGGTCGACGACAACCCCGACGACCGCGACGTGCTGTGCGCGCTGGTGGACATCGCCGCACCCGGCGCGCGCATCACCTGCGCGGCCAACGGCTTCGAGGCGCTGATCGAGGTTGGCAAGGCGATGCCGGACCTGATCGTCACCGACCTCACGATGCCGCACATGGACGGCGTCCAGATGATCCGCCACCTGTCCACGCAGGGCCGCGCACGGCCACCGGCCATCGTCGCCGTGTCGGCGCAATCGCCGGCGCATGTGGACAAGCTGGGCGGGCTGCCGCCAGGCGTCACCTTGCTGGCCAAGCCGGTGGAGACGACGAAATTCGTCGAGGCGGTCAACCTCGCGCTGGACGGAATGGCCAGCCAGTAGCGCGCGCGGTCCGACGCGTTCAGGAGGCGAGCGAGTCCACCAGTTTGGCCAGGGCGGAGGCCTGCGCCGGCTTCTGCAGGTAGCCATCGAAGCCGGCGCGGCCGGCCTCGTCGCCGGTCTTGGCCCATTCATGGCCCGTCAGGGCAATCAGCACCGGCTTCTCGCCCAGGCGCGAACGGAATTCCTTGGCCGTGTCGAAGCCATCGAGCATCGGCATCTGCAGGTCGATGAAGGCGATGTCCGGCGTGAACTGCGAGGTCAGTTCGACGGCGGAGTCGCCGTCGTAGGCGACCTCCGTCTCGTGCCCGAGCAGCTTGAAGAAGGTCGCCAGCGCATCGGCGTTGTCGCGGGAATCGTCGACGAAGAGGATCTTTGCCACGGGTCGGCTCTTCCTACAGTTTCTTCGCGACGGTCACGCCCAGCAGGATGAACACGACGACCAGGCCCAGGAAGATGAAGAAGATCGTCTTGGCGATGGCCGCGGCGCCGGCGGCGATGCCGGTAAAGCCCAGCAGGCCGGCGATGATGGCGATGATGGCGAAGATGAGAGCCCAGCGAAGCATGATGGTGGTCCCGGTGAATGAGGATTGGAGACCGCATCATCGGACGGCTACCGTCGCGCGAGACTAGGCGGGCGACTCGACGCGTTGTGGGACTGCGCCGACATGTTCAGCGGCCAGGCCGTATCGGCCCGGACCGCCCATCAGGCGACCTGCGGCAGCTTGTCGAGGGACTTGTCGAGCGTGATCGGATAGTGGCGCACGCGGGCCCCGGTGGCGTTGTAGACGGCGTTGGCCACGGCCGCGGCCACGCCGCACAGGCCCAGCTCGCCGACGCCCTTGGCCTTCATCGGCGACGAGATCGGGTCGGTCTCGTCGAGGAAGATCACCTCCTGGTGGGGGATGTCCGCGTGCACCGGCACCTCGTAGGTCGCGAGGTCGTGGTTGACGAAGAACCCCCGGCGCCTGTCGACCACCAGTTCCTCCATCAGCGCCGCGCCCACGCCCATCGTCATGGCGCCGATCACCTGGCTGCGGGCCGACAGCGGGTTGAGGATGCGGCCCGCCGCGCAGACGGCCAGCATGCGGCGCACACGGATCTCGCCCGTGGCGGCGTCGACCGCCACTTCCACGAAGTGGCCACCGAAGGTCGACTGCTGATAGGTCTCGTCGAGCTTGCCGTATTCGATCCGATCCTCGGCCACCAGGCCCTCGGCGCCGGCCGCCTCCGCAAGCGACATCGCGCGCAGGCCTGCGCTCACGCGACCTTCCGCGAAACGCGCGTCCGCCGGATTGACGCCGGCCTTTTTGGCGACGGCGTCACGCAGCTTCATGCACGCGGCGTAGACGCCCGCGGTCGAGTTGTTCGCGCCCTGCTGGCCGCCCGATCCCGAGGACACCGGGAAGTCCGAATCGCCCAGGCGCACCACGACCTGGTCCAGCGTGACGCCCATCATCTCGGCCGCCGTCTGCCCGATGATGGTGTAGCTGCCGGTGCCGATGTCGGTCATGTCGGTCTCGACGGTGACGATGCCATGGCGATCGAGACGGACGCGCGCCGCGGATTTGGTCAGCAGGTTGTTGCGGAAGGCTGCCGCCATGCCGATGCCGATCAGCCATTGGCCGTCGCGCACCTGGCCCGGCCGCGGGTTGCGCTCCTGCCAGCCAAAGCGCTCGGCGCCCAGGCGCAGGCAGCGGGCCAGCTGGCGTTGCGAGAACGGGCGCCCAGGCTTCTCGGGATCGACCTGGGTGTCGTTGCGGATGCGGAATTCCACCGGATCCACGCCGGCCATTTCTGCCGCCTCGTCGATCGCGATCTCGAGCGCCATCATGCCGGCCGCCTCGCCGGGGGCGCGCATGGAATTGCCTTCCGGCAGGTCGAGCTCCGCCAGCCGCATCGACGACAGCCGGTTGGCACCGGCGTAGAGCAGCCGCGTCGGGTTGACCGCGGTCTCGGGCTCGCCGCCGGGCAGGTCGCCCGACCAGCTCTCATGCGCGATGGCGGATATGCGGCCGTCCTGGCCCATGCCGATGCGGATGCGCTGGATCGTTGCCGGACGATGCGTCGTGTTGTTGGGGATCAGCGGTCGGGCCAGGGCGACTTTCACCGGGCGGCCGGCGGCCTTCGCGCCCAGCGCGGCCATGACGGCGTCGGCCCGCACGAACAGCTTGGCGCCGAAGCCACCGCCGATGAACGGCGAGATCAGCCGCACGTTCTTCTTCGGAATGCCCAGCGTCCTGGCGACGTCGCCGACGCCCCACGCGATCATCTGGCTGGAGGTCCACAGCGTCAGCTGCTCGCCCTGCCAGGCCGCCATCGAGGCGTGCGGCTCCATCATGCAATGCGACTGGTCCGGCGTGGTGTAGGTGGCGTCGAACTGCACCGGCGCGGCGGCGAACGCGGCCTCGAATTCGCCCACCCGGCTCAGGGCCGGACCGGTCTGCTCCGTCTCCCTCGTCAACGGCGCGGCATCCTTGGCGGCCGCGAGGTCGAAGCGGCCGTCCTCCTCCTCGTACTCGATCTCGAGCAGCATGGCGGCGTCGCGCGCCTGCTCGAAGGTCTCGGCCACGACGATGGCGACGGCCTGGTGGTAGTGCTCGATCTTCGGGCCACCGAGCAGCGTGGCGGTGTTGTACTCGCCCTTGCCCAGCCGGCCCGCGTTGGCCGCGGTGACGATCGCCAGCACGCCCGGCGCGGCCTTCGCGGCGGCGTCGTCCAGCGAGAGGATGCGGCCCTTGGCGATGCCACTGCCGACGACCACGCCGTAGGCCGCATGCGGCACGGCGTCATGGCGCTCGTACGCGTAGGGTGCGGTGCCGGTGGTCTTCAACGTGCCGTCGATGCGCGGCGTGGGCTTGCCGACGATGCGCAGCTGGTCGATCGGATTGGTGTCGGCGGGGGTGTCGAACTTCATGGCTCAGCCCTTTGCTTGCGACAGCACCGCCGCCAGCGTGCGCTCGGCCAGCGGCAGCTTGAACGCGTTGTCGGCGGTGGGCTGCGCGCCCGCCAGCAGCTTGTCGGTGACGGCCTTGGCGCCCTGCGGCAGGTCCGCCTCGGCGGCGGCGTCGCGCCACGGCTTGTGCGCGACGCCGCCGAGCGCGACGCGTCCGCTGCCGTCCTCCTGCACGATGGCGGCGACGGACACCAGCGCGAACGCGTACGACGCGCGATCGCGCACCTTGCGGTAGATGTGGACGCCGCCCACCGGCCTGGGCAGCGTCACCGCGGTGATCAGCTCGCCGGGCTCGAGCACGGTCTCGCGTTCCGGCGTATCTGCTGGCAGCGTGTGGAAATCTGCGATCGGTATGGTGCGGACGTGGCCGTCGGGCCGCACGGTCTCGACCGAGGCGTCGAGCACGCGCATCGCCACAGGCATGTCGCCCGGATGCGTCGCGATGCAGGCGGGGCTGGCGCCGATCACCGCCAACTGGCGGCTGTAGCCGCCCAGCGCGCTGCAACCGCTGCCAGGCCGGCGCTTGTTGCAGGGCTGGTCGGTGTCGTAGAAGTAGGGGCAGCGTGTGCGTTGCAGCAGGTTGCCGGCGGTCGTCGCCCGGTTGCGCAGTTGGCCCGACGCGCCGGCCAGCAAAGCGCGCGACAGCACCGCGTAGTCGCGCCGCACGCGTTCGTCGGCCGCGAGGTCCGTGTTGCGCACCAGCGCGCCGATGCGCAGTCCGCCGCCGAGCGTCGGCTCGATCTTGTCCAGGGCCAGCGCGTTGACGTCGACCAGGTGCGGCGGCGTCTCGATCTGCAGCTTCATCAGGTCCAGCAGGTTGGTGCCGCCGGCGATGAACCTGGCGCCGGGCCGGCTCGCGACGGCGGCGGCGGCCTCGGCCGGCGTGCTCGCGCGCTCGTAGGTGAAGGGCTTCATGCGGCGCCTCCGGAAATGACAGCCCCCACGCTCCTCCCGTCGCTGCCCCCCGAGGGGGAGCTCCGATCGGCTCGGATGTGATCCTCGCTTCCGGAGACTTCAGTGATCGCCTCGACGATGTTCGAATACGCGCCGCAGCGGCAAATGTTGCCGCTCATTCGTTCGCGCAGTTCGTCGACGGACAGCAGCGGCCGGGTGGTTAGATCGGCGGTCACGTGGCTGGGAATGCCTTGCCCGACCTCGTCCAGCATGCCGACCGCCGAGCAGATCTGTCCGGGCGTGCAGTAGCCGCATTGGTAGCCGTCGTGCTTGACGAAGGCGGCCTGCAGCGGATGCAGCTGCCCGGGGGTGCCCAGCCCTTCGATGGTGGTCACCTTGGCCCCCGGATGCATCACCGTCAGCGTGAGGCAGGAATTGATGCGGCGTCCGTCGACCAGCACGGTGCAGGCGCCGCATTGCCCATGGTCGCAGCCCTTCTTGGTGCCGGTCAGCTGCAGATGCTCACGCAGCGCGTCCAGCAGCGTGGTGCGCGTGTCCAGCGTCAGCGTGTGCGTGCGCTCGTTGACGGACAACGTCACCTGCGCGGTCGGCAGCGGTCGTGCGCTGTCCTGTTCGTTCATGGCGGGCTCCTTGCGGCCACTGGGCGGCGCCCGCGCGTCACGTGCGCGAGCCGAAGGCGCTACGAAGCAAGGGAGATGCCCCGCCGAGCTGGGGGCGTCTGCTCAGCCGTGATGCAGCAGCGGGAAGGCGACCAGGCCGATCGCGGCGGCCGCGGCGACGATCACGGGTTCAGGCAGCTTCTTGAACTTCCACAGCACGGCCGCGGTGACGAGCGCCAGCAGTGCGGTGAGCCAGTCGGTGATGGAGCGCTGGCCGATCACGACCACCGAGCCCGCGATGGCACCGATGGCGGCGGCCGTCGCGCCGTCGATGAAGGCCAGCAGCCCCGGGCGCTTGCCATGCTTCTTGAACCAGGGCGCCGGCAGCACGGTGAACAGCCAGCAGGGCACGAAGGTACCGACGGCGGCCATCACCGCGCCCCAGAAGCCTTGCACCAGGAAGCCGATGAAGGCGGTGGTGATGACCACCGGGCCCGGCGTGATCATCGCGACCGCCACCGCGTCGACGAACTGGCGGTCGGTCAGCCAATGGAAGTCCTTGACGACGCCGCCATAGAGAAAGGGCACGATCGCCAGGCCGCTGCCGAAGACGAAGCTGCCCGCATACGCGAAGTAACCCAGGATCTTGAGCAGCCGGTGCGGATCGGCCGACGCGAAGGCGAATGCCGCCAGCAGCGGACCGCTGGCCGCCTCGCCCAGCCGCGCGCTTGCGCCCGGCTTGGGCGGTGCGCGGAGCAGCCACACCAGGACGCCGCCGCCGACCACGGCCCACACCACCTCGGCCTGCAGCACCGCGGTGGCCACCGCGTTGACGGCGAAGATCGCCCACAGCAGCTTGTCCTTGCCGATGTTCTTGGTCGTCAGCTTCCAGGCGCTCATCGCGATGATGCCGATCACGGCGGCGCCCACGCCGTAGAACACGGCCTGCATCCAGCCGATGCCGCCAGACGCGACATAGGCCGCGCCCAAAGCCACCACCATGAGGAACGACGGCAGCACGAAGGCCACGCCCACCAGCGTCGCGCCCAGGAGCCGGTGATGCACGAACCCGAGGTAGATCGCGAGCTGCGCGGCGAGCGGGCCCGGCATCAGCTGGGCGAGCGTCAGGCCTTCCTTGTATTCGCTCTCGGTCATCCAGCGGCGCTTCTCGACCAGGTCGCGGTACATGTAGCCGACCAGCGCCACCGGGCCGCCGAAGCCCCAGGTGCCCAGGCCCAGCATGTAGCCGACCAACTGCCAGAGCGAGTAGCGCGCGGTCTCGTGGGCGGGCGGCGCGGCCGCGGGAACGTCGGTCATCGTGTCCTCCTGGTCAAGTCCGGCGCGGGGCGGGCGCGCGTTGGAAATGGGCATGCAGCGAGTCCAGCACCTGCGACATCTCGGCCAGCAGCGCATCGTCGTCCTGCAGGCGCTCGCGCGCGCCGGTCATGACGGCCTCGAAGCCGGCGGCCTCGGGCACGGGCTCGCCGCCGACGTCCAGGTGGTGGACCAGGGCCGCCAGGCGCACCAGCGCCGGGTCGTCGTCGAGCCCGAAGCTGGCCATCAAGGTCTCGAAGGTCACGCGGTCGCCGACGTGCGTGAAGGTTGCACCGTCGAAATCGAACCCGAGCGCCTTCTTCGGGCAGTCGGCGGGCTTGGACAGCCACAGGAACTTCGCCTGCGGGTCGACGAAGCGACGAATCAGCCAGGCGCTCGCCACGCGGTCGACCCACAGCTTGCGGCGTGTGGCCCAGGTGCGGCCACGGTACTGCGCGGGATCCAGCCGCGCGATGGCGCCCGCCGACCCCTGCGGCTCGCCGGGGGAGAGCAGGGCGTCGATGCGCCCGGCCAGGTCGGCCAGGGCCGCCTCGGCCTCGACGCTCGCATCGCCCGGAAAGAAGTCGACCCAGCGGACGGCGGCGAAATCGCGCTGCAGCTTGCGCTGGAGCCGCGCGAGCTCGGCCGCCGATTGGGCGGCCAGGCCGCGGTTGGCCTCCTTCCAGGCCTTGCGCAGCTCGGCGTAGTCGGCGCTGCGGTCGAACAGCTGGCGCCAGGCGGCATCGTCCTCGGCGCCGCGCGGCTGCGCGCCCATCAGCCAGGCGACGCCGCCTTCGCGCGTGCAGTCGTCCGCGATATCGAGCAAGGCTTGTTCATGCTGCCCGCCGGCGGGCAGCAGGTAGGCGCCGTCACGCAGCGCCATGCTGCCGAGCGCCTTGAGCGCGCGCCAGATGCGCACGCGTGCGGTGGCGCTCGAGGTCGGCAGCGAAACGACCAGCAGCAGCCAGGTGGGTTCTGAGGGCGGAGCCATGTCGCGACTATAACTAACGTGTCGCTTACGTTACGCATGTTCTTTGTCATCTGCGCGTAGTCGCAGGATCGCCCGGATGACACAGCTTCCTCTCCGGATTCCACGCAACGATGCGAGCATTCACCTGCGGGACACCCGCTTGCCTGCAAGCATCATGAACCCGGCCATCCATACCTCCCAACGACGACTGCTCGTGGTCGATGACGATCACGATCTGGTCGACGCCTTGTGCGAGTGGATCGCCTTGAATTCGGCCTGGACGCCGGTGGGTGCCTACGGCTCTGCCGACGCGATCGCGCAAGCCGGCGCCAGTGCTCCGGACGCCATCCTGCTGGACATGGAGATGGATGGCCTCGACGGCTTCGACACCGCCGACCGCCTGGACAGGGCGTCCGCGCCGAGGCATCCGTCGCTGTTCGCCCTGACCGGCAATCCGCAACTTCGCGACGAGGCGGCCCTGGATGCGCGCTTCACTGCCTCCCTGTTGAAACCGGCGAACCTCCAGGCATTGGTAAAACTGCTGGAACACGAGTCGTTCCACCACTGAAGAGTTCAAGCGCGCAGAATGCGAGCTTGGGAGGGCGCGCGCCACATGGGACTTTCGGAATTTATTACGCTCGAATCGGCAAAGATCATGTCCGAGTTCGAGTCATTCGCCCTGCAGCAGTTGCCGGCTGCCGCCGACATGGACGTGATCGCCCTGCGTGATCATGCTGCGCAGGTCCTCGCCGCGATCGCCCTGGACATGCAGCAACCGCAGACAGCGCGCCAGCAGCGGCAGAAGTCCCTCGGCCACGCGCCGCGCACCGAAGGGGGCGATTCGTCGCCCGCCGAAATCCACGGCGAGTTGCGGGCGACGGCAGGCTTCGATGTCAACCAGACAGCCGCCGAATACCGGGCGCTGCGCGCTTCCGTGATCAGGCTGTGGATGGAGAGCAGTCCGACGCTGGGCCGCGAGCAGGTGATCGAGCTGACGCGCTTCAACGAGGCCATGGACGAAGCGCTGGCAGCCAGCATCTTGCACTTCGCCGCCGAGGCCGCCCGCATGCGCAACCTGTTCCTGGGCGTGCTGAGCCACGAATTGCGCACGCCGCTGTCGACGATCATGGCGTCGGGCGAAAGCCTGTTGCGGGCCGCCAATTCGGGCGAGGTATTGCCCAAGGCCGCCGAGCGCTCGCTGCGCGGAGCCCGGCGCATCCAGAGCCTTCTGGACGACCTGCTCGATTACGTGCGCAGCGGATTGGGCGAAGGAATGCGCGTCACGCCCGCGCCGATCGACATGGGCGAGGCCTGCGGCCGCATCGTCGCGGAACTGCGGGCCAACCATCCCGGCCGGACGATCGACGTCGAACAGGTCGGCGACCTGGCGTGCGTCTGCGACGAACAACGCATGTCGCAGGCGATCTCGAATCTCCTGGGCAACGCGCTGCGCCATGGCGAACCCGGCGCGCCGGTCTGCGCACGAGTCGACGGCTCGTCTCGCGACGAGGTGGCGGTCAGCGTGCAAAACGGCGGATCGCCCATTCCCATGCACACTCGCGAGAGCCTCTTCGAGCCGCTCGTGCGCGGTGCCGGAGCGCATGTGCCCGGCTACAACCTCGGGCTGGGCCTGTACATCGTGCGGGAGATCGCCCAGGCGCACGGCGGGTCGGTCAGCGTCGAGTCCGATGCCACGGTCGGCACCATCTTCACCATCCGGATTCCGCGCGATGCCAGCACGGCGACCGCGTCTGCGTTCGCCGGGCTGCGGATGAACTGAACGGCGCCGGCGCAGCGACCGCCGCGCCGCCTCGGACAAGCTGCGGTCTGGCTGGATCTCAGTGACGTGCTGCCGGCTTGAAGTGGTCAGCCTCATCGGTCTGGTCGCACGGCGTCACCTCGCACTGCACGGTGATGTGACGGATTCCGAAGTCCTTGTCCATGCGCGACCTGACCGCAGGCAAGACCTGCGTCTCGCCATGCGCCGTCGGCTCCATCACGAGGTGAACGGTGAGAGTCGTCTTGCCACTGGTGACCGACCAGACGTGGAGGTCATGCAGACTTTTGACGCCAGGCACACCGAGCAGCGCCTCCCTGACCTTCTCCAGGTCGACATCTTCCGGCACTCCTTCGAGCAATATGTTGATGCTGGACTTCAACAAGGTCATCGTGCGAGGCACGACCCATAGCCCGATGAGGATGGCGACCGCGGAGTCGACCCAAGTCCATCCCGTGAACTTGATGATGGCCGCGCCGAGGATGACGCCGATGGAGCCAATCATGTCGGCCCAGACCTCCAGGTACGCGCCCTTGACGTTGAGGCTTTCCTCTTGTCCGCTGCGCAGGACCTTCATGCTCAGAAGGTTGACCACCAGGCCCACGACCGCGATGCCCAGCATCAGGTTCGATTGAATCTCCGGCGGCGCCTTCAGGCGAAGATAGGCCTCCCACAGGATGTAGACCGCCACCACCAGAAGAAGCATCGCATTGAAGGCCGCGGCCAGGATTTCGAACCGGTGGTAGCCGAAGGTGCGTTTTGAATCCGCAGGACGCTTCGCGATGTGGATGGCCATCAGCGCGATGGCCAGGGCAGCGGTGTCGGTGAACATGTGCGCCGCATCTGACAGCAGCGCAAGACTGTGAGCGAGGAAGCCGCCGGCGAGCTCGACGACCAGGAAGGCGCAGGTCAGTGCGAGCGCAATCTTGAGCGACTTCTCGTTTGCTCCCGCGGCGTGGTCATGCCCGGCGTGCGCGCCGTGCGCATGGCCATGACCGTGCGTGTGCTCCTCATGCCCGTGTTGATGTTCGTGTTCTTTGGTCATGTTGCTTCCCTTGGGCGCAGATGCGACAGCGAGGGCTCGGTGCCTTGTTCCTCATCGCGCCGATGGAACAGGCGGTATAGAACAGGCAGCACCAGCAGTGTCAGGGCGGTCGATGACAGGATGCCGCCGATGACCACGGTCGCAAGGGGACGCTGAACTTCGGCGCCTGTGCCCGTCGCTATCGCCATCGGCACGAACCCGAGCGAGGCAACCAGCGCCGTCATCAGGACTGGCCGCAGCCGGGTCAATGCGCCCTCCCGAACGGCCTCGTCCAAGGTCTTCCCCTCCTCGCGCAAGCTGCGGATGAACGACAGCATGACCAGGCCGTTCAGGACGGCGACGCCGCAGAGGGCGATGAAGCCGACCGCCGCGGAGATGGACAACGGAATTCCGCGCAGCCACAAGGCCATCACGCCGCCAGTCAACGCGAACGGAATGCCGGTGAAGACGAGCAAGCCGTCCTTGATGTTGCCGAACATGGTGAACAGGAGGATCAAGACCATCAAGAGTGCCAGAGGCACCACCATTTGCAGTCGCTGGGTGGCCGACTGGAGTTGCTCGAAGGTACCGCCCCATGCTGTCCAGTAGCCGGCAGGAATCTTCACGGCGGAGACCGCTTGCTGAGCATCGGCAACAAACGAGCCGAGGTCTCGCCCGGTGACATTTGCACTGATGACGATGCGGCGCTTGCCGTTCTCCCGCGAGACCTGGTTGGGCCCCGGTGCGAGCGCAAGCGTAGCCACCTCACTCAAAGGGATGTACGCCGTCCGGGAGCTTTCGTTGGACGGCGGCAGGGGTATCGGCAGCCGGCGAAGCACGTCGATGTTCTCGCGAACGGTGTCGGGCAGTCTCACGAGGATGTCGAACCGTCGATCACCCTGGAAATACGTGCCAGCCTCCCGGCCGGCCACGGCAGTCGAGACGGTCTGCTGGATGTCCGCAACGTTGAGCCCATATCTCGTCGCCTTGGCTCGGTCGATATTGATCGACAGCATCGGCAGGCCGGTGGTCTGTTCGACCTTGACCTCGGTGGCCCCCGGCACCTTCTCCAATGCCGTTGAAATCTTGCTGGCGGCCTCGTTCAGGACGTCGTTGTCATCACCAAACAGCTTGACGGCCACGTCGGATCGAACCCCCGAGATGAGCTCGTTGAATCGCAGCTGAATGGGCTGGGAGAACTCGTAGGTGTTCCCAGGCATTTTCGAGGCTTCGGCTCGAATGGCCTCCAGAAGCTCGTCGCGCGTCTTGTGCGGCTGCGGCCACTGCTCGATGGGCTTGAGCATGATGTAGCCGTCCGACACATTCGGGGGCATCGGGTCGGCGGCGATTTCAGCGGTGCCCGTGCGCGCGAAGATGCGATCGATTTCGGGGAACCGGGCCTTCAGGGTGGACTCGAGCTGGCTTTGCATCTGCACCGACTGCGTCAGGCTGGTTCCGGGAATTCGCAGCGCCTGGATGGCGAAATCGCCTTCGTTCAGGTTGGGCACGAATTCGCTGCCCAACTTCGTGGCAACAGCGCCGCAGAGCAGGACGCTCACCACGGTGAACGTGAGCACTACCGGCACGTTGCCAAGCATCAGCCGCAGTGCGGGCTCATACGCGCGTCGAGCCAACCCCATCAGGCGATTCTCCTTCTCGGCAACGCGCTCGCCGATGAAGAGGGCGACGGCCGCAGGCACGAAGGTGACCGACAAGATCATCGCGCCCAGCAGCGCCAGAAGCACCGTGTAGGCCATCGGGTGGAACATCTTTCCCTCGACGCCGGAGAGCGCGAGGATGGGGATGTACACCACCATGATGATGAGCTGTCCGAACAGCAGCGGACGGCGAGCTTCCTTGGCCGCAGCGAACACTTCGTCAAACCGTTCGGTTCGGGTCAGCGACCGACCCCGATGTTCCTGGGCATGGGCGAGTCGCCTCACAGCGTTCTCGATGATGACCACCGCACCGTCGATGATGATGCCGAAGTCGAGGGCCCCCAGGCTCATGAGGTTCGCGCTGATGCCATAGCGAACCATCCCCGTGAAGGTGAACAACATCGACAGCGGGATGACCATCGCGGTGATGATGGCGGCGCGGAAGTTTCCGAGAAACGCGAAGAGGACAGCGATGACCAGGGCAGCGCCCTCGACCAGGTTTTTCTGGACTGTCTCGATGGCCTTGTCGACAAGGGTCGTCCGGTCATACACCGTGACGGCGCGGACGCCTGCCGGAAGCGTCTTGTTGACGGCAGTCATCTGCCTGGCGACTGCCTGCGAGACCATGCGACTGTTCTCGCCCATGAGCATGAAGACCGTCCCGAGGACGACCTCCTGACCGTTGGACGTGGCTGCGCCGGTGCGCAGTTCCCGGCCGATGTCGACGGCGCCGATGTCACGGATACGGATGGGCTGTCCCTGGGCGGTTCCAACGATGATGTCGCGGAGGTCGTCCATCGACTCCACCTGGCCCGGGGCTCGGACGAGGTACTGCTCGCCCTTGCGCTCGATGTAGCCCGCCCCCTGGTTGCCGTTGTTCTTCTCCAGGGCGTTCACCACGTCGGCCAGGCTCAGGCCGTAGGCACCGAGCCTCTCGAGATTGGGTGCGACGACGTACTGCCGCTCGAAGCCGCCGATGGTGTTGATTTCGGTGACGCCTGGGACGTTGCGCAGCTGTGGCTTGATGACCCAGTCCTGCACCTCCCGGAGGTCGGTGGCGGTGTAGGCCGTGCCGTCGGGCTTTCTTGCGTTCTTGTCCGCCTCGACCGTCCAAAGGTAGATTTCGCCCAGGCCCGTCGAGATGGGCCCCATGCTAGGCGTCACCCCCGCAGGCAGCCGGTCTCTTGCCTCTTGCACGCGCTGGTTGACCAACTGGCGGGCGAAGTAGATGTCCGTGCCGTCCTTGAAGATGACGGTGACCTGCGAGAGGCCATATCTGGACAGCGAACGTGTCTCTTGGAGCCCTGGCAGTCCGGCCATCACCGTCTCGATGGGATAGGTGACGCGCTGCTCGGTCTCGAGTGGCGAGTAGCCAGGCGCCTGGGTGTTGATGACCACCTGGACGTTGGAGATGTCGACGACGGCGTCGATGGGCAACTTGTTGTAGCTGTGGACACCGATGGCGGCCATGCCAGCCACGGCGAGCATGACGAGCCAGCGCTGCTGGATGCAGAAGCGGATGATGCGTTCAAACATGATTCGTCGCTCCCGTCATTCTTCGACGGTCGACTTGCCGAGGTCTGCCTT
>JBJMWF010000370.1:0-3830 GCA_045810265.1 Vitreoscilla sp. | reverse complement strand
TTGCGCTTGTGCCAGACGTATTCCTCCGTCCATAGCCAGCCTTGCCGTCGCAAGGCGAGGATGAGCTCGAGGACGTAGGTGTGGCGCTCGCCTTCGACCGCCTTCTCCTTGATGTTCAGCACGAACGAGCCGGTCGGCTTGAGCACGCGCAGGAACTGTTCGGAGCGCGGCAGGAACCAGGCGACGTAGTCGTCCGCGGTGACGCCGCCATAGGTCGATGCCCGCTGGTCCGCATAAGGCGGCGACGTCACGATCAGGTCGACTCGGGCTGCGGGCAGCGTTCGCAGCACCTCCAGGCAATCGCCCGCGACCACGCCCGCGCGCACTGGAGCGGCGAGCAGGTGTTTGCGTTCTGGAGCGTTCATGGTGGGAATCGCGGTGGTCGTCAGAACCAGCCAAGTCGACGGGAAGCGTGGGTCGCACCCGAGCCAATCCGTGCTCCCCCTCGGGGGGCAGCGACCAGCGGGAGCGTGGGGGCCGTCATGACTTCGGGCGTTGCAGGTGGAAGTCGGTCGCCGTCTGGAGCGCATGCGCCGCGTGCAGCAGCGTGCCTTCGGCGAAGTAGTTGCCCAGCAGCTGCAGCCCGACCGGCATGCCACCCTCGCCGAGGCCGGCCGGCACGCTCATGCCGGGCAGGCCGGCGAGCGAGCCGGGCAGCGTGAAGATGTCGGCCAGGTAGGCCTTGACCGGGTCGTCGCCCTGCTCGCCCAGCTTCCACGCCACCGTCGGCGCCACCGGGCCCGCGATCAGGTCGCACTGCTTGAAGCAGGCCTGGAAGTCGTCGGCGATCATGCGGCGCAGCTTCTGCGCCTGCAGGTAGTACGCGTCGTAGTAGCCGTGGCTCAGCACGTAGGTGCCGATCATGATCCGGCGCTTCACCTCGGGGCCGAAGGCCTCGGAGCGCGACTTCTTGTACATGTCCATCAGGTCGCCGTACTGCGCGGCGCGGTGGCCGTAGCGCACCCCGTCGTAGCGGCTCAGGTTGGAGCTCGCCTCGGCCGGCGCGATGATGTAGTACACGGGGATCGACAGCTCGGTGCGCGGCAGCGAGACATCGACCAGCGTCGCGCCCAGCTTTTCCATCTGCGCCAGCGCTTCGTGCACGCGGCCGCTCACGTCCGTCGCGAGCGCGGCGGGGAAGAATTCCTTCGGCAGCCCGATGCGCAGGCCGCGCAGGGGCTGTGCCGCCGTGGCGCCTTCCCGGGAGCGCAGCATCTCGGCGTGGAAATCCTGCGGCGGACGCTGCACGCTGGTGGCGTCGCGCTCGTCGAAGCCGCTCATGGCCGACAGCAGCAGCGCGCAGTCCTCGGCGGAGCGCGCCAGCGGGCCGGCCTGGTCGAGGCTGGACGCGAACGCGATCATGCCGAAGCGCGAGCACACGCCATAGGTCGGCTTGATGCCGGTGACGCCGGTGAAGCTGGCCGGCTGGCGGATCGAGCCGCCGGTGTCGGTGCCGGTGGCGGCCGGCACCAGCTGAGCGGCGACCGCGGCGGCGGAGCCGCCCGAGGAGCCGCCCGGCACGCGCGTGGCGTCCCAGGGGTTGCGCACCGGGCCGTAGGCCGAGTTCTCGTTGGCCGAGCCCATGGCGAACTCGTCGCAGTTGAGCTTGCCGAGCGACACCGCGCCGGCCGCCTTCAGCCGCGCGACGACGGTGGCGTCGAACGGGCTTCGGTAGCCCTGCAGCATCTTCGAGCCGGCGGTGGTGGCCGACTCCTGCGTGACGAAGATGTCCTTGTGCGCGAGCGGGACGCCCAGCAGCGGATGATCCGCGCCCGGCCCGCCCGCGGCCCGCCGGGCGTCGGCGGCCTGCGCGGCCGCCAGAGCGGCTGGCTCGTCGACCACGAGGAACGCCCCGTGCGTGTCGGCCTTGGCCCGGGCAAGCAGTACTTGCGTCGCCTCGACGCTCGAGGTGCTCTTGTCGGCCAGCGCACGGCCGAGCTCGGCCACGCCCAGCGTGTGCAGTTCGCCGCTCATTCGATCACCTTCGGCACCAGGAACAGGCCTTCGTCGGCCGCCGGCGCGTTGGCCATGTTGGCTTGGCGATTGTCGGTTTCGGTCACGGCGTCGGGCCGCAGGCGCAGCTCGACATTGCCGATCGCCGACAGCGGCGTGTGCAGGGGCTCGAGCCCGGAGGTATCGACCGCGCTCATCTGCTCGACGATCTTGAAGAAGTCGTTCAACTGGGTCTGCATCGCAGACCCCTCGGCGGGCGACAGCTCGAGTCGCGCGAGGTGCGCGATGCGGCTGACGTCTTCGGGAGTCAAGGGCATGGGGAAATCCGGCTTGGGTCAGCGGGCCGCGATGCCTTGCGGATCGGGGCCGGGAAGGGCGCGAACCTGAAAAAAGTTACGACCTGAGTACAGGCTCATCAGGTGCGCTTGCGGTATTATCCTCGGTTAATTCGAGGCATCCTGCACGAGGTGATTCGCAGCATGAATTGCGGCTTGCGAGGTCTTCGAACCCACCCAATTCAAGCGCCTTGCGGCGTCTTTCGCGTTCGCAGTTCCAGGTTCGGTACCCGGCTCGGCTTCATGTCCGGGCCTCAGGTCCCGGAGTCACACCCATCCAGATGGCCTGATCCACGTCCCGCCCAGACCGCCGCAAGCCGCCGACCCGCACCCGCCGCCGCCACCAATGTTCTCTTCCCTGCGCCGCTACTTCTCCACCGATCTCGCGATCGACCTCGGAACCGCCAACACGCTGATCTACGTCCGAGGCAAGGGCATCGTCCTCGACGAGCCCTCGGTCGTCTCGATCCGCCACGAGGGCGGCCCGCACGGCAAGAAGATCATCCAGGCCGTCGGCAAGGAAGCCAAGGCGATGCTGGGCAAGGTGCCCGGCAACATCGAGGCGATCCGCCCGATGAAGGACGGCGTGATCGCCGACTTCGTGGTCACCGAGCAGATGATCAAGCAGTTCATCAAGATGGTGCACCCGCGCAGCCTGCTCACGCCCAGCCCGCGCATCATCATCTGCGTGCCCTGCGGCTCCACCCAGGTCGAACGCCGTGCCATCAAGGACGCCGCCGAGGCCGCCGGCGCCAGCGCCGTCTACCTGATCGAGGAGCCGATGGCCGCGGCGATCGGCGCCGGCCTGCCCGTGTCGGAAGCCTCGGGCTCGATGGTCGTCGACATCGGTGGCGGCACCACCGAAGTGGGCGTCATCTCGCTGGGCGGCGTGGTCTACAAGGGCAGCGTCCGCGTGGGCGGCGACAAGTTCGACGAAGCCATCATCAATTACATCCGCCGCAACTACGGCATGTTGATCGGCGAGCAAACGGCCGAGAACATCAAGATGGGCATCGGTTCGGCCTTCCCGGGCTCCGAGGTGCGCGAGATGGAAGTCAAGGGCCGCAATCTGTCCGAAGGCGTGCCGCGCAGCTTCACCATCAGCTCCAACGAGGTGCTGGAAGCGCTGACCGACCCGCTCAACCAGATCGTCTCGGCCGTCAAGAACGCGCTCGAGCAGACGCCGCCCGAACTGGGCGCCGACATCGCCGAGCGCGGCATGATGCTCACCGGCGGCGGCGCCCTGCTGCGCGACCTCGACCGCCTGCTGGCCGAGGAGACCGGCCTGCCGGTGCTGGTGGCCGAGGATCCGCTGACCTGCGTCGTGCGTGGCTGCGGCATGGCCCTCGAGCGCATGGAGCGCCTGGGCGCTATCTTTACTTCGGACTGAATGTCGCACGCGCACCCGTCCATGGCGGGGCAATCCCGCACCAGGCACGGAACTCCGCCTTGCGATAATCCGTCTGACACTCACCTCATCCTTATCGTCCTCCGCCGCGGTCAGCACCGCGGCGCGCTGAGTACTCCATGCCGCTCGGTACC